>CALQFM020000010.1 GCA_943329845.2 Candidatus Kuenenia stuttgartensis | reverse complement strand
GACCGTGTCGCCCTCCTTCACCCGCCATTTGGAGAGGTTGCCCTCTTCCATGGTGGGCGAGAGCGCCGGCATGGTGATCGATATAGCCATTCGGATCAGGCCTTGTAGCAGACGGTCTTGGCCGCCTTGACCACATCCTCGGGCTGGACGATGGCGACCTTCTCCAGGCTGGCCGCATAGGGCATGGGCACGTCGGCGCCGCCCAGGCGCAGCACCGGCGCGTCGAGCCAGTCGAACGCCTGCTCCATCAGCACCGACGACACTTCCGAGGTCACGCCATAGGCGGTCCAGCCCTGCTCGACCACGACGGCGCGGTTGGTTTTCTTCACCGACGCGACGAGGGTTTCCGCGTCGAGCGGCCTGATGGTGCGCAGGTCGATCACCTCGGCGTCGATGCCCTCCGCCGCAAGCTTTTCCGCCGCGTCCAGCACGGCGAGCATGGTGTAGGAGAAGCTGATCAGGGTGACGTCCTTGCCTTCCCGGACGACCTTGGCCTTGCCGATCGGCACGGTGTAGTCGTCGAGCTTGGGCACCTCGAACTTGCGTCCGTAGAGCAGCTCCTGCTCGAGGAACACCACCGGATTGGGATCGCGGATCGCCGACTTCAGCAGGCCCTTGGCGTCGGCCGCCGAATAGGGCGCGACCACCTTCAGTCCGGGCACGTGGCCGTACCAACTGGCATAGCACTGGGAATGCTGGGCCGCGACCCTCGAGGCGAATCCGTTGGGGCCGCGGAACACGATCGGCACGCTGATCATGCCGCCCGACATGTAGCGGGTCTTGGCCGCAGAATTGATGATGTGGTCGATCGCCTGCATGGCGAAATTGAACGTCATGAACTCGACGATGGGCTTCAGGCCAGCCATGGCCGCGCCGACACCGAGGCCGGTGAAGCCGTGCTCGGTGATCGGCGTGTCGATGACGCGCTTTTCGCCGAACTCCTGCAGTAGCTCCTGCGAGACCTTGTAGGCGCCCTGGTACTGGCCGACTTCCTCGCCCATAAGGAACACCTTGTCGTCGCGGCGCATCTCCTCGGCCATGGCATCGCGCAGCGCCTCGCGGACGGTCATCTCGACCATCTCGGTGCCGGCGGGGATTTCGGGATCCTTCAGCGCGGGTTCGGCCTTCGCGGTGGGCTTTGCCTCGGTCCCGGCGGGCGCTTCGGCCTTGGCTTCCGCCTTCGGCGCCTTGGGCGCGGGCTTGGCCGCGGCGGCGTCCGAGCTCTCGCCTTCCTCGACCAGGCGGGCGATGACCGCGTTGACCTTCACGCCCTCGGTGCCTTCGGGCACCAGGATCTTGGCGACCTTGCCGTCATTGATCGATTCGAGCTCCATGGTCGCCTTGTCGGTCTCGATCTCGGCCAGCACGTCGCCGGAGCTGACCGTATCGCCTTCCTTCACCAGCCATTTGGCGAGGGTGCCTTCTTCCATGGTCGGCGACAGCGCCGGCATGAGGATATCGATCGACATCAGGCATACACCTCGGTGAACAGTTCGGCGGCATCGGGCTCGGGGCTGTCCTGGGCAAAATCGGCGGCATCGGAGACGATGTCCTTGATCTCGCGGTCGACGGCCTTCAGGTCGTCCTCGGTGGCGGCGCCCGTGCTCACCAGCATCTCACCCAGATGATCGATGGGATCGTGGTCGGCGCGCATCTTCTGCACCTCGTCACGGGTGCGGTATTTCGCCGGATCGGACATGGAATGGCCGCGGTAGCGATAGGTCTTCATCTCCAGGATGATAGGCCCGTTGCCGTCGCGCACGAAGGCAATGGCGTCCTCGGCCGCCGCGCGCACCGCCAGCACGTCCATGCCGTCGACCTCGTAGCCGGGGATACGGAAGCTGGCGCCGCGCTTGTAGAAGTGGGTTTCCGAAGACGAGCGCTCGACCGACGTGCCCATGGCGTACTGGTTGTTCTCGATGATGTAGACCACCGGGAGCTGCCAGAGCTCGGCCATGTTGAAGGCTTCGTAGACCTGGCCCTGATTGGCGGCGCCGTCGCCGAAGAAGGTCACGCTGACGCCGCCATCGCCCCGGTACTTGTGGGCGAAGGCGATGCCCGAGCCCAGCGGGATCTGCGCCCCGACGATGCCGTGGCCACCATAGAAGTTCGCCTTGCGGTCGAACATGTGCATGGAGCCGCCCTTGCCCTTCGAAACGCCACCGGCGCGACCGGTCAGTTCGGCCATGACGGCGTTGGGATTGGTGCCGACGGCAAGGATGTGGCCGTGATCGCGGTAGGCGGTGATCAGGGAATCACCGTCCTTCATCGCCGAGTGGACGCCGGTGATGACCGCTTCCTGGCCAATGTAGAGATGGCAGAATCCACCGATCAGGCCCATGCCGTACATCTGGCCCGCACGCTCCTCGAAGCGGCGGATCAGCAGCATCTCGCGGTAGAACTCCAGCAATTCCTTGGGCTTGGCCTTGTAGGGCGGCGGCGCCGAGGTGCGCGCGGGGCGCTGCTTGGCCTTGGTCGCCGGTTTCTTGGTTGGCATGCGGTCCCCTTCAACGTCAGGGCGCGCCCGTTGACCATCGTCCGGCGCTGCCCACTGGGCCATATTACCGACGCTTCGCAGGCGAAAATCAATCGCCGATCAGTGACGTTTTTCAGTTCGCCAGTTTGTTAGGGTACGGCGTCGACGAGCGTACGGATGTTTCGCCGTGCGGCATCCACATGAAAGAATATAAGGCGGATCAGTTGGTTTTGAGGGTCTCGTTCAGAATCACGATTTCGTCCGGATGGGCGAAACCGAGTTCATAGCGCGCCAGTTCGTCGAGCAGATCGGGATCGACCTTGTCGGGCGCCATCAGCCGCACCCGATGCTCCAAGGCCGCGCGCTGGGCAGTGACTGCCTCGGCTTCGGCCTCGAGCGAGGACTTCTGGCGCTCCAGCCGCACATAGGACAGCAGGCCCAGCTCGCCCTGCACGGCATGGTAGCAAAAATACGCGATGAGACACATGACGACCCCCGGGAGGATCGCATCGAGCGTCATCTGTCTGATTGCCCCTTTGCGCATGTGAAATAGTGAATCACACGCGAGTCAGCGGGTCAAACAGAATTCTTCATCGATTCAGCAACTTGTGAAGAGTCCGCGAGTCATTGAGGCAGGATGCTGCCTCAACCCCTGAGAATCGACCGGCCGGCATACACGGCCATGTCGCCGAGCTGCTCCTCGATGCGGATCAGCTGGTTGTATTTGGCCAGCCGGTCCGAGCGCGCGAGCGAGCCGGTCTTGATCTGGCCGCAGTTGGTGGCGACCGCCAGGTCGGCGATGGTCGAGTCCTCGGTCTCGCCCGAGCGGTGCGACATCACCGCCGTGTAGCCGGCACGGTGCGCCATGTTCACCGCCTCGAGAGTCTCCGACAAGGTGCCGATCTGGTTGACCTTCACCAGGATCGAGTTGGCCAGGCCGCCCTTGATGCCGGCAGACAGCCGCGACGGGTTGGTGACGAACAGGTCGTCGCCGACCAGCTGCACCTTGTTGCCAATGGCGTCGGTCAGCGCCTTCCAGCCCTCGAAATCATCCTCCGACATGCCGTCCTCGATGGAGATGATCGGATAGCGGCCGGCGAGGTCCGTCCAGTAGGCGGCCATTTCCCCGGCGTCGAGCACCTTGCCTTCGCCTTCAAGATGATAGCGGCCGTCCTTGAAGAACTCGGTGGCGGCGGCGTCGAGCGCCAGCATGACCTCGTCGCCGGCCCGGTAGCCCGCCTTCTCGATCGACTTCATGACGAAGTCCAGCGCCGCCGTGGTGCTCGCCAGGTTCGGCGCGAAGCCGCCCTCGTCGCCCACATTGGTGTTGTGGCCCGCCGCGGACAGTTCCTTCTTCAGCGTGTGGAAGATCTCCGAGCCCATGCGCACGGCGTCAGCGAGGCTTTCGGCCGCCACCGGCATGATCATGAATTCCTGGATGTCGATGGGGTTGTCGGCATGGGCGCCGCCATTGACGATGTTCATCATCGGCACCGGCAGGATGTGCGCCGAAGCGCCGCCCACGTAACGGTAAAGCGGCAGGCCGGATTCGGCGGCGGCCGCCTTGGCGATGGCCAGGCTGACGCCCAGGATGGCGTTGGCGCCCAGGCGCGACTTGTTGGGCGTGCCGTCCAGATCGATCATGATCCGGTCGAGGGCTCGCTGGTCCTCGGCGTCGAGGCCGGCCAGCGCCTCGAAGATCTCGGTGTTGACGGCATTGACCGCCTTGGTGACGCCCTTGCCCAGGTAGCGGGCGCCGCCGTCGCGCAACTCGACGGCCTCATGGGCGCCGGTCGACGCGCCCGACGGCACCGCGGCGCGGCCGGCCGCGCCCGATTCCAGCACCACGTCCACTTCCACGGTGGGATTGCCGCGGCTGTCGAAGATCTGGCGGGCGGCGATATCGGCGATGGCGGTCATGGGAATTCCCCTTTCTTGATTGGCGGTTCCGGATCCGGCCGCGCCTAGACCAGGCGCGACTGTGCGACGGCGGCGCGGATGAACGAAACGAACAGCGGATGCGGGTCGAACGGCTTCGACTTCAGCTCCGGATGGAATTGCACGCCGATGAACCATGGATGGCCCGGATTCTCGACGATCTCGGGCAGGCGGCCGTCGGGCGACATGCCGGAGAACAGCAGGCCGGCCTGTTCCAGCCGGTCCTTGTAGTTGATGTTGACCTCGTAGCGATGCCGGTGGCGCTCCGATATGGTGCCCGCGCCATAGATGCCGCCGACCTGCGAATTGCCCTGCAGCACCGCGGGATAGGCGCCGAGCCGCAGCGTGCCGCCCATGTCGGAGGTTTCGGACCGGGTCTCCCGGGCGCCCTCGTGCTCCCATTCGGTCATCAGGCCGACGACGGGATCGGGGCACGGGCCGAACTCGGTGGAGTTGGCGGCCGGGACGCCCGCCAGGTTGCGCGCCGCCTCGATGACCGCCAGCTGCATGCCGAAGCAGATACCGAAATACGGCACCAGCCGCGTGCGGGCGAAGGTGGCGGCGGCGATCTTGCCTTCCGCGCCGCGGTTGCCGAAGCCGCCGGGGACCAGGATGCCGTGGACGTTCTCCAGGTGCACAACCGCGTCCTCGGATTCGAAGATCTCCGAATCGAACCAGTCGATGTTGACCTTGACGTTGTTGGCGATGCCGCCGTGGACCAGCGCCTCTTCCAGCGATTTGTAGGCGTCCTTCAGACCGGTGTACTTGCCGACAACGGCGATGGTCACCTTGCCTTCCGGCTCCTTCACCCGCTTGACCACGTTCCGCCAGGCCGACAGGTCGGGCGGCGGCGCGTCATCGATGCGGAACGCCTTCAGCACCTGGGTATCGAGGCCCTGCTCGTGATAGCGCAGCGGCACCTCGTAAATGCTCGCCACGTCGAGAGCCGGGATCACCGCCTCCTCGCGCACGTTGCAGAACAGCGCGATCTTGCGGCGGTCGGACGCGGGAATCTCATGCTCGCTGCGGCACATCAGGATATGCGGCTGGATGCCGATGCCGCGCAGTTCCTTCACGGAATGCTGGGTCGGCTTGGTCTTCAGCTCGCCGGCCGAGGCGATGTAGGGCACCAAGGTCAGGTGAATGAAGATGGCGTTGTCGCCGAGGTCGTTGCCGAGCTGGCGGATGGCCTCGAGGAACGGCAGGCTCTCGATGTCGCCGATCGTGCCGCCGACCTCGCACAGGATGAAGTCGCAGCCGTCCTGTTCGGCCAGCGCGAATTCCTTGATCGCATCGGTGACGTGCGGAATCACCTGCACGGTGCCGCCGAGATAGTCGCCGCGCCGTTCCTTGGTGATGATCTGCTGGTAGATGCGCCCGGAGGTGACGTTGTCGCTCCTGCGCGAGGCGACGCCGGTGAAACGCTCGTAATGGCCAAGGTCCAGGTCGGTCTCGGCCCCGTCGTCGGTCACATAGACCTCACCATGCTGATACGGGCTCATGGTGCCCGGATCGACATTGAGATAGGGATCGAGCTTGCGCAGGCGGACCTTGTAGCCCCTGGCCTGCAGCAAAGCGCCCAGAGCGGCGGAAGCAAGCCCCTTCCCCAACGAAGAGACCACTCCCCCGGTGATGAATATGAATCGCGTCATGGACCGGGGGCACGCATGCGGTTGTTGAAGGGACGGGTTTAGAGCTACTCCTGGTACGGCACGCTAGGCGCCGCGGGCTTGGCCGGCGCGGCGGGCGCCGCCGGGGCCGAACCCGCCGGCGTCTTGGTTGCCGGCACCTGGGCCTTGTCCATGACCGAACCGGCGTTGTCGCCGCCGCGCGCCGCCAGCACCGCCAGACCCAGGCACAGCAGAAAGAACGCCGCGGCCAGGAAGGCCGTCAACCGGGTCAGGAAGCTGGCCGCGCCGCGCACCGACATGAAGCCGCCCGAGGACGCGCCGCCCGTCAGGGTGGCCGCGCCGCCTTCCGAGCGCTGCATCAGGATCACGATCACCATAGCGACGGCGACCACCAACAGGATGATGAGTACGACTTCTTGCATGACGCTTTCATGGGTCAGGGTTGGGGGGCTTTTACACCAACTGTACCGGTGGTGCCATACCGTTATTTGGCGGTCGCCGAGGCGACCTCCGAAGACGGCACCGGCCCCAGTCCCAGGTGCTTCTGCAGGAATTCGTCCATCGCCCGGAAGAAGGCGATCCTGTGCCGTTCAAGGGTCAGGCCGTGGTCGCCACCCTCAAGTTCGACCACTACGACGTTCTTGCCCGCACGTTTCAGCGCCGAGATCATCCGGCGGCTGTGATCGGCGTTGACCACCCGGTCCTTGGTGCCGTAGGCGACGAGAACGGGAATGGCTACCTTGTCGGCATGCTGTGCCGGCGACTTGTCGGCGGCATCCTCCTGCGTCAGATACTCTCGTGCGATCAAGTAGCTGGAATAGTGGCGCAGGTCCTCGATGCGTTCCTGGATATCGCTGACGCCGTTTAGCGCGACCGCACAGCGATAAAGCTCGGGCGTCGCGGCGGCAGCCTGCAGGGCCACGTATCCGCCATAGGAACCGCCAACAATGCAGACCCGCCCTGGATCGGCAATGCCCTGTGCGATGACCCATTTCAGGCCATCGGTCACGTCGTCCTGCATGGCCTTGCCCCATTGCCCGTCGCCGGCATCCTCGAACTCTCTGCCATAGCCCGTCGAGCCGCGGAAATTCACCTGCAGGACCGCCCAGCCACGGCTGACGAAATACTGCACCCAGTAGTCGTAGGTCAGCGTATCGCGCGAGGCAGGTCCGCCATGGGGATGGACGATGATCGGCAGGTTCTTCGCTTCGGCTCCCTTGGGCACGGTCAGGTAGCCCTCGATCTTCAGACCGTCACGGGCGTCATAGGATATGACCCTGGTTTCGCTCAGTGTACGGCCGTGGAGCTGCGGATAGGCGCTGCCCAAAGGCGCGTAGACGTTCTTGACCATATCGAAATAGTAGTACGCCGGCGGCGACGAAGGGCTCTCAGTCCGGGCGATGGCCTTGGTTCGGTCCATATCCCGGCTGACAATCGCCGACTGCAGGTCGGGATACAGCTTGTGCAGCGCGGCATGGTCCCGCTTTTCCAGATCATCGAAAAAGATCCTCGCCGGCGCGTCGGCCACGTAGCCTACGCTGGCAAGGCGGTCGGTCCCAGGCTCGAACGAGATGCTGCTCACATCGTATTTCTCATGGGAGAAAACCGTGCCGACGACCTTGGAAGTGGTAGTGTCGAACTTGTAGATCGCCATCCGCCCCTGTTCGTTGAGATCGCGGATGAGAATGACGTTGGGATCCTCGGTGAAGCCCATGACATCGAATGCGGCTCCTTCCACATCACGCGGGTCAAAGGTGGCCTGTGTGGTGAACTCGTCATCCTCGGACTGCCGGAACACGATCCGCGCTTCCTGCTTCAGGTAGCCGCTGGTGCTCCGCCGGAGGCCGTATCCCAGCCGGATCACGCCATTGGCGTCCTCCTCCCAGTCCAGCACGCCTGCACGCTCGCGCAGGATGCGGTCGCCGACCGTATCCCCCTCGATATCGAAGCTGAAGACGCCCGGAAGCCCGGGCGTATCTTGATCCAGCGCCACGTTGATCTTGTTGCCCTTCAGCGGCAGCCGGCTGACCACGTCATCCTGGAACTGGGAGAGATGCCTTTCCGCCTCCTTGCCGACAATGGCTTCCCTGAAGCGGATCAGGGGCTCGAGCGTACCCTTCTCTGTATCGAACACCACCAGCCGTGTCTCCATCGTCTCGACACCATAGCGGCGATACGGAAAACCGAAGCTGATCAGAAGATGACGATTCGTGGCCCAGGCATACCAGCGTGGGTCATAGTCACCGTAGCCGGTCATCCTGATTCCCACGGAGTCGCCGCTTGTCGGCACGCTGGCGAGCGCCGGGCTGCCCTTCACCGAGACAATCGCCGCGTAATGCGACCCGTCAGGCGACAGACTGATGGAATCGTCGCGCGGCCCGCCGATGATGGGGATGCTGGCGAAGAGCTCGACCGGCAAAGGTTCGTGCGCCGTGGCGGGCGTGGTAACCAAAACAAGGCAGGCGGCGGCAAGCGTCCGGAACATGAATTCCCCCAAATCCAATGCCGGACGGCTGGCGTCGCCGGCATGCCTTATGTGTACGCCGCCATAATCCCCAGAAAATCGTCGGCCTTCAAGCTCGCGCCGCCGACCAGCGCGCCGTCCACATTGGCGACCGCCATCAGCTCGGCCGCGTTGGATGGCTTGACCGAGCCGCCATAGAGCAGGCGGATGCCCCTGCCCGCTTCGCCCAGCCGCCTGACCAGCGTCTCGCGGATGAAGGCATGCACCTCGGCCACGTCTTCAGGCGTGGGCGTCCTGCCAGTGCCAATGGCCCACACCGGCTCGTAGGCGACGACCGTGGTTTCCGGACGCGCGGCGGCCGGCACCGAGCCGGCAAGCTGGCCGCCGATGACGTCGAGCGTGCGGCCGCCCGCCCGTTCGGCCTCGGTCTCGCCGACGCAGATGATGGCGGTCAGGCCGGCGCGCCACGCCGCCTCGGCCTTCGATGCAACCAGCGCGTCGGTCTCGGCGTGGTCCTGCCGGCGCTCGGAGTGGCCGACGATGATCGCGGACGCACCAACCTCGGCCAGCAGCTCGGCGCTGACGTCGCCGGTGTGCGCGCCGCTCGGCTTGGGATGGCAGTCCTGCGCGCCCACGGCGAGCGCGGTGCCAGACAGCACCCGCGCGAACAGGCCTACCAGTGGAAACGGCGGGCAGATCATGGCGACGCAGCGGAGGCCAGCCAGCGCTGCCAGCCCGTCGGCCATGCGCCTGGCCTCGTCGGCGCTGGCGACCGAGCCGTTCATCTTCCAGTTGCCCGCCACCAGCGGCTTCGGTGCATTGCTCATCGGCTGTTCCTGACGTTATGGACCGGATTTCCCGATAGCAGACCGGCGTAGCGGTTTCCAGTCCCGGCTTGCCGGTTGCGAGGGGTGGCCACCCTGACTATGATGCGCGCCCAATCCAGCCCGAACCGCCGGGCCTCCGCCCCCTGGGGAGAACATCAACGATGCTGACTGCGCTGCGCAAAGGCGCGAATTCCTGGATCCTGCGGGGCCTGCTGATCCTTATCATCGCCAGCTTCGTGCTCTGGGGCGTTCAGTCCGCGCATCTGACGGGTCCGTCGACCGTGGCGACCGTCGACAGCGTGCATGTCACGCAGGGCGAATACGACCGCGCCTTCCGCGCCGAGCTGGGCATGCGCACCAAGGATCCGTCGCAGCCCTACACCAAGGTGCAGGCCATCGCCGACGGCGTCGACAAGCTGACGCTGGAGCGGCTGGTGATGGGCGCCGCGCTGGACAACGCGGCCGACAGCCTGGGCGTGCGCGCCTCCGACAAGCGCATCGCCAAGGCGATCCATGAAGCGCCGCAATTCCAGGGCCCCGGCGGCACGTTCGACCGGGCGATCTACCGTGAGAGCCTGCGCCAGCGCGGCATGACCGAAGCCATGTACGAGCACGAGATTCGCCGCCTGATGGAGCGCGCCGACCTGCTCGGCACCCTGCGCAGCGGCGTCATCGTCCCCGAGGCCGTGGTCCAGGCGCTCTATTCCTATGGCTCGGAAGTCCGCTGGGCCAACTATGTCGGCATCCCGGCCGCCGCCATGACCAACATCCCGGAGCCCGGCGACAAGGACCTCAAGAGCTACTACGACGCCCACAAGCAGGCCTATTCGCAGCCCGAATTCCGGGCGTTCCGCTATCTGGCGCTAAACCAGGCCGAGCTGGCGGCGCGCACCCAGGTGACCGAGGAGCAGCTGAAGGCCGAGTACGCGGCGCGCAAGGCCACCCTGTCGGCCGCCGAGAAGCGCGACCTGAAGCAGATCATCGTCCCGGCCGAGGACACCGCGAAGAAGCTGAAGCAGCGGCTCGACGCCGGCGAGGATTTCGCCGCCGTCGCCAAGTCGGCCGGCATGTCCGCGGCCGAGACCGCGCTCCCCGCCGCCGAGAAATCGAAGCTGTCCTATCTCGGCGACGAAGCCGCGAACAAGGCTTTCTCGATCGCCCAGGGCGAGACCGGCGACCCGGTCAACAGCAAGCTGGGCTGGGTGATCTTCAAGGTCGACTCCGTCACGCCCGGCCGCGAGGTTTCGCTGGACGAAGCCCGTCCGCAGCTGATGAAGGATATCGTCGACCGGCAGGTCAGCGCCGCCCTCGACGACCTGGCGGAAAAGGCGCGCACCCAGATCGCCACCGGCGCGCCGATCGACGCGATCGCCAAGTCGCTGGAGCTGCCGCTGCGGTCGGTCAAGCTGATGAACGGCGATGGCAAGGACGATCTGGGCCTGGCGGTGACCGGCCTGCCGCCGGGCAAGACCTTCGTTCCGTCCCTGTTCGGCAAGACCGAAGGCGAGTTCATCGATCTCGAGGACGATGGCGAGAACGGCTATTTCATCACCCAGCTCGACAAGATCGTCCCGGCACGGGTCATACCGCTGAAGCAGATCACGGATCAGGTGCGCGCCGACTGGACCCGCGAGGCCCGCGATAAGGCCGCCCGCTCGATCGCCGAGAAGATGGTCCAGAAAGTGCGCGCCGGCACGTCGCTGTCCGACGCGGCGGCGGAAGTCGGCGCCACCGTGTCGTCGACGCCGGTGGTCAGCCGCGCCGAAGCGGGCAAGCTGGGCGGCGCCTTCTCGCGCGACCTGCTGATCGCCATGTTCGATGCGAAGAAGGACGGCGTGGTGTTCGGCCCGTCCGTGCGCAATGACGGCTATTTCGTCGTCCGCGTCGCCGAGGTGAAGTCCATGCCCATCGACCAGAACAGCGACGAGTACAAGCAGATCAGGAACAGCCTCGGCGAAACCCTGAAGCTGGACATCTTCGCCCAGTACCAGACCTACCTGTTCGACAAGTATTCCGTGACCCGGAACCAGAAGCTCGTCGACCAGATGCTCTCGCAGATGCCGTGACACCGGTGATCCGACATGGGCGGGCAAGCCGGCTGGTAATCCGCTCGTCGGTGCGCGCATGACCGACTTCTCGCCGGACAGGGACGCCTTTCGCGCCGCCTACCAGGCCGGCCGGCCGCAGGTCGTCTGGACCACGCTGGTCGCCGATCTCGAGACGCCGGTCTCGGCCTTCCTGAAGCTGACGCAGGGCCGCAGTCATACCTTCCTGCTGGAATCGGTGGAAGGCGGCGCCATCCGCGGCCGCTATTCGATCATCGGCCTGATGCCGGACGTGATCTGGCGCTGCGTCGGGGAACGCGCCGAGATCAACCGCAACGCCCTTGGCGACACCGCCGCGTTCACCCCTGAACCGGGCCACCCGCTGCAGTCCATGCGCGCGCTGATCGCGGAATCGCTGATCGACCTGCCCGAGGAGCTGCCGCCCATGGCCGCGGGCCTGGTCGGCTACATGGGCTACGACATGGTGCGGCTGATGGAAAAGCTGCCCGCGCCCAACCCCGACCCGCTCGGCACGCCGGACGGCATGTTCCTGCGCCCGACGCTGATGGCGGTGTTCGACAGCGTGAAGGACCTGGTGATCCTGGTGACGCCGGTGCGCCCGCAGCCCGGCGTGACCGCCGAGGCCGCCTACAGCCGGGCGCTCGACCGGCTGTGGCTTGGCATCGACGCCCTCGACACCCCGGTGCCCGCCGCCCACAGCGCCGGCATCGAGGTCCCTGCCCTGCCCGAGCCCGTGTCCAACACGCCGCGCGAGCGCTATCTCGACATGGTCCGCAAGGCCCAAGAGTACATCGCCGCCGGCGACATTTTCCAGGTGGTGCTGTCGCAGCGTTTTTCGGTGCCGTTCGACCTGCCGCCCTTCGCGCTCTACCGGGCGCTTCGGCGCACCAACCCGTCGCCCTACATGTACTACATGGACATGGACGGCTTCGCGGTGACCGGGTCGAGCCCCGAGATCCTGGTGCGGCTGAAGGACGGCGAGGTCACCATCCGCCCCATCGCCGGCACCCGCCCGCGCGGCGCCACCGCCGCCGAGGACAAGGCACTGATGGAAGGCCTGCTGGCCGACCCCAAGGAGCTGTCCGAGCACCTGATGCTGCTCGACCTGGGCCGCAACGACGTGGGCCGCGTGGCGAAGCCCGGCACCGTCGAGGTGACCGAGCAGAACACCATCGAGCTCTATTCCCACGTCATGCACATCGTCTCCAACGTGCGCGGCGAGATCGACCCGAAGCACGACGGCATCGACGCCCTGTGCGGAGGCTTCCCCGCCGGCACCGTCTCGGGCGCGCCCAAGGTGCGGGCCATGGAGATCATCGACGAGCTGGAAGTGGAAAAGCGCGGCATCTATGCCGGCGGCGTCGGCTATTTCTCGGCCGGCGGCTCCATGGACACCGCCATCGTGCTCCGCACCGGGCTGGTCAAGGACGGCGTGATGTACGTCCAGGCCGGCGCCGGCATCGTCGCCGACAGCGTCCCCGAAAGCGAGGACGCCGAATGCCGCGCCAAGGCCCGCGCCCTCGTCCGCGCCGCCCAGGAAGCCGTCAGGTTCGCGGCGACGCCGGGCAGAGGGCAGTAGCTACCGCGTCTCCGCCACCGCCGGCTCGGGCCGAGGCCGGTTCAGCAGCGTCGTGATCGGCACCAGCGTCACGTCCTGCAGGGTCGGAATCCACGCCTGCAGCGCCGCCACGGTCGCCTTGTGGGGATGGCCGATGACGATGGCCACGCCCCGTTTGCGGGCAAGCTCGGCCGCCTTGTCGAGCTGGGCGCGCACAGCCGCTTCGGTCGCCACATTGTCGATGAAGATGTCGCGCTTGAGCAGCGGGACGCCGAAGCTGGCGGCGGCGGCCGGTCCCCTGGTGTGGGGCGTGGTGCGCGAATCCAGGAACATCAGGCCGCGTCTGGCGGCCTCGCGCATCACAACGGCCATGCCTTCCTGGTCGGCGGTGAATTTGCTGCCCATGTGGTTGTTGAAGCCGACATAGCCGGTGAACCGGTCCATGTTCCACACCACCCGGTCCTGCAGCTCCTGCGGCGGCAAGGTGGTGAGCAGCGCCCTGGGGCCGGGATCCTCCTTGTCGCTCTCGGGCTGCATGGGCAGGTGCAGCATGACCTCATGGCCCAGGGTCCGCGCCTTGTCCACATGCTCCTGCAGGTCCTCGCCATAGGGCATGAACGACAGGGTCACCGGCGCCGGCAGGCCGATCACGTCGGCGGTGCGCGCCCGGTTCAGGCCCACGTCGTCGATCACGACGGCGATCACCGCCTTTCCCCCCGGAAGGGCGGTGGCGGTCGCATAGCGCTTCCATGCCGGTTCGCCGTCGAAGGTCGGCAACCCTTCCTGCGGCGGCGCCGCATGCGGACTTTTCTCGGGCAGGCTGGCGATCAGGTCACCGATCGGGTCGGCGCCCTTCGTCTCCACGTCCGGCACGGCCGATGCTGGCGGCTGCCGGACGGCAACCGGCGCCACGGCCTTTTCAGGCTCGCCATCTGCCAGCATGACCACGAGGACGATCACCAGCGAGATGGCAGTCACCGCGCCCGCCAGCAGCAAGGGCAGATTGGAACGGCTGAACGCGAAACGGGATTTCAACTCAGATGCTCACTCTCGGGCGGACGGAACGGCCGGCGTCCTGATTTATATATGCGCGATAAGGCACGGAATCGACGGCGGAATCCGAAATCGGCGGAACTTATGGGACGGCGGGCTGTTACTGCGGCGACGGGGCCGTGGCATCAACAATAAAATGGAGGCTTGCCGTGAATGGGATCATCTATCTGGTCGGACTGGTTGTCGTGGTCATCGCCGTCCTTTCGTTTTTCGGACTGCGCTGAGCGTCTGGGCTTTAACGGGAGGATACAATGGCAGTGACCACAGCGGACGGCGTCGTCGTCGCCGTCGACCAGCAACCCTCGACCAAATCACACATCGACTGGGGCGCGGTGATCGCCGGCGCGGTCATGGCCGCCGCGATCTCGCTCGTCCTGATGACCTTCGGCTCCGCGCTGGGACTGAGCTTCGTCTCGCCGCAGGAAGGTGCAGAGCCACCCGGGATCGGGTTTATCATCCTCACTGCCCTCTGGACGGTGATCGTCACCGTCGCCAGCTTCTCGATCGGCGGCTATTTGGCCGGTCGCATGCGGCGCCGCGCCTTCGATTCGTCTCCGCACGAGGTGACCGTGCGTGACGCCACCCATGGACTCACGGTCTGGGCCGTCGGCGTGCTGATCGGCGGCATGCTTGCGGCTTCGGTGGCTGCGGGCGTCATGAAGACCGGCGCCCAGGTTGCCGGTGCCGCGGTCGGCGCCGGTGTGGCTGCGGCGGGTGCCGCCGCAAGCGACGACGAGACGTCGGCCTATTTCGCCGACGCCCTGTTCCGCGCGTCCGCCCCGCGGACGTCCAATCCGGATGTGGCAGCCGCTCCGGACGAGCAAACGATGGTTGATGAGCAGGCCATGCCGGACGACGCCATGGGCGGTCCCGGACCGGTCTCCGACGAGTCGAAGCAAGAGGCCGGCCGGATTCTCGTCATGGGCGCGGCCCGCGACGACGGACTGACCGAGGCCGACAAGACGCAACTCGCGCATCTCGTCGCGCGGGAAACCGGCGTTTCCGATCAGGAGGCCCGCGCCAGGGTCGACAACGTGCTGCAGCAGGTCGACCAGGCCGCAACGACGGCCGAGGCGAAGGCGCGCGACGCCGCCGACGCCGCGCGCAAGTTTGCTGTCCTTGCCGCGTTCCTGACCGTCGCATCGTTGCTCGTCGCCGCGGCCGGTGCCTCCATGGCCGCCCGCATGGGTGGCCGTCACCGTGACGAAGGAATCGGCCTGGCCGGCTTCTTCGCCTGATCCGATCCATGAGACCGCGGAGGGCCGCGCTTCGGCGCGGCCCTCTTTTTCGTCCGTCGTCTCATGGAATCTATGCATCCCGCCCCGACTGCCTTATATCGTTCTCACATGGCGGAACACCGGCGCCGGCCCGTATGGACCGACAGCGCCTCATCCGCAGGAGTGCCAAGGTGTTGGGGTGCGATGTTCGTCCTGATCGATAACTACGACAGCTTCACCTACAACCTGTTCCACTACCTGGCGGAACTGGGGGCGGACGTCGTCGTGCACCGGAACGACCAGATCGGCGTCGCCGAATTGATGGCCCTGAAGCCCGAGGGCATCGTACTGTCGCCGGGTCCCTGCACGCCCAACGAGGCCGGCATCTGCCTCGACCTGATCGGTGCCGCCGCCGGCAGGATTCCACTGCTCGGCGTCTGTCTCGGCCACCAGGCGATCGCCCAGGCGTTCGGCGGCCGGGTGATCCGCGCGCCCAGCCTGATGCACGGCAAGGTCAGCGATATCAACAACACCGGCAAGGGCCTGTTCCACGGTCTGCCGTCGAGATTCCGGGCGACCCGCTACCATTCGCTGATCGCCGAACGCGCTACCCTGCCCGACTGCCTCGAGATCACGGCCTGGACCGACGACGGCCTGATCATGGGCCTGGAGCACCGCCAGTTCGAAGTACACGGCGTGCAATTCCATCCGGAAAGCATCGAATCCGAGCACGGCCACGACCTGCTGCGCAACTTCCTCGACCGCGCACGCACCCGCAACGCCGCCTGATGGCCGACATCAAACCTTTCATCGCCAAGGTCGCGACCGGGGCGAGCCTCTCCGAGGACGAGGCCTACACGGTGTTCAGCGCCATGATGGACGGCGACGTGACGCCGGCCCAGATGGGCGCGTTCCTGATGGCGCTGCGGGTGCGCGGCGAGACCGTCGCGGAGATCACCGGGGGCGCCCGGGTGATGCGCGAGAAGGCCGTGCGGGTGACCGCGCCCGCCGGCGCCATCGACACCTGCGGCACCGGCGGCGACGGCAGCGGCAGCTACAACATCTCCACGGCCGTTGCGCTGGTCGTCGCCGCGCTCGGCGTCCCCGTCGCCAAGCACGGCAACCGGGCGCTGTCGTCCCGGTCGGGCTCGGCCGAGGTGCTTCATCAGCTGGGCGTCGACATCGACCGCGAGCCGGACGTGCTCGAGCGCTGTCTGGCCGGCGCCGGCATCGCCTTCCTGATGGCGCCGAAGCACCATACCGCCATGCGCCACGTGGGGCCTGTGAGGGTCGAGCTGGGCACGAGGACGATCTTCAACCTGCTGGGCCCGTTGTCCAATCCGGCCGGCGCATCGCGCCAATTGCTGGGCGTGTTCGACGGAGGCTGGGTAAGGCCCATGGCCGAAGTGCTGCGCAATCTGGGCTCGACCGCCGTCTGGGTCGTCCATGGCGAGGACGGCCTCGACGAGATCACGACCACAGCGGCGACCCGCGTCGCCGAATTGCGCGACGGCCGTATCCGCGAATTCGCGATTACGCCGGAGGACGCCGGCCTGCCCTATGCGCGCCCCGAGGACCTGAAGGGCGGCGATCCGGCGCACAACGCTGCCGCGCTGCGCGCCCTGCTCGATGGCGAGCCCGGCGCCTACCGGGACATCGTGCTGATCAACGCCGCGGCCGCGCTGCTGGTGGCCGGCAAGGCGCCCGACCTGCGCGCTGGTGTCGCCATGGCCGCCGACGCGCTGGACTCCGGCGGGGCGAAGGCTACCCTCGACAAACTCGTGACACTGTCGAACGCCCCATGACCGACGTCCTCGCCAGAATCTGCGCCGACAAACGCCAGCATGTGGCCGCCTGCAAGGCGGCACGCCCCCTTTCCGTGATCGAGGACGCCGCACGCGCCGCCTCGCCGCCGCGCGGCTTCATGGCGAGCCTGCACGCGGTCGTCGAAGGCGGCGGCTTCGGACTGATCGCCGAGATCAAGAAGGCCAGCCCGTCGAAAGGCCTGATCCGAGCCGATTTCGATCCGCCGGCACTGGCCCGCGCCTACGAGGCAGGTGGCGCCACCTGCCTGTCGGTGCTGACCGACGTCCCCTATTTCCAGGGCGACGACGCCTATCTGGTCGCCGCGCGCAAGGCGGTCTCCCTGCCGGTGCTGCGCAAGGACTTCATGCTCGATCCCTACCAGGTCGCCGAGGCGCGCGCGCTGGGCGCCGACTGCATCCTGCTGATCATGGCCGCGCTGGAGGACAGCCAGGCCATGGAGCTGGCGGTGTGCGCCGCCAACTGGGGCATGGACGTGCTGGTGGAAGTCCACAATGCCAAGGAACTGGACCGCGCGCTCGACCTCGACGTGCCGCTCATCGGCATCAACAACCGCAACCTGAAGACCCTGACCGTCGACCTGCAGACCGCCCGCGACCTGGGCCCGCGCGTGCCGATCGACCGCCTGGTCGTCGGCGAGAGTGGCATCCATACCCATGACGAGCTGGTCGACCTGGCCCGCTACAACATGAAGTGCTTCCTGGTGGGCGAATCCCTGATGAAGCAGCCGGACGTTGCCCGTGCCACCGCGGCGCTGCTGGGAGCCGCGTGATGGCCGGCCTGACGCATTTCGACAGTGACGGCAACGCGGTCATGGTCGATGTGTCGGGCAAGTCCGTCACCGAACGGGTCGCAGTCGCCAGGGGCCGCATCGTCATGCTGCCGGAAACCCTCGCCATGATCCGCGAAGGCCGCCACAAGAAGGGCGACGTGCTGGGCGTGGCCCGCCTGGCCGGCATCATGGCCGCCAAGCGCACGTCCGAGCTGATTCCGCTGTGCCATCCCCTGCCCCTCGACAAGGTCACCCTCGAGCTGGCCAGCCTCGACGCGGACAACGCCGTCGAGATCGAGGCGACGGTGAAGGTGACCGGCAGGACCGGCGTGGAAATGGAAGCGCTGACCGCCGTTTCCGTCGCCGCGCTTACCATCTACGACATGTGCAAGGCCGTCGACCGCGCCATGCGGATCGGCGACATCAGGCTGATCCACAAGTCGGGCGGCAAGTCCGGCACGTTCGAAGGCGAATAGCATGATCTCGGTCGATGAAGCGCTGGAGCGCATCCTCGGGCAATGCCCGCTGATGCCGTCGGAGAGCGTCTCACTGGCCGAGGCGGCGGGACGGTCGCTCGCCGTCGATGCCGCCGCGCGCCGTACCCAGCCACCGTTCGACGTTTCGGCCATGGACGGCTACGCGGTCCGAGCCGAAGACATCGCCTCGGTACCGGCGACGCTGCGCGTGGTGGGTCACGCGCCGGCGGGCGATGCTTTCGACGGCACCGTCGGACCGGGAGAGGCCGTTCGCATCTTCACCGGCGGACCGGTGCCCGCGGGCGCCAACGCCGTTGTGCTTCAGGAAGATACGGATACGGGCGAAGGCACCGTGACGGTGAGGGAAGCCGGCGGTCTCGGACAGCATATCCGCCGCGCGGGCATCGACTTCCGCGAGGACGACGTCCTGCTCCGCGCCGGCCGGGTGCTGTCGCCCGCCGGCGTCGGGTTGCTCGCCGCGATGGGCGTGCCCTGGGCGGACGTGCGGCGCAAACCCCGCGTGGCCTTGCTGGCAACCGGCGACGAACTGGTCCGGCCCGGTGAGCCGGTCGGGCCGAACCAGATCGTGAGCTCCAACTCGATCGCGCTGAAGGCACTGATCGAACGCCATGGCGGCATCGCCACCGACCTCGGTATCGCCCGTGACGACGAGCAATCGCTGCGCGGCATGGTCGAAGGCGCACGCGGCGCCGACATCCTGGTGACGATCGGCGGCGCCTCCGTCGGCGACCATGACCTGGTGAAGAGGGTTCTGGGCAACGTAGGCCTGGAAATCGACTTCTGGAAGATCGCGCTGCGACCCGGCAAGCCGCTCATCTTCGGCCGCATGGATGGCGCGCTGATGCTCGGCCTGCCCGGAAACCCCGTATCGGCAATGGTTTGCGGCCTGCTGTTCCTGGTGCCGATGATCCGCGCCATGCTCGACGTCAGGCCGGTAGAACTGCCGCGCGAGCAGGCGATCCTGGGCTGCGACCTGCCCGCCAACCGCGACCGCCAGGACTACATGCGCGCCAGCCTGGAGCGCGGCGACGGCCGCACCATGCCGGTCGCCACGCCGTTCCGTACCCAGGACAGTTCCATGATCTCGCTGTTCGCCAATGCCGGCGCCCTGGTGATCCGTCCGCCGCATGTTCCCGCCGCCCACGACGGCGACATGGTCGAAATCCTGCCCCTGGACCGCATTTAGCTGCTTTTCATATTGACCAGAATTAAGAACTAAACTAGAACATTTGAGCAGTATTTGTTCCTGTCGGGAGGCTACATGCTCACGCGAAAGCAGCACGAACTTCTTACCTTCATCCATGAGAAGCTGGAAGCCACCGGCATCTCTCCTTCGTTCGAGGAAATGAAGGAAGCGCTCGATCTGCGGTCCAAGTCCGGCATCCACCGACTGATCACGGCTCTGGAGGAGCGCGGCTTCATCCGCCGCCTCGCCCACCGGGCCCGCGCGCTGGAAGTCATCAAGCTGCCCGAGGCCAAGGCCGCGGCGAAGAAACCCAAGAGCAACATCATCGAGCCCAACTTCAAGCGCCGTCCGGAAGCCCTTGTCGGCGCGGTGAGTGGCGCCGACGGCGTGGTCGAGATGCCGCTGTGGGGCAAGATCGCCGCCGGCACGCCCATCGAGGCGCTGCAGAACCACGATCGCACCGTGGGATTCCCGGCCGGCATGCTCAGCAGCAAGGAGCACTATGCCCTTGAGGTCGCCGGCGATTCCATGATCGAGGCCGGCATCCTCGACGGCGACACGGTGATCATCGAACGCGCCGACACCGCCGAGAACGGCGCCATCGTCGTTGCGCTGGTCGACGACATGGAGGCGACGCTGAAGAAGCTGCGCCGCAAGGGCGCGTCGATCGCGCTCGAGGCCGCCAACCCGGCCTACGAAACCCGCATCTTCGGTCCCGACCGGGTCAAGATCCAGGGCCGTATGGTCGGATTGCTCCGCCGCTACTAAGGCTTGGGCGGTTTTTCCACGGTTCTTCGCGCATAAAGCGACCAGGGGCGGCGTCCCTGGTCCTGCGCCACCGACCGCGTCGTCACGCTGTCCTTCGCCAGCCAGATGGCATGGGCGCCGCCACGCCATAGGTCGAAGCGGTCGATGGCCAGCAGCGGACCGCGGCAGCGGCCGAACGCGGGCACCGCGCTGATGACGATGTCCGCCCGCGCGCAATCCTCCGGCAGCGCATCCGGCAGACGGACCAGGGCGATGCGCAGGTCGGGCAGCCGCGCCGGCCGGTAGACGCAGCCGAGCGTGTCGCAGGCCGGCCTGTCGGCGGTCGTGGTTTCCTCAGTCTCCTTCTGAGCATCGCGGCGCAACCAGGTTTCGCGGGCGAAGGACTTCGGGCTGCCGCCCAGCACGACCAGATCGCCCGATGCGCCTCGCACAGCCGCGACCTTGCCCTTTTCGTCAACCAGTACGTCAGGCGGACGGGCGGTGAAAGCGAAGGCGATTCCCGCCGCCATTGGCATCAGACCCCACCAGCGCCAGGACCGCGTCCATAGCAGCAGCCACAGGCCGCCGCCCACCACCAGCATCATGGTGATGTCGGGTAACGCCGGGATGCGCAGGTCGGCGGCCGGCAGGGCGGCGACCCGGCTGGCGATGGCCAGGGTCACTTCGTTGCCCCAGACGACCATCTTCAGCGGCAGCGCCTCGAGCCCGAACGGCAGCCCGACGAATAGCGCCAGCACCCAGGGCATGATCCACAGGCCCATGATCGGCACCGCCGCCATGTTGGTGAGCAGCCCCCAGGTGGCGAAGTTGTTGAAGTGGAAGGCGGCGAAGAATCCCGTCGCCGCGCCCGCCACCAGGCTTGTGACGGCGACGGCGACGATATAGACCCACACCCTGCGCAGCAGTCCGCCATGACCGGCTGTCAGCCAGCCCCTCGCGCGCTCATACACCGCGACCAGCGCGACCACCGCCGCGAACGACATCTGGAAACTGACGCTGAGCAGGCTTTCCGGCGCCAGCAGCAACAGCGCGATCGCGGTGATGGCGACGAGGCGCATGGTGATCGCCACCCGGTCGAGCAATATGCCGGCGAACACGACCGTGGAGGCGATGAATGCCCGCTGGGTCGGGATCGTCGCGCCGCTCATCAGCAGATAGAAGATGCCGGCGGCCAGCGCCGCGACGGCGGCCCACTGCTTGATGGGATGGCGTAGCGCCAGACCCGGCACGCAGGCCAGCAGGAACCGCACGACGAGGAATACGAAGCCGGTCATCATGGCGATGTTCATGCCCGAGATGGCCAGCAGATGGGCGATACCGGCCACGCGCAGCGTCTCCAGCGTCTCCTCGCTGATCCCGGCCCGCTCCCCGGTCACCAGCGCCACCGCCATGGCGCCGGTATCGCCGCCGGTTCGGGCCAGCAGGCGCCGGCCGATGTCGTCGCGCCACCGCGCCACCCGCCAGCCGCCCCAGCCCTCGACCTGCCCGGTCACCTTGACCGCGGAGACGGCAAAGCCGACCGCGCCGAGCCGGTCGAACCAGGCCTGCCGTGAGAAATCATAGCCACCCGGCACGCTGGGCCCGGGAGGCGGCATCAGCACGGCACGAAGCTCGACGAGGTGGCCGGGGCGGACGTCATCGCCCTGGGTCTGCACGCCGACCCTCACCCGTTCGGGCGTCGCTTCGGCCTTCCAGCCCTCGACCGCAAGATGGGACAGGGTAAGGCGCGTTTCCTTCGGCGCGAAGCGCTCCACCTTCTCGACGCGGCCCGACAGCGCCAGCACACGGGTTTCCGCCATGATCGCCGGCGCGGATACGGCCTGGGTCCGCACCACCGCAGCTGCGAAGCCGAGCGCCACGCAAAGACCCGCGATGGCGAGCCACCGTGCCGCGCCGCGAAGCAGCGCCAGGCTCGCCGCGGCCGCCATTGCATATGCCGCCGCGGTCCATGGTGACGGTTCGATCGCACAGGCGAAGTAGGCGGCGATACCGCAGCCGATCCACACCGGAATCCACAACGCCCAGCGGTCGCACTCCGCCGCCAGCATCCCGTTTATCGCACTAAGCCCCCAGTTCAAGAATGGAACCCATCCCAATGACTTGATTGTGATATTTCAATTATCGGTTCGCCGCCCCAGTTTTCCGGATCATTAAACGGCGAAGAAAGTCACGTGTGATAGTTTTTCCTTTTGAGCTATGTATGCTAGAAGCATGTTGCGGTGCGGAAGCGCCCCGCCCCGCCCCCTCGCCGAACAGGAGTTCCGTCTCTCCCGTGCCCCAATCTCCTGCCCCAGTTGTAACCCGCTTCGCGCCTTCTCCGACGGGATTTTTGCATATCGGCGGCGCGCGCACCGCGTTGTTCAACTGGCTGTTCTCCCGCCACCATGGCGGACAGTTCCTGCTCAGGATCGAGGACACGGACAAGGAGCGTTCGACGCAGGCCGCCATCGACGCCATTATCGCGGGGCTGGACTGGCTCGGTCTCGACCATGACGGCGAGATCGTTTTCCAGTCACGACGCGCCGCGCGGCATGCCGAGGTCGCGCACGCCCTGCTGGCCGCCGGCAACGCCTACAGGTGCTATGCCTCGGTCGAGGAACTTGCCGAGATGCGCGAGCGCGCCAAGGCCGAGGGCAAGCCGATCCGCTATGACGGCCGCTGGCGCGACCGCGACGCCTCCGACGCGCCGCCGGACGTGGCGCCGGTCATCCGCCTGCGGGCGCCGCAGGACGGCGAGACGGTGATCGACGACCTTGTGCAGGGCACGGTGACGATCGCCAACAGCCAGCTCGACGACATGGTGCTGCTGCGCTCCGACGGCTCGCCGACCTACATGCTGTCGGTGGTGGTCGACGACCATGACATGGGCATCACCCATGTCATCCGAGGCGACGACCACCTGACCAACGCGTTCCGCCAGTTCCACATCTATGACCTGATGGGCTGGGACGTGCCGCGCTTCGCCCACATCCCGCTGATCCACGGCCCGGACGGCGCCAAGCTGTCCAAGCGCCACGGCGCGCTGGGCGTCGAGGCCTACCGCGACATGGGATACCTGCCCGAGGCGCTGCGCAACTACCTGCTGCGGCTCGGCTGGGGCCACGGCGACGACGAGATCATTCCCACCGAACAGGCCATCGAGTGGTTCGACCTAGACGGTGTCGGCCGCTCGGCATCGCGATTCGATTTCGCCAAGCTGGAGAACCTGAACGGGCATTATCTGCGCCAGGCGGACGACCAGCGTCTGGTCAGCCTGGTGCTGCCCATCGTCGCCGGAAAGCTCGGCCGGACGCCCGACGCGGACGCCGCCCAGCGTACCCTGCTCGCCATGCCTGGACTCAAGGAACGCGCCAAGACCCTGCTGGAGCTGGCCGAGGGCGCGCTTTTCCTCACCGAGGAGCGGCCGCTTGCGGTGGACGAGAAAGCCAAAGTCCTATTAGATACGCCAGAAGCCAGAGAGATTCTGGGACACGCCTATAGCGGGCTGAAGTCCGTCTCGGATTGGACAGCCGAATCCCTCGATCTCACCCTACGAAACATGAGCGAGGTCGAAGGCATCAAGTTCGGCAAGATTGCCCAGCCGCTGCGCGCGGCGCTCGTCGGGCGGACCACGTCACCCGGCATATTCGATGTTCTTGCCGTGCTGGGCCGTGACGAAAGCCTGGCGCGGATCGCCGACCAGATAAACACATGACGCGTCGCATATGGCGGCGCGAGAAAGACAGGGGACAGTAGATGGGTGAAAGCGAAAAGATTGCCAAACTCGGCACCGGCAGCAAGTCCGTGGACCTGCCTGTCTTGGAAGGCTCGGTCGGCCCCAAGGTGATCGACATCCGCAAGCTCTACGGGGCGACGGACATGTTCACCTATGACCCGGGCTTCACCTCGACGGCGAGCTGCGAGTCCAAGATCACCTATATCGATGGCGACGCGGGCGTGCTGCTGTATCGCGGCTACCCCATCGAGGAACTGGCCCGCTCCTCGGATTTCGAGGAAGTCTGCTATCTGCTGCTGCACGGCGAGCTGCCGAACAAGCCGGAGCGCGAGAAGTTCGTGCGCGGCATCACTTACCACACCATGGTGCATGAGCAGCTGCGGGAGTTCTTCCGCGGGTTCCGCAGGGACGCCCACCCGATGGCGATCATGTGCGGCGTCGTCGGCGCCCTGTCGGCGTTCTACCATGACAGCACCGACATCAACGACCCGCACCAGCGCATGGTGGCAACGCACCGGCTGATCGCCAAGATGCCGACCATCGCGGCGATGGCGTACAAATATTCGACCGGCCAGCCCTTCGTATACCCGCGCAACGATCTGGGCTATGCCGAGAACTTCCTGAACATGATGTTCGCGGTGCCGGCCGAGCCCTACACGATCGATCCGATCATGTCGCGCGCCATGGACCGCATCTTCACGCTGCACGCGGACCACGAGCAGAACGCCTCAACGTCGACCGTGCGCCTCGCCGGCTCGTCGGGCGCCAATCCGTTCGCCTGCATTGCCGCCGGCATCGCCTGCCTGTGGGGTCCCGCCCATGGCGGCGCCAACGAGGCGGTACTGACCATGCTGCAGGAGATCGGCTCCAAGGACCGCGTCGCCGAGTATGTCAAGAAGGCCAAGAACAAGGACGACAACTTCCGCCTGATGGGCTTCGGCCACCGGGTCTACAAGAACTACGACCCGCGCGCCAAGATCATGCAGGAGACCTGCCACGAGGTGCTCAGCGCCCTGGGCAAGCAGGACGACCCGTTGCTGGAACTGGCCGTCGAGCTGGAGCGCATCGCGCTCGAGGACGACTATTTCGTCGAGAAGAAGCTGTATCCGAACGTCGACTTCTATTCGGGCATCATCCTGCGCGCCATGGGCTTCCCGACCAGCATGTTCACCGTGCTGTTCGCCGTTGCCCGCACGGTCGGCTGGGTTGCCCAGTGGAACGAGATGATCGAGGATCCGATGCAGAAGATCGGCCGCCCTCGCCAGCTCTACACCGGTCCGGTACAGCGCTCCTACGTGGCGATGGACAAGCGAAAATAGGCTTTCGGTCCGCTTACGGAAAAGGCGGCGTCCGCGGACGCCGCCTTTTTCATGTGGTCAGCACCCCGGCCGTGATCATGCCCGGCATTCCCTGCCGATACGCCCAACGACACGGATAGAGAGATGAGCTGCAGTTCTTCCTATGGTGACGCTAACGCGGGCGCTTCTCGATGACCGCCGAGAGGACGGCTTCGGTTACCGTCTTACCGTTCACCTTCGCCTGGACGGCGAGGCGCCACAGATAGGACCGGGCCTTTTCCTTCTGGACATGCAGGTACAGCGTATCGCCCGGCACCACCTGCTGCCGGAACTTGGCGTTCTCGACCGAGGTCAGGTAGACGAGCGCGTCCTCTTCCTCGGTCAGCAGCACGTCGAGGGCGAGTACGGCGGCGGTCTGGGCCAACGCCTCGATGATCAGCACACCCGGCATCACGGCCTTTTCCGGGAAATGGCCCTGGAAGAACGGTTCGTTGGCGGTGACGTTCTTGATGCCCACGGCCCGCTCGCCCCGCTCGATGATGTGGAGCCGGTCGACCAGCAGCATGGGATAACGATGGGGGATCAGGCGCTTGATCTGTTCCAGATCCAGCGTCGCCTCGATGTTTTCCCCGATCAGCGCGTTCATCCCGCGAGCCCTTTCCAGGTTCTGTCGTTAACGGCCCTTAATACCAGAACTTCGCCAAAGCGCCAGCAGCTCACAACGCGAAAGTCCCCCGCGAGATCGCTCTCGCGGGGGACCTGGTAGTCTCGAAACGCCCGACTGGTTACTGGCGGGGCGTGGAACCGGCGGCCGGCATGTTGAGCTTGATGCTCGGCATCTTCTGGTCGAGCTGCGAGATGACCTCGCGGGTCACGTCCGTCACCTGGCCGGTCATCACGATGACGCTGCGGTCCAGGATCATGTTCGCGCCGTACTTGCTCAGCAGCGCCTGATAGACCGGGTTGAGCGCGGACTGCAGGTCACGGTCGGCATTGCCGAGGGCGACCTGAACCCGGTTGGCCTTGTCCTGCAGGTTGTTGCGGCTGTCGGCGAACTGCTGGGCGGCGGCCTTGCGCTTCTCTTCGAAGGCGGCGTCGCTCAGGATGGCCTTCTGGCGGCTCAACTCCTGTTCGGCGTCGGCTGCCTGCTTTTCCAGCTTCTGCTTGTCTGCCTCCAGGTCGGCACGCAGGGTTTCGACCTGACGGGCGAAATCCTGTCCCGCCTTGGACGACTTCTGGACCTCGCGCAGGTCGACGATGATGATCTTCGCCCCGGCGATATCCTGGGCGGAGGCATAGGAGGCTGCACCAACCACGAACAGGGCAGCGGCAGCCGCCAGCCAGGTGCGTGCGATATTCCCGTGTTTCATTAGAATCTGGTCCCGACGTTGAATTGGAAGAACTGGGTTTGGTCGAAGCTTTCTTTGCGGATGGCCTTGGCGAAGTCGAAACGAATGGGTCCGAAAGGCGATTTCCAGGAGAAGCCGATACCGGCCGACATCCGGATGCTGTCGGAGCCCAACACGACCTCGCAGGTGCCTTGATCGTTGCAGAGCTGACCGTTCACTACGCCATCGACGCCATACAGGGTGCCGAAGTCGACGAAAGCGGAGGCTGTAATACCAAACTCTTCGACCGCGCCCAAGGGAATAAACACTTCCACCGAACCGGCGAAGTAGGTATTTCCGCCGAGGGCGTCCTCGCTGTCCCTCAAACGGGCGCCGACACCGGCCTGTTCGAAGCCGCGAAGGCGTGTGCCGCCGAGGAAATAGCGCTCGTTGATGCGGATATCCTGGCCAAGGCCGAAGATGTGGCCCGCCTCCAGCGACAGGTTGACCACCCAGTCATCGCCGATGAACAGCAGCGGGTAGTACCAGTCGTAGTTCAGGCGGCTGCGCAGATAGCGCGTGTTGCCGCCCAGGCCTGCCACGTCCTGCGAGAAAACGATATTGAAGCCGCGTGTCGGCTTGATGCGGTCGTCACGCACGTCATACGCCAGCGTCATGCCGACGGAGGACGTGGTGAAGTTGCCTTCATCGATATAGATCGACTGCACCAGGTCGTTGCGGTCGGTCACCGTGTCGTAGCGGAACTGGTAGCGGACGCCCATGGACAGGTATTCCGTGATCGGGAATACCGCGCGCAGGTTGACGCCGCTCGATCCCTGCGAGAACGAGCTTTCCTTGTAGTCGACCTTGCGGTGGAACAGGTCGAAGCCCGCCGCCAGCGGACGGTCGAGGAAGTAGGGCTCGGTGAAGCCCAGGTCGATCTGCTGCCGCCGGCCCGACGCCGCCAGCGAGAGGCGCAAATCCTGACCCTTGCCGAGCAGGTTGCGCTCTCGGATCGAGACTTCGCCGATCAGGCTTTCGGAGGAAGACACGCCCGCGCCGATCGACAGCTCGCCGGTCGACTGCTCCTGCACCGTCGCGGTTAGTACCACGCGGTCGGGCGAACTGCCCTGCGCCTGGTCGATTTCCACGCCCTTCTCCTCGAAGTAGCCGAGACCCTTCACGCGGGTCTTGGTGCGGCGGAGCTTGGCGGTATTGAAGGCGTCGCCCTCGACCAGGCGGAACTCGCGGCGAATCACCTTGTCCAGGGTGCGCGTGTTGCCGACGATGTCGATGCGCTCCACATACACCCGCGGCGCGTCCAGCAGCCGGTAGGTGATGGAGATGATCTTCTTTTCCTTGTCGCGGGTGATCTTGGGCCGGACGTTGACGAAGGCGTAGCCGATCTTGCCGGCGGCCTCGGTGATCGCCTCGACGGTCTTCTCGATCTCCTGGGCGTTGTAGGTCTCGCCCTCCTCGGTCAAAACCAGCCGCGTCAGCTGGCTCGGGTCCAGGTCCTCGATCTCGGATTCCACCGCCACCTTGCCGACCGTGTAGATCGGGCCCTCTTCCAGGGTGATGGTGATGTAGAAATCCTCGCGGTCGCGGCCCAGCTCGGCCACGGCCGAGATGGTCCGGAAGTCGGCGAAGCCGCGCTGCAGATAGTACTGGCGCAGCAGTTCGCGGTCATACAGCAGGCGGTCGGGATCGTAGGTGTCGTTCGAGGTCAGGAAGCGCCACCAGCGGGCTTCCTTGGTCGCCACCTCGCCGCGCAGGTCGCCGTCGGAAAACTTCTCGTTGCCGATGATGTTGATGCGGCGGACGGTGGTCTTCTCGCCTTCGCTGATCTCGTAGACTAGGTTCACACGGTTCTGCGGCAGCTCGATGATCTTGGGCTCGACGGTCGCGGCGAAGCGGCCGGAGCGCCGGTAGAGTTCGATCAGGCGCTGCAGGTCGGCCTGCACCTTGGCGCGGGTGAATACCGTGCGCGGCTTGATCTGCAGCTCCTGGCGCAGCTTGTCGTCGTCGAGCTTCTTGTTTCCCTCGAAGGCGATGCGGTTGACGATGGGGTTTTCGACCACCGACACCAGCAGCGTGCTGCCCTGAAGGGTGATCTTCACGTCGGCGAACAGGCCGGTGCCGAACAGCCGTTTCAGCGACTGATCGACGACCTCGGGCTGATAGCGGTCGCCAGGGGCGACCAGAAGATAGGAACGCACCGTATCCGGCTCGATGCGCTGATTGCCCTCGACCCTGATGGCCGAGACCAGGCCGCCGGTCTGCGCGACGGCGGGCTGCGCCAGGGCGGGGATAAGAATCAGAGCTGCGGCGAACAGCCACGACTTCAAGGAGACCTGCCGCATCTCGTTACTCGACCATCCTGTTAGGCTCTTATGATTGTAGTCTGGATACGATACCGATGAGGTCATTCCACGTGACAACGACCATCAACAGCAGCACAAGCGCCATTCCCATACGGAAGCCGTACTCCTGGATTTTCTCGGCCAAGGGACGCCCGCGAACGGCTTCAAAGGCATAATAGAGAAGATGGCCGCCGTCCAGCACGGGAATCGGCAACAGGTTGACCAGGCCGAGATTAACCGACAGCGCCGCGGTCATCATCACCAGCCCGAGCAGGCTGACCTGCGCCACCTCGCCCGATATCTCGGCGATCTTCAGCGGGCCGCCCAGATCCTTGACCGACCGCTGGCCAACGATCATCTCGCCAGCGACACGAAAAATCATGGTCGACGTATCGCGAATCTCCAGCACCGCGTGCCACATGGCGTCCATCGGGCCGCGCTTGACCAGCGCCTTGCGCTCGCTTGCCAGGCCGAGACGGCCGACCGTCATCGAGCCGTCGGTTTCGGCCACCGGAGTCGCCTTCAGCACCACGATGGAGTCGGCGCGTTTGACCGTGAACGACATTTCCCTGCCCGCGCTCATGGCGACACGGGTACGGAACTCCTCGAACGTGGCGATGTCGTCGCCGTTCACCTTCAGGATCCGGTCGTTGGGCTTGAAACCCGCGGCTGCCGCCGGCTTACCGGGCAGCACTGCGTCCACGACAGGATCGGAATAGGATTGCCCGACGGTCATGAACATGACCGCGAAGATCACGAAGGCGAGCAGGAAATTGGCGATGGGCCCGGCGGCGACCACCGCCGCGCGCTGGTGCAGCGGCCGGAAGTGGAAGCAGTCACGGCGGTCCGCCTCGCTCATCTGCTCCAGTTCGGGCGCCTGGTTGCTGGCCCCGGAAGCGTCGCCGAAGAATTTCACGAAGCCGCCCAGCGGGACCGCGGACAGCCGCCATTCGATGCCGTGCCTGTCCTTGCGGCTCCACAGCGTCGGCCCGAAGCCGATCGAGAACACGTCGACGCGCATCCCGAAGCGGCGGGCGACCCAAAAATGGCCAAGCTCGTGAAAGAACACCAGCGCGGAAAAGACCGCGACGAACGCAACGACCGAAGTGCCTACGAACGGAATATCCATCGAACTCTTTGCTGCTGCGAGGTGGTTCAGGCCAGCATGGCTTTAGCGAGCGACCTGGCCTGGCTGTCGATCTCCTCGAGATCATCCCAGCCCCGGAGCGGCATCGTCCCCATCCGGTCCAGCACCTTCTCGACGATTTTAGGGATATCCAGGAAAGCAGCACGCTCCTGCAAGAACCCCTCCACGGCGACTTCGTTGGCTGCGTTGAGGATAGTAGGTGCCGCCCCCCCGCATTGCAAGGCTTCGCGCGCCAGCCGCAGCGCCGGGAAGCGGTCCAGGTCGGGCGCCTCGAAGTCGAGCCGGCCCACCTGCCCCAGATCCAGCCGGTTGACCGGCGTACTCATCCGGTCGGGCCAGGCCAGTGCGTGGGCGATGGGCGTGCGCATGTCCGGAGAACCAAGCTGGGCCAGAACCGAGCCGTCCACGTACTGCACCATGCTGTGGATCACCGACTGCGGATGCACCAGCACCTCGATCTGGGCCACGCTCACCGGGAACAGGTGATAGGCCTCGATGGCCTCCAGCCCCTTGTTCATCAGCGTCGCCGAATCGACCGAGATCTTGGCGCCCATGGACCAGTTGGGATGCTTGACCGCCTGGGCCGGCGTGACCTGGGCCATCTGCTCGCGGGTGAAGGTGCGGAACGGACCGCCCGACGCGGTAAGGATGATCTTTTCAACCCGCTCGGCATGCTCGAAATCGAACACCTGGAAGATGGCGTTGTGCTCGGAATCGACCGGCAGCAGCGTGGCGCCGGATTTGGCGACGTCTTTCGTGAACAGCTCTCCCGCGCACACCAGGCATTCCTTGTTGGCGAGCGCCACCGTGGCGCCGCGCCGCACGGCGGCCAGCGTCGGCCACAGGCCGGCTGAACCGACGATACCGGCCATCACCCAGTCCGAAGCCAGGCTGGCGGCTTCGATCAGGCCCTGCGGACCGGCAAGCACGGCGACGTTGGTGCCGGACAGCGCAGCCTTCAGCTCCTGATACTTCGCGGCATCGGCGATGGCGACGACTCTCGGGCGAAACTGCCGCGCCTGCTCGGCAAGCACCGCGACGTTCGAGTGCGCGGTCAAGGCGACGACGTCATAGGCATCCGGGTTGCGAGCGACCAGGTCGAGCGTACTCAGGCCGATCGAGCCCGTGGACCCAAGCAGGGTCAGCGTGCGGGGAAGGACGGCCGGCTTGTTGAGAGGTTCAGCCATGCGGCAGGGCACCGAATTCACGCAAGAGGACGATGGAAAGCGCCACCAGCGGCGCGGTGAAAATCAGGCTGTCGACACGGTCGAGGACGCCGCCATGGCCGGGGATGATGTTTCCGCTGTCCTTGACGTTGAAACGGCGCTTGATGGTCGACTCCCCGATATCGCCGACCTGCGACAGGCCAGCTAGCACAAAGCCTACCAAGAACTGCACGAAAGGATAGCCGAAAGCGGCAGCCTCGCCGCCCGCGAGCTTCGCGAACACGGCAGACAGCAGGCCCGCCGTGACGCAGCCGCCGAGGAGACCGGACCAGGTCTTGTTGGGGCTGAGCCGGGGCGCCAGCTTGGGTCCGCCGACCCGCGAACCAACCAGGTAGGCTCCCGTGTCGGACGCCCAGATCACCAGCAGCAGCCACAGCACCAGCAGGAAGCCGCCCCACTGCCGCAGCCACAGCAGCGCCACGGCGGCGGCCCCCAGATAGAGCAACCCGGCGACGGGCCACGCCGGCTTCCAACGTCGCACCAGCGCCACCCCCGCCGCGAGCACGACGCCCGCCAGCAAGAACGCCAGCGCCAATCGGCCGCCGATGTCCTGCAGCGCAATGCACGCAAGCGCCAGGCTCACCCCGTTGACGATGGTCAATGCCGCGTGGGCCGAGCCGGTCATCCGGTTCCATTCGACCGTGCCGTATAGCGCAATGACGAAGATCAGCGCGGCGAACCACCAGCCGCCGGCCCAGGCCGCGCCCAGCGCCACCGGCGCCATGACCAGCGCCGAAGCGGTGCGAACGAGTAAGCGGCTGGCCAATCAGTCAATCCTCGCCGTGGACGCGCTCAGGAGCCCGAGGTTGCACCAAAGCGCCGTTCCCGCGTGTTGAACGAGTCGATGGCCTTGATCAGCGCTTGCTTGTCGAAGTCTGGCCAGTAGACATCCATGAACAGCAATTCGGCATAGGCCGACTGCCAGAGCATGAAGTTGCTGAGGCGCTGTTCGCCGCTGGTACGGATCACCAGGTCGGGATCGGGCATGCTTTCGGTGTAGAGGAAACGCGAGAACAGGCCCTCGTCGATCTCGTCCAGGTCGATCTCGCCGCGCTTGTGGGCGGCGGCAATGAGCCTGGCGGCATTGACGATCTCGGCCTGCGCACCGTAGCTGATGGCGATGGTGAGCGTCAGGCCGGCATTCTGCCGGGTGCGCGTCTCGCCCTCGGTGATCAGGGCACGGATGTCCTCGGACAGCTTGTTGCGGTCGCCGATGATCTTCAGCCTGACATCGTTCTTCGCCAGTCCGGAAATCTCGCGGCGCAGGTAAAGGCGCAGCAGGCCCATCAGGTCGTCTACCTCGGCTGCCGGACGCTTCCAGTTCTCGGACGAGAACGCGAACAGCGTCAGGTAGGAAACGCCCAGCTCGCGGCACGCTTCCACGGAACGCCGCACCGCCTCGGCGCCCTGACGATGCCCGGCGATGCGCGGCAGTCCGCGCGCCTGCGCCCAGCGCCCATTGCCGTCCATGATGATGGCGATGTGCTTCGGGGTGACCTCGTAGAGCTGTTGGGGCGAGACTTCCAGCATGCCTATACCTGCATGATCTCCTTTTCCTTGGTCGCGAGCATCTCGTCGATCCGAGCGACCATCTTGTCGGTCATCTCCTGGATCTCATCGGCATAGAGCTTGTGATCATCCTGACTGATATCGCTGGCCTTTTCGAGCCGCTTCAGAAGGTCCATGCCGTCGCGCCGCACATTGCGCACGGCCACCTTGGCCTGCTCGGCATAACGCCCGGCCACCTTTGTCAGCTCGGCGCGGCGCTCCTGATTCAATTCCGGGATCGGAATGCGGATCAAGGTGCCGTCCGGCGACGGGTTCAGGCCAAGGCCGGAATTGCGGATCGCCTTGTCGACGGCCGACACGTTCGAGCGGTCCCAAACCTGGACGGTGATCATCCGCGACTCCGGTACGCTGACGGTGCCGACCTGGTTGATCGGCATGGCCGAGCCATACACATCCACCGTGATCGGGTCGAGCAGCGACGCCGAGGCGCGTCCGGTGCGCAGCCCACCGAATTCGGACGACAGTACATCGACCGCGCCCTTCATGCGGCGTTCGATGCTGTCCAGATCGATATCTTCGTCAGCCATGGCGACCTCTATTTGCCAATCGTCGTAAACGTGCCCTGACCCGACAGCACCCGGGCGAGACCGCCCGGATCCTGGATCGAGAACACCAGGATGGGGATCTCGTTCTCGCGGGCCAGCGATACGGCGGATGCATCCATCACTTTAAGATCATTCGACAACACCTCGAGATAGTTGAGGTGTGTGTGATAGATCGCATTTGGATCCTTCTTCGGGTCGGCGGAGTAGACGCCGTCGACCTGGGTACCCTTCAGCAGCGCGTCGCAGCGCATCTCGGCGGCGCGCAGGGCGGCCGCCGTATCGGTAGTGAAGAACGGGTTGCCGGTACCGGCGGCGAAGATCACCACCCTGCCCTTTTCCATGTGCCGGATCGCCCGGCGGCGGATATAGGGCTCGCAGACGCTGGACATTGGTATGGCCGACTGCACCCGCGTCGCCATACCCTTGTTTTCCATGATGTTCTGCATCGCCAGCGCGTTCATCACCGTGGCCAGCATGCCGATCTGGTCGGCGCTCGCCCGGTCCATGCCCTGAGCCGCACCCGACAGGCCGCGAAAGATGTTGCCGCCACCGATGACCAGGCAAACCTGGATGCCCGAGGCGACCACGGCCTTTACGTCGTCGGCGATGCGGTCAACGGTGGCCAGATCAATGCCGTAGGAGCCGTCGCCCATCAGGGCCTCGCCCGAAACCTTCAACAGGACACGGCGATATGGACCTGGCGTAGCCACAGCTTTCCCCTTCTTGTGTCAACGCGCGGAGTGCCGCGCGACCGGCGGCGCGCACCTTACAACATCTGCGCCGGGCTACTGTAGCCCGTATTACGGGTGGATGTCGAAATTGGCGTTCCGAATCGTCCGCTTCCGGACAATGCCGTCCGGAAGCGGAACCCGATCCAATGATGGACTGGCCTTAGCCGGCCATGCTCGCGACTTCGGCGGCGAAGTCGCCTTCGTTCTTCTCGATGCCCTCGCCCAGCACGAAGCGGACGAAGCCGGTCACCTTGACGTCGGTGCCCAGGTCCTTGGCGACGCCGGCGACGACCTTGTCGATCTTGCTCTCGCCGTCGATCACCCAGGTCTGGGACAGCAGCACGACTTCCTCGAAGAACTTGCGCATGCGGCCATCGACCATCTTCTGGATGATGTCCTCGGCGCGGCCGGAGTCGCGCGCCTGCTGCACCAGGATCTGGCGCTCGCGGGCGACCAGGTCGGCGTCCAGATCGTCGGTCGAGATCGACTGCGGCGCGGCCGCGGCGATATGCATGGCCAGCTGGCGGCCGAAGGCTTCCAGCTTGCCGGTGTCGCCGGCCGACTCCAGCGCCACGATGACGCCGATCTTGCCCAGGCCCGGCGCGACCGGGTTATGGATATAGCTGGCGACGACGCCCTGGCTGACTTTGAGGGCGGCCATGCGGCGGATCGCCATGTTCTCGCCGATGGTGGCGATCATGTGGGTCAGTTGCTCGGCGACCGTGCGGCTCTCGTTCGGGAAGCCGCTGGCGATCACCACGTCCTGGTTGCCGTCATTGGCCAGCGCCAGATCGGCGACGGTCTTGACGAACCCCTGGAACGTGTCGTTGCGGGCGACGAAATCGGTCTCAGAGTTCACTTCGGCCAGGGCGCCGGCATTGCCGCCGACGCTGACGCCGACCAGGCCTTCGGCGGCCACGCGGCCGGACTTCTTCGCGGCGGCGGCCAGACCCTTCTGGCGCAGCCAGTCGATGGACGCCTCGAGGTCGCCGGTGTTCTCGGTCAGCGCCTTCTTGCAATCCATCATGCCGGCGCCGGTCTTCTCGCGGAGCTCTTTCACAAGGGCGGCGGTGATCTCAGCCATGGTTGTTCCTTCCTGCAAACGGTTGTCTATGACAAATAGGGGCCGTTTTTACGCGGCCCCCATGTCGATTCGATGAACGTATGGGCGGCTCAGCCGTTGGCGGCTTCGGCCTGTTCCTCATCGAGGGCCGGCGCATCGGCCTGAAGCTCAGGCTCGACCTGGGTGTCGGGTTCGGCCTGAAGCTCTTCGGCTTCGGGCAGCTCCTCGATCACCGGGCTCTCGGATTCGCCGATGTCGACGCCACCGGCGACCAGCTCGCGCTGGATGCCTTCGAGCACCGACGACGCCACCATGTCGCAATACAGGTGGATCGCGCGGCTCGCGTCGTCATTGCCCGGGATCGGAAAGTCGATGCCGTCCGGGTTGCAGTTGGTGTCGACCACGGCGGCGACCGGGATGCCCAGCTTGTTGGCTTCCTGGATGGCGATGGCTTCCTTGTTGGTGTCGATCACGAACAGCAGGTCGGGCAGGCCGCCCATGTCCTTGATGCCGCCCAGCGACCGCTCGAGCTTCTCGTGCTCGCGGTGCAGGCTGAGGCGTTCCTTCTTGGTCAGGCCGCCGCTCTCGCCGCCATTCATCTCTTCTTCCAGCGTCTTGAGACGGCGGATCGACTGGGAGATAGTGTTCCAGTTGGTCAGCATGCCGCCAAGCCAGCGGTGATTGACGTAGTGCTGGCCGCACTTGCGGGCGGCGGAAGCGACCACGTCGGCCGCCTGGCGCTTGGTGCCGACGAACAGAACGCGGCCACCACCGGCGGTAATGTCGCGGATCGCCACCAGGGCGCGGTTCATCAGCGGAACCGTCTCCGACAGGTCGATGATGTGGATCTTGTTGCGGGCGCCGAAAATGTACGGGCCCATCTTGGGGTTCCAGCGATGTGTCTGGTGACCGAAGTGAACGCCCGCTTCGAGGAGCTGGCGCATAGAAACTTGAGGCAGAGCCATCTGCAATCCTTCCTTTACCGGTTCAACCGCCACAGGGAAAAGAGCCGGCTGGTGCCGACACCGGACCGATCAAGCAACACACTTGACCGTGCCCCTGCGTGTGTGATGGGCGGTCATTTAGCCCGGCAGCAAACCGGATGCAAGGAGTTTGACTACTTAGTCCCGTAGCTTCGTCATGTGCGCGTCACGAACATCACCGTGTCCCTGAGCTTGTCGAAGGGACACGGATATGTAGAGAACTGCAGAAGGATCCGACGGCCTTATTTATGCTGGGCGCGGGTCAGCTCTTCCTCGGTGATGTCGTAGTCGGCTTCCGGCGGGATCTGCAGCTTGCCGTCGAGGATTTCAGGCAGCACGGTCACGATGGTCGCGTTCCGTGCCGCGTCGAGCGCCGCTTCCACCGTCTTGTTGCGGCCAAGCTTGGCGAGCTGCATGCGCGTGGGAAACGTGATCTCGCGCAGCTTGGCGGCTTCGTCGGCCAATGCCTGCGACGCGCTGATCCACACTGAGTCCACGGACTCGCCGCCATCGTGGGTGTGGATGTGATCCTCGGGCACACGGACCATATAGAACCAGGTGTCGTAACGCCGTGGCGCACCCTTGGGCGTGATCCAGTGGGCGAACGGCACCAACAGGTCGGTCATGAACTCGATGTTCTCGGCCTCGGCGAGGTCGACCATGTTCATCTCGCCCTTCTCGAGCTTCTTGCGGTGCCGCTCGGCGATCCGGTCGCGGTGCGCGTCGCCGACGAAGCCGCTACCATCGCGCTCACGCGCCAGCAGGATGCCGGTTTCCTCGAACACTTCGCGAATGCCGGTGATGCGAAAGGCCACGTCCTCCGACGTGCAGGTGGCGTACTTCGCCGCGCCCACGTCGGCCGGATCGTGCTTGCCGCCGGGGAATACCAGCGCGCCGCCCATGAACTTCATGTCGCGGTGGCGCTGCACCATCAGCACTTCCATCTCGCCGGGGCGGTCGCGCAGCATCATGACGGTGGCGGCGAAGGGGATCGTTTCGGTCATCAGATTTCCTGGACTTCGAGAATGCCCGGGACGGTTTCGAGGCTGTCCCGCAGCTTTGGCGATATCTTGTATCGGTCGGGCAACGTCAACTCAACCTGCCTGCTCATCTCCGGCAGGTTGAGGGTGACGTGGACGAGGCCCTTGCCGCGGCCGCCCTGCTCCAGGATGTCCTTCACCACGTCAAACGGCTTGTCGCTGTGGATGACGATCCGCAGGCCCATGCCGGCGGCCGACGCCACCTCGTCGATGGTCTGGGCCGCATTGGCGACCAGCTTGGGCGCGTCGTTCTCCATGCGCGCCTCGACGGTGAGGACCACGGACTTGTTCGCAACCAGCAGGTCCCGGTGGGAAAACAGCTGCTGCGAGAAGAACATCACCTCGAAAGCGCCGCTGGAATCCGAAAGCTCGACGAACGCATAGGGCTTGCCCTTCTGCGACTTGCGCTCCTGCACCCGCGAGATCACGCCAGCCAGCCGGAAGCCGGTCATGCCGCGCTGCATCTGGCCATAGGCTTCCAGCCAGGTCATGACGTTCTGCTGCTTCAGGGCGCGCTTGTAGGCATCGAGCGGATGGGCGGTGAGGAAGAAGCCCACCGCGTCGAACTCGTTGGACAGCTTTTCCATGGTACCCCAGTCGCGCACCGTCGGCAGCTTCAGCGCCGCCGTCTCGCCCGCGGCCGGACCGCCGAAAAGGCCACCCTGATTCGAGGTGCGGTCGTTCGCCGCCGCCGCCGCGTGGCGCAGGATGGTCTCGGTGGCCTCGAAGGACTGGGCTCGGTTGGCGTTGAGCGAATCGAACGCCCCTGCCCTGACGAGATTCTCCAGCTGGCGCTTGTTGACCTGCCGCGGATCGATGCGGCGCGAAAGGTCGCCAAGGTCGCGGTAGGGACCCGCCTTCTCGCGCTCCTCGACGAGCGTGTGCATGGCCTGCGCACCTACGTTCTTGACCGCCGCCAGCGCATAGCGGACGCCCAGCCGCTCGCCGTCGACGGCTTCGACCTCGAACTCCACGCCGGACTTGTTGATGTCGGGCGGCAGCAGCGGGATCGACAGCCGCTCCAGTTCCCTGCGGAACATGTTGAGCTTGTCGGTGTTGCCGGCGTCGAGCGTCATGGACGCGGCGAGGAACTCGACCGGATAGTTCGCCTTCAGCCACGCCGTCTGGTAGGCGACCAGCGCATAGGCCGCCGCGTGGCTCTTGTTGAAGCCGTAGCCGGCGAACTTGTCGACCAGGTTGAAGATGAACGTCGCCTGCTCGGGATCGACGCCCTTGGCGGCGGCGCCCTGCACGAAGCTGGCGCGCTGCGCGTCCATCTCTTCCTGCTTCTTCTTGCCCATGGCACGGCGCAGCAGATCGGCCTGTCCCAGGCTGTAGCCGGCCAGGATCTGGGCGATCTGCATCACCTGCTCCTGGTAGATGATGACGCCGTAGGTCTCCTCCAGCACCGGCTTGAGCCAGTCGTGCATGTAGGTCGGCGTCTCCTCGCCGTGCTTGCGCTTGATATACGTGGGGATGTTGTCCATCGGGCCGGGACGATACAGCGCCACCAGCGCGATGATGTCCTCGAAGCTGTCGGGCTTCATGCTTTTCAGCACGTCGCGCATGCCCGAACTTTCCAGCTGGAAGATGCCGGCGCCGTCGCCCTTCGAGAGCATGTGGAAGGTCTTATCGTCGTCGAGCGGCAGCCTGGTGATGTCGATCTCGATGCCGCGCCGGCGGATGAGCCGCACCGTGCGGTCGATCACCGTCAGCGTCTTGAGGCCGAGGAAATCGAACTTCACCAACCCGGCCGGCTCGACCCATTTCATGTTGAACTGGGTGACCGGCATGGGCGAGCGCGGGTCGCGGTAGAGCGGCACCAGCTCGTCAAGCGGCCGGTCGGCGATCACCACGCCGGCTGCGTGGGTCGAGGCGTTGCGGTAGAGTCCTTCCAGCTTCAGCGCGGTTTCCAGCAGATGCGCCACCGACTCGTCGCCGTCGCGCTCGGCCTGCAGCCGCGGCTCGCCCGCGATGGCCTCGGCCAGGGTCACCGGCTTGGCCGGATTGTTGGGCACCATGCGGCACAGCCGGTCGACCTGGCCGTAGGGCATCTCCAGCACGCGGCCCACGTCCCTGAGCGCGGCACGGGCCTGCAACTTGCCGAAGGTGATGATCTGCGCGACCTGGTCGAAGCCGTACTTGTCCTGCACGTAGGAGATCACCTGGCCGCGCTTCTCCTGGCAGAAGTCAATGTCGAAATCGGGCATCGACACGCGTTCCGGGTTGAGGAAGCGCTCGAACAGCAGGCCGAAGCGCAGCGGGTCCAGATCGGTGATCTGCAGCGCCCAGGCGGCCACCGAACCGGCGCCCGAACCGCGGCCCGGTCCCACCGGCACATCGTGCTCCTTCGCCCATTTGATGAAGTCGGACACGATCAGGAAGTAGCCGGGGAACTGCATGCGGATGATGACGTCGAGCTCGAACTCGAGCCGCTCGCGGTATGGCCTGGCCGCTTCAGCCCTCGCCGTGTCGTCCATGCCGTCGGCGTAGACGGCCTGCGCGAGCCGCAGTTCCAGCCCTTCGCGCGCCTGCAGCCGCAGTTCCTCGTCTTCGTCCTTTTCGCGGGAGAACTTGGGCAGGATCGGCTTGTGGGTGCTGACCATGAAGGCGCAGCGCCGGGCGATCGCCACCGTGTTGTCGATGGCTTCCGGCAGGTCGGCGAACAGCACCTTCATCTCTTCGGCCGACTTGAAATAGTGCTCGGGCGTCACCCGCCGCCGCTCGGTCTGGCCCACATAGGCGCCGCCGGCGATGCACAGCAGCGCGTCGTGCGCCTCGTACATGCCCTTCTTGTCGAAGAACACGTCGTTGGTAGCGACCAGCGGCAGGTCGAGCCGGTAGGCGATGTCGAGGAACGCGGCCTCGGTGCGCTGCTCGTCGTCCTGCATGTGGCGCTGGATTTCCACATAGGTCCGCCCGGCGAACACCTCGGCGAAGCGCCCTGCCAGCGCCTCGGCGGCGGCGAGCTGGTTCTGCTGGATCAGCCGGCCGACGGGACCGTCCGGTCCGCCGGTTAGCAGCAGCATTCCCTCGTTGGCGTCGAGCAGGTCGTCGAGCGACACCCGCGGCTCGCTGGTCGCGTCGGTCTCCATGAACGAGCGGCTGACCAGCTTGATCAGGTTGCGATAACCGGTCTCGTTCTGCACCAGCAGCACGACCGGCGCGGGATCCGGCGCCTGCTGGCCCAGCGGCGCCTGCGCGTACGACACCCGCACGATGCAGCCGATGATCGGCTGGATGCCGGCCTCGGACATCAGCACCGACTGCTCCAGCGCGCCGAACAGATTGCCGGTGTCGGTCACCGCCATCGCCGGCATCTTGTGCGTCACGCACAGCTTGGTGAGCTGCTTCAGATGGATCGCGCCCTCGGACAGCGAATACGACGAATGGACGCGGAGATGGATGAAATCGGCCAAGGCGCTGTCCAGAATCAGGGGTGGGAGCAGGCGAGGACCACAAGATAATGCGTTCGGAAGTCGCAACCAACCGCTGTCCGTTGGGACGGGCGAGTTTTCTGTGGATAGAGTCAGCCCGCCTCGATCATCCCGTTATGCAGCAATATCCGCCGGTCCATGCGGTCGGCGAGCGCGCCGTTGTGGGTGGCGATCAGCGCGCCGACGCCGTCCTCGCGAGCGACCCGCAGGAGTTCGGCGAACACCGCGTCGGCAGTGGCTTCGTCGAGGTTGCCGGTAGGCTCGTCGGCGAACAGGATCTTCGGCTTGTTGGCCATGGCGCGGCAGATGGCGACGCGCTGCTGCTCGCCACCGGAAAGCTGCGCCGGATAGTGCTCGAGGCGCTGGCCGAGGCCGAGCCGTGACAGCAGCTCCCGCGCCCGGGCGCGGGCATCGGCCTGGGACTTGCCCGCCACCATCTGCGGCAGCGCCACGTTGTCGGTGGCGCTGAACTCGGGCAGCAAATTATGGAACTGGTAGACGAAGCCGACGGTGTCGCGGCGAATCGCGGTGCGTTCACCGTCGGACAGGGTCGCACAGGACTTGCCCGCCAGGACGATCTCGCCACTGTCGGCGGTCTCGAGCAGGCCGGCGATGTGCAGCAGGGTCGACTTGCCCGCGCCCGACGGGCCGAGCAGCGCGATCACCTCGCCGCGCGCCACCTCCACCGTGGCGCCGCGCAGCACCTCGAGGCGGCCCTGCCCCGCGTCGAAGCCCTTGCGCAGATCGACCAGCCTCAGCGCCGCGTCACTCATAGCGCAGCGCCTCCACCGGATCGAGGCTCGCGGCCCGCCACGCCGGATAGACCGTCATCAGCAGGCTGAGCAGCATGGCGATGCCGGTGACCGCGCCGACTTCCAGTGGGTCGAGCATAGCCGGAAGGCCGTCAATGCCGTAGACCTCGGGCGGGAAGAAGGTGGTGTTGAGCAGCCTGCCCAGGCCGCCGAGGATCTCGTTGCGGAAATTGAGCAGCACCACGCCCAGGATGAAGCCGATGACCGTGCCGCTGATGCCCAGGATACCGCCGCACAGGATGAAGATCTTCATCACCGACCGGCGCGACGCCCCGATGGTGCGCAACACGGCGATGTCCCTGCCCTTGTCCTTCACCAGCATGATCAGGCTGGACATGATGTTGAAGGCGGCGACTAGGATGATCAGCACCAGGATAACGAACATCACGTTGCGCTCGACCTTGAGCGCACTGACCAGCCCCGCGTTCAGGCTTTCCCAGCTGATCAGCCGGAAGCCATCGCCCGCTGCCGCCTGGATGCCCGGCATGGACTGGTCGATCTTGCGTGGGTCGTTCAGCACCACCTCGATCTCGCTGGCCTGGTCCTTCTGCCGGAAATAGGTCTGCGCATCCTCGAACGGCATGAAGATGTAGGTGCTGTCGAACAGCACGTTGCCGACGCTGAACACGGCGACGATGGTGTAGTCGCGCATCCGCGGCGCCGAGCCGAACGGCGTCGCCGTACTCTGCGGCGACACCAGGGTGATGACGTCGCCGGGCCGCACGCCCAGCGTATCCGCCAGCCGCGTACCCAGCACGATGGCGTCGCCGGGCGTGAAATCTTCCAGGCTGCCGGCGATGATCTTGGTGCGCCCCTTGGAATCGGCCCGGGCGATGTCGTGGCGCGCCATGTCGGCGGGCCGGATGCCGTGGACCATGACTCCCGCCGACTGACGCGGGCCAACCGCCATGGCCTGGCCCTCGACGATGGGCCGGGCGTCCTTGACGCCCTCGACCTTGCGAATCCTGTCGACCAACGGCTGATAGTCGCGCAGCGGCGAGGTAAAGGCGGTCTGCACCAGCACGTGGCCGCGCAGGCCCAGAAGCTGGTTGATCAGGGTGTTCTGGAAGCCGTTCATAACCGACATGACGATGATCAGCGTAGCGACGCCGAGCACGATGCCGACGACGGACAGCACCGCGGTCAGCGAGATGAAGCCGTCCTTGCGCCTGGCGCGAAGGTAGCGCGCGGCCATCATCCATTCGAAGGCGGCGATCATCCGGCCTTCGCCGAGAGGCGGTTGAGCGCTGCCTCGGGCGTGATCTCCTGGTTTTCGCCCGTCGCCCGGTTCTTGAATTCGACCACGCCCGCCTTCACGCCGCGCGGGCCGACGGTCACGTGCCACGGGATGCCGATCAGGTCGGCATCGGCGAACTTCACGCCGGGGCGTTCGTCGCGGTCGTCATAGATCGTCTCGACGCCGGCGTTCCGGAGTTTCTCGTACAGGCCGTCGGCGGCGGCGGTGCACTCGGCGTCGCCGTAGCGCAGGTTGATCAGCGCCGCTTTCCAGGGCGCTACGCTCTCGGGCCAGATGATGCCCTTCTCGTCGTGGCTCGCCTCGATGATTGCGCCGACCAGGCGCGACACACCGATGCCGTAGGAGCCCATTTCGACAGCCACCTGCTCGCCGGTCGACGAGGTCACACTGGCGCCCATGGGCGCGGAATATTTGGTGCCGAAATAGAAGATATGTCCCACCTCGATGCCCTTGCGCTGGCGCAGCCGGCTTTCCGGCACGGGGCAGTTGGCGCCATCGTGCTTCTCGTCAGCGGCGGCGTAAAGGCCGCGCAGCTCGCCAACCATGCCGGCATCGGCCGTCAGCATCTGTTCCGCCGTGTAGTCCTCGAAGGCCGCATCGAAATAAAGGTCGCTTTCGCCCGTGTCCGCCAGGATATGGAACTCGTGGCTCATGTTGCCACCGATGGCGCCCGGATCGGCCTGGACCGGCACGGCGCGCAGCCCCAGCCGTGCGAATGTCCGCAGATACGCCACGAACATCTGCAGGTAGGATTGCTCGGCGCCTGCCTTGTCCAGGTCGAAGGAATAGGCGTCCTTCATCAGGAACTCGCGGCCGCGCATGACGCCGAAGCGCGGACGGATCTCGTCCCGGAACTTCCACTGGATATGGTAGAGGTTTTTCGGCAGGTCGCGATAGGACCGGACGGAGCTGGCGAAGATGTCGGTGATCAGCTCCTCGTTGGTCGGTCCGTAGAGCAGCTCGCGCTCGCCCCGGTCGATAATCCGCAGCATTTCCTTGCCGTAGTCGTCATAGCGCCCGCTGCGGCGCCACAGCTCGGCCGACTGGATGGTCGGCATCAGCATTTCCTGCGCCCCGGCCCGGTCCTGCTCCTCGCGGACGATCTGCTCGATCTTCTTCAGCACCCGGAAGCCCAGCGGCAGCCAGGAATAGATGCCGGCCGCCGACTGGCGGACCATGCCAGCGCGGAGCATCAGCCGGTGCGAGGCGATCTGCGCCTCGGTAGGAGTTTCCTTCATGGTCGGCAGAAAGAGGACAGAACGGCGCATGATGGACTGTTTAGCTCCCGGCTGGCGCCGCAATCTGCTGCAATCGCGGCTTTGTTGCGGCGGACTTTAGGGCCCGGCATCCCCTAAAGCAATTGGCGGGAGTTCTTCCGTCACCGCAATGCCGGGATGTGGTGTTTTTGCAACACGCAGCGGAAAAGTTACAATCCGGTCGCGGGAAATTGCCCTGAGGCGATGACATGCCCAATGGAATCACCTACATTCCCATCATCAACGAAGCGCTTCAGAAATCAAACAATAGCGGCGCAAAGCAAACAGGCACCGAGCAACTGCGGAGTGGTCCAAGTTTGGGGAGTTAAAGTTCCTTGGGAGGGGACTTAACAAACTCAGAACGGCGAAATAGCCGACTAATAAGAATTGTCTACGATCTCAGAAAGCAAGGCTCTTACGAGCCTTGCTTTTTTCTTGTGGCCCACTGACGAGCCCGGCGCGTCGTCAGTGGGGGCGCTTGAAATCGGGACGCAGTGTAATCAGCCCCGATCCTTGCAGCCAGTAGTAGCCGCCCCACAGGACAGCCGCGATCAGGCTGGCGGCCAGCACCTTGCGCCACATATAAGGCCGGACGGGCGCGCTGTCGGCATGGCCCTCGCCCGCGGCTTCACCCAGGTCGCCGGGGGTCTTCACGCCGATCGGAAGCATGGTGAAGAAGACCACCCACCAAAGCACGACGTAAACGACGATTCCGCTGACGAGTCCCACGTCCGGGGCCTGATCAGATCTGCTCGATTTCCACCAGGGTTCCGCAGAAATCCTTGGGCGACAGGAACAGCACCGGCTTGCCATGGGCGCCGATGCGGGGCTCGCCGTCGCCCAGGATGGTGGCGCCCTCTTGCTTCAGCTTGTCGCGGGCCGACAGGATATCCTCGACCTCGTAGCAGACATGGTGGATGCCGCCCGATTTGTTGCGCTCGAGGAACTTGGCGATGGGCGAATTGTCGCCCAGCGGATAAAGCAGCTCGATCTTGGTGTTCGGCAGTTCGACGAACACGGTGACGACGCCGTGGTCCGGCTGGTCGACGGGCTCGGTTACCGTCGCGCCCAGCGTGTCGCGGTAGACAGCGGTCGCGGCGGCAAGATCCGGCACGGCGATGGCAACGTGGTTGAGACGACCGATCATGACGCGCTCCCTTGATATTCTGGGTAAATCCGGTTGGGTCCTATTTAGGGACTCAGCCCTGTGCGGGCAATCGCAGAATCTGCACGTCCGTCACCGGCTTCTTTTCGGTCGCCTGGCGAACGACCCGCCGCGCGGCGACACGGACGGCCTCGCGCAGCACGTCGTCCTCGCGCCGCTGGCCGCGCGGCATGCCCTTGGCGGCTGCCTCGATGGCGTCGGCGATGTCATCCGCGAGGCCGCCCGGATCGGGCACGCCGAACAGGGTCACGCCCGGATCGGCCAGCAGCCGGCCCTCCTCGTCGACGACGATGCTGACGACCAGATGGCCGTTGTGGAGGCCGCGGCGACGCTCGACGATGGAGACGCTGTCCTCGGCGACCAGCTGGTTACCGTCCAGCACCAGGCGGCCGGCGGTCACGCGGTCGATGATTTCCGCCTTGCCGGGCGCGAGCCTGATCATGGTGCCGTTCTCCGGCACGACGCAGTGCGGCACCTGCAGTTCGCGCGCCAGGTCGGCATGCTCGTACAGGTGGCGGGCCTCGCCATGGACCGGCACCGCGATCTCCGGCCTGATCCACTGGTACATGCGCGCCAGCTCCTCGCGGCCTGGATGGCCGGAGACATGCACGAACTCGTCCTTTTCGGTGATGGTCTTGACGCCGCGCTTGGCGAGCGCGTTGTAAAGCTTGCCGAGCGCGAGCTCGTTGCCGGGGATGATCTTGGATGAGAAGATCACCGTGTCGCCGTCCGCCAGGCTGATATGGGGATGATCGCCGGAGGCAATGCGGACCATGGCGCCGCGCGGCTCGCCCTGGCTGCCGGTGCAGATGTACAGCACCTTGTCGCGCGGCAGGAATCCGGCGTCGGCTTCGTCGATGAACGGCGGCAGATGGGTCAGATAGCCAGTCTCGCGGGCGACCTGGACGTTGCGCCGCAGCGAGCGGCCGACCAGCACGGCGTGCCGGTCGTGGGCCTTCGCCACCTCGGCCAGCGTCTCCAGCCGCGCGATGTTGGAGGCGAAGGCGGTGATCGCCACCCTGCCCGTCTCCTTGCCGACCAGTTCCAGCAGGTGCCTGCGCACCTCGGCCTCGGAGCCGCTGGCGCTGGGGTTGAACACGTTGGTGCTGTCGCAGACCATGGCGAGGACACCTTCCTCGCCCAGCCGGGCCAGCGCGTCCTCGTCGAGCGGATGGCCGATCAGCGGGTCGGGATCGATCTTCCAGTCGCCGGTATGGAACACCGTGCCCAGCGGCGTCCGGATGGCGAGCGCGCTGGGCTCGGCGATGGAATGGGTCAGGGTCAGGAAGTCGATATCGAACGGACCCAGCGTCACGCGGCTGCCGAGCGCGGTTTCGATGATCGGCACCTGCTTCAGCAGGCCTGCCTCGGCCAGCTTGGTGCGCAGGATGCCGGCGGTAAACGGCGTGGCATAGACCGGACAGCGCAGGCGCGTCCACAGATGGGGCACGGCGCCGAGATGATCCTCGTGCGCATGAGTCAGCACGATGCCGAGCAGCTTGTCGCGCCGCGCTTCGATGAACGACGGGTCCGGCATCACAAGGTCGATGCCGGGAAGCGACGGGTTGCCGAAACTGACGCCCAGGTCGACGACGATCCACTGGTCGTCATACCCGAACACGTTCAGATTCATCCCGATCTCGCCCGCGCCGCCCAGCGGCACGAACAGCAGTTCCTTGGTCATCGTTTCCTCAAGCCGTGCCGTGGAAATAGACATCCCCGGCGGTAATGTGGCGTGTTCCGGCCACGGTCTCGACCACCAGCGCACCGGTCTCGTCCAGCTCGGCGAAGCGGCCGGTCACCGTCTCGCCGTCGAGCCGGACCTGGATGTCCTGTCCCAGCCGGTATGCGCGGACCAGCCAGTCCGCCCGCACCGCCTGGAAGCCGCGATCGCGCCATGCGGCGTAACGTAGCTCGAAAGCCTCCAGCAACCATGTCAGCGCCTGGTCGGCATCCACATCTTCCAGCCCGGCATGGCGGAAATCCGTCGCCGGATAGGGCGTGTCGTCCGGATGGCTGGCGATGTTGAGGCCGATACCGACGACGACCGCCTCGACCCTGGCGCCGGTCGATGTGGCTTCGAGCAGGATGCCGCAGATCTTGGCGCCGTCGACCAGCACGTCATTGGGCCATTTGAGCGCGACCCTGTCACCCGCGCCCGCCTTGAGCAGCACGTCGCTGACGACGAGCGCCGACACGAAGGAAAGCTGCGCGGCCTGCGCCAGCGGACAATCCGGCTTCAGCAGCAGCGAGACAAAGAGATTGCCCGGCTCGGACATCCAGGCACGCCCGCGCCGTCCCCTGCCCGCGGTCTGGCGTTTGGCCCAGTAGACCGTGCGGTCGCGGGCCGTCGCGGCATGGCGCCGCGCTTCCTCGTTGGTGCTGTCGATGCTGTCGAAGATCGCGATGCTGTAGCCATCCGGCAGATGGACCACCGCGATCCCCTTACTGGAACAGCGACTGGGCGGCGTATGCCGCGGCGCCGACGATCGGCGCCGGGAACACGAAGAACAGCAGCGTCACCAGCGCGGATACCGTCGCAACGGCGGTGATACCCCTGCCGGTGTTGACGTCGAATGCGTCCGCCGGCTCGTCGAAATACATCACCTTGACGATGCGCAGGTAATAGAAGGCGCTCACCGCGCTGGCCAGCGCACCGATCACGGCGAGGAAGGTCAGGTTGGCCTCGATGGCGGCGATGAACACGTAGAACTTGCCGAAGAAGCCGGCGAGCGGCGGAATGCCGGCCAGCGAGAACATGAAGATCGCCAGCGCGAACGCCATGGCCGGGCGGGTCCGCGACAGCCCCGCCAGGTCGGCGATGGATTCCGTCGCGCCGTCCTTGCGCCGCATGGCGATGATCAACGCGAATGCGCCCACGTTCATGGCCAGGTAGATCGCCAGATAGACCAGCACCGATTTGACGCCGTCCGGCGTGCCGGTGGCGACACCCATCAGCGCGTAGCCGACGTGGCCGATGGAGCTGTAGGCCATCAGCCGCTTGATGTTGGTCTGGACGATGGCAAACACGGCGCCAACGACCATGGAGGCGATCGAGAGGAACACCAGGATCTGCTGCCATTGGTCGCTGATCTCGGGGAACGCGCCGAACATGGTGCGCACGAGCAGCGCCATGGCGGCGATCTTCGGCGCGACGGCGAAGAACGCCGTCACCGGCGTCGGCGCGCCCTCATAGACGTCGGGCGTCCACATGTGGAACGGCACCGCGGACACCTTGAACGCCAGGCCCGCCATCACGAACACCAGGCCCAGCAGCACGCCGATCGGCACCGGGCCGCTGCCCGAGACAGCGGCGGCGATCAGCGAGAAGCTGGTGCCGCCGGTGAAGCCGTAGATCAGCGAGCTGCCATAGAGCAGCATGCCTGACGACAACGCGCCGAGGACGAAATATTTCAGACCGGCCTCGGTCGAGCGCGCCGAATCGCGGCTGAAAGCGGCCATGACGTAGAGCGCCAGGCTCTGGGTCTCGAGACCGATATAGAGCGCGATCAGGTCGTTGCTCGAGACCATCATCAGCATGCCCAGCGTGGCGAGCACGATCAGCACCGGGTACTCGAAGCGCTTCAGGTTCTCGCGCTCGAGATAGTCGACCGAGATGATGATCGAGAGAGCCGAGCCGAGCAGGATCAGGATCTTGCAGAAGCCGCCGAACGAGTCCGACACGAACATGCCGCCGAAGGTCACGACGGTGTCGCGGTAGCCGGGCAGCACCGCCGCCGCTGCGGCCAGCAGCAGCAGCACTGCCAGCGCCGAGACGGTGCGCAGCGACTTCTCGCCCGTGAAGACGCCCAGCATCAGCAGCGCCAGGGCGCCGATGGCGAGGATGATCTCCGGAAGCGCCGGAAGAAGGGCCGGAACTTCGATCATGGATGCGCTCCCTCGGCGATCGCGGGCGCAACCGCCTCGTGGGCGGCGATGGCCGTGTCGTAATTGTGCAGCAGGTTGTCGACGGAGACATGCATGACGCCGAGGAACGAACCGGGGAAGATGCCCATCCAGAACACCACGGCGACAAGTGGCGCGAAGATCAGCTTCTCGCGCGGCGACAGGTCGAGCAGGCACTTCAGGTCGTCCTTGGTCAGCTCGCCGAAGATCACCTTGCGGTAGAGCCACAGCATATAGGACGCGCCCAGCACAAGGCCGGTGGCGGCCAGCGCGCAGACGACCGTGTCGGCCTGGAACACGCCGGCCAGCACCATGAACTCGCCGACGAAGCCGCTCGTGCCGGGCAATCCGACCGAGGCCATGGTGAAGATCATGAATACCAGCGCATAGCGCGGCATGTTGTTGACCAGGCCGCCGTAACGGTCGATCTCGCGGGTGTGCAGCCGGTCATAGACCACGCCGACGCACAGGAACAGCGCGCCCGAGACGATGCCGTGGCTGAGCATCTGGAAGATGCCGCCCTCGACGCCCTGCGGGTTCATGACGAACAGACCCAGGGTGACGAAACCCATATGAGCAACGGACGAATAGGCGATCAGCTTCTTCATGTCCTGCTGCATCAGCGCGACCAGCGAGGTGTACATCACCGCGATCACCGACAGCGCGAACACCAGCGGTGCGAAATAGTCGCTCGCCACCGGGAACATGGGTAGCGAGAACCGAAGGAAGCCGTAGCCGCCCATCTTCAGCAGCACGCCCGCCAGGATCACCGATCCGGCGGTCGGCGCCTCGACGTGAGCGTCGGGCAGCCAGGTGTGCACGGGCCACATGGGCATCTTCACGGCGAAGGAGGCGAAGAACGCGAGCCACAGCCACTTCTGCAGGCCGGCATCGAAATGGGTACCGCTCAGCAGCTCGGGGATGCTCGTGGTACCGGCATAGATGTAGATGGCGATCATCGCCAGCAGCATCAGCAGCGAGCCGACCAGAGTGTAGAGGAAGAACTTGAACGACGCGTAGATCTTCCGCGCGCCGCCCCAGACGCCGATGATCAGGAACATCGGGATCAGGCCGCCTTCGAAGAACAGGTAGAACAGTACCAGGTCGAGCGCGCAGAACACGCCGATCATCAGCGTCTCGAGCAGCAGGAAGGCGATCATGTAGTCGCGCACCCGCTTCCCGATCGAATCCCAGCTCGCCAGGATGCAGAACGGCATCAGGAACGTGGTCAGGATGACGAACAGCATGGAAATGCCGTCGACGCCCATGCGGTAGTGGATCGTGCCGCCCAGCCACGGATGGTCCTCGACGAACTGGAAGGCGGCGGTGCCGCTGTCGAAGTTGATCCAGATCAGCAGCGACACCAGGAAGGTCGCCGACGTGGTCAGCAGGGCGACGGTGCGTACGTTGCGCGCAACCACCGCTTCTTCGCCACGCAGCAGCAACGCAAACACAGCGCCGATCAACGGCAGGAAGGTGACGAGCGAGAGAATGGGCCAGCCGGTCATCAGTGTCCCCCGCCCGAATGCAGCATGTACCAGGTGACGAGGGCGGCGACGCCGATCAGCATGGCGAAAGCGTAGTGATAGACGTAGCCGGTCTGCAGCACCCGCGCGCGCCGCGCGACGAAGCCGATGGCGGCAGTGACGCCGTCAGGGCCGTAGCCGTCGATGACCTTGCCGTCGCCCTTCTTCCAGAGCTGGAAGCCCAACCACTTGGCGGGACGCACGAACAGCGTGTCGTAGAGTTCGTCGAAATACCACTTGTTGAGCAGGAACTGGTAGAGCGCCTGGTTGGAGGCGACCAGCGTGCCCGGCGCGCCGGTGCGGCCGAAATAGAACACCAGCGCCAGGACCAGCGCGGCGACGCCGGTCAGGATCAGGCCGCCGTCGCCTTGGGCGATGCCCGCGCCGACGATGCCGAGGGCGGCAACGAGGCCCAGCAGGCGCGCCCATTTCGGCACGTTGTCGATGTAGAACGACCACGAGATCGCCAGCCCGCCGACGGCCATGACCAGCGGCAGGAGCTTGACCCAGAACGGCACATGGTGCGCGTGCTCCAGGACGTTCTCATCAACCACGGTCAGCGCGCCGTTCCAGAACTCGGCATAGTGGTGGCCGACGAAGAATTCGTAGAACACGAAGCCCGCCAGCACCGCGCCGGTCGCCAGGATGTAGAGTGGGATCAGCATCACCTGCGGGGACTCATGCGCATGGTGCAGTACGTCGTGATCGGCGCGGCTGTGGCCATGGAAGGTCATGAACAGCAGCCGGCCGGAATAGAACGCGGTCATGAACGCCGCCGCGATGCCCAGCCAGAAGGCGTAGAAGCCGACGCTGGAATGGGCCGCATAGGCGGATTCCAAGATGATGTCCTTGGAATAGAAGCCGGCGAAGCCGAGATCGATGCCCGGAATGCCGATGCCCGCGAGCGCCAGCGAGCCGATCCACATCAGGATCGCCGTCACCTTCATGTAGGGGAACAGGCCGCCCATCTTGCGGATGTCCTGCTCGTCGGACATGCCGTGGATCACCGAGCCGGCGCCGAGGAACAACAACGCCTTGAAGAAGGCGTGGGTGAACAGGTGGAAGATGCCCGCGCCATAGGCGCCGACGCCCAGCGCGAAGAACATGTAGCCCAGCTGCGAGCAGGTCGAATAGGCGATGATCCGCTTGATGTCGTTCTGAACCAGGCCGATGGTCGCAGCAAAGAACGCCGTCGACGCACCGATGATGGTGACGAACTGCAAGGTGCCGGGCGCGAGCTCGAACAGCGGCGAACAGCGCGCCACCATGAACACGCCCGCGGTCACCATGGTCGCGGCATGGATCAGCGCGGACACCGGCGTCGGGCCTTCCATGGCGTCCGGCAGCCAGGTGTGCAGGCCAAGCTGGGCCGACTTGCCCATGGCGCCGATGAACAGCAGGAAGGTGAGCGTGTTCAATACGTCGACCTGGTGGTCGAGGAAGGTGAAGCTCTTGCCGGCCATGGCCGGCGCGGCCGCGAAGACCGTCGCGAAATCCAGCGCGCCGAAGACCAGGAAGATGCCGAAGATGCCGAGCGCGAACCCGAAGTCACCGACCCGGTTGACCAGGAACGCCTTGATCGCGGCGGCGTTGGCCGACGGCTTCTTGTACCAGAAGCCGATCAGCAGGTAGGAGGCTAGGCCGACGCCCTCCCAGCCGAAGAACATCTGCACGAAGTTGTCGGCGGTCACCAGCATCAGCATGGCGAAGGTGAACAGCGACAGATAGGCCATGAAGCGCGGCTTGTGCGGGTCGTGGCTCATGTAGCCGACGGAGTACACATGCACCAGGCACGACACGCCGTTCACCACCACCAGCATGACGGTGGTCAGCGTATCGACCTTGATCGCCCAGTCGACCTTGAAGCCGCCCGAGACGATCCAGTTGGCCAGCACGACATGCTCGGGCTGGTGCCCGAGCGCGACATTGTAGAACGCGAAGATCGACAGGATCGCCGAGGTGATCACCGCGCCGCAGGTGACGAGCTGCGCGCCCCGGTCGCCGAGCACGCGGCCACCGAAGCCGGCGATGATCGCCGCGGCAAGGGGAAGGAAAACGATGAACGTCAGATACATCGCCCTCAACCCTTCATCTGGCTGATGTCTTCCACGGCGATGGTGCCGCGGTTGCGGAAATAGATGACCAGGATCGCTAGGCCGATAGCCGCTTCGCCTGCCGCCACGGTCAGAACGAACAGGGCAAACACCTGGCCGATCAGGTTGCCCAGGAACACCGAAAACGCCACCAGGTTGATATTGACCGCGAGCAGCATCAGCTCGATCGACATCAGGATGATGATGACGTTCTTCCGGTTGAGGAAGATGCCGAAGATGCCCAGGGTGAACAGGATCGCGGCGACGATCAGGTAGTTTTCAAGGCCGATCGTCATCTCAGATCCCCTGCCCCGGCTTGATTTTCTTCACTTCGATGGTGGTCTTGGGGTCGCGGTAGACCTGGCTGGAAATGCGCTGCTTCTTGACGCCGGGGCGCGTCCGGTGGGTCAGCACGATGGCGCCGATCATGGCGATCAGCAGGATCACGCCGGCCGCCTGGAACGCGTAGACGTACTGGGTGTAGATGATGTTGCCCAGCGCCTCGGTATTGGTCATGCCGTTGGTCGTCGCTTGCGGTATGGCATGGCCCGCTACCTCCGGTCCGAACTGCCAGACGCCGACCACCATGATCAATTCGATCAGCAGGGCGAGGCCGATCAGGCCACCGATGGGGAGGTACTGCAGGAAGCCCTGGCGCAGCTCGGTGAAGTTGATGTCGAGCATCATCACCACGAACAAGAACAGCACGGCGACGGCGCCCACATAGACGATCACAAGAATCATGGCGATGAACTCGGCGCCGATCAGCACGAACAGGCCTGCCGACGTGAAGAACGCCAGGATCAGGTACAGCACCGAATGCACCGGATTGCGGGCGGCGATGACCATGAAGCCGGCGGCGATGGTGATCGCGGCGAAGAGGTAAAACGTGATCGTCTGCAGGATCATCCGGTGAGCGTTCCTGATTGGGCTTCTTTTGGCCGGGTTCTTAGCGGTAGGGGGCGTCGGCCGCAAGGTTGGCGGCGATCTCGCGTTCCCAGCGGTCGCCGTTGGCCAGCAGCTTTTCCTTGTTGTAGTAGAGTTCCTCGCGGGTCTCGGTGGCGAACTCGAAATTCGGTCCCTCGACGATGGCGTCGACCGGACACGCTTCCTGGCAGAACCCGCAATAGATGCACTTCACCATGTCGATGTCGTAGCGGGTGGTGCGGCGCGAGCCGTCGGCGCGGGGTTCGGCCTCGATGGTGATGGCCTGGGCGGGGCAGATCGCCTCGCACAGCTTGCAGGCGATGCAGCGCTCCTCGCCGTTCGGATAGCGGCGCAGCGCATGCTCGCCCCGGAAGCGCGGGCTCAGCGGGCCCTTTTCATAGGGATAGTTGATTGTCTGCTTGGCCTTGAAGAAATACTTCAAGGTCAAGGCCATGGCCTGCACGAACTCCCAGAGGAGGATCGTTTTGGCGGCGCGCGAGAAGCTCGTCATGGCGTGCTCCTAACCCTTGTTTGGCAGCAGGTCGAATGCGACCAGGAAGCCGGACACCACCACGACCGCGCCAAGCGAGATCGGAAGGAAGACCTTCCACCCCAGGCGCATGAGCTGGTCGTAGCGATAGCGCGGCACAGCCGCCTTCACCCACGAGAAGACGAAGAAGAAGACGGCGATCTTGAGAATGAGCCAGATCGGACCCGGAATGAAATCCAGGAACGCGAAGGGCGGCAGCCATCCCCCGAAGAACAGGATCGAGATCATGGCGCACATCAGCAGGATGTTCGCATACTCGCCCAGCCAGAACATGGCGAAGGTCATGGACGAGTATTCCACCTGATAGCCGGCCACCAGCTCGGCTTCCGCTTCCGGCAGATCGAACGGCGGACGGTTGGTCTCGGCCAGCGCCGAGATCAGGAAGATGATGAACATCGGGAACAGCGGAATGAAGAACCACATGTTCCGCTGGGCCTCGATGATGTCGCTCAGGTTGAGCGAACCGACGCACAGCAGCACGGTGATCAGCACGAAGCCGATGGACACTTCATAGGACACCATCTGCGCCGCCGACCGCAGGCCGCCCAGGAACGGGTAGCGCGAGTTGGACGCCCAGCCCGACATGATGATGCCGTAGACGCCCAGCGACGATATGGCGAACAGGTAGAGGATGCCGACATTGATGTCGGAGATCACCAGCTTGACGCCGTTGATGTAGCCCCACGGGATCACCGCCCAGGCGACCATGGCCAGCACGAAGGTCAGCACCGGTGCGATGAAGAACACGCCCTTGTTGGCGCTTGCCGGGACCACGGTCTCCTTGAGCACCAGCTTGATGCCGTCGGCGAAGCTTTGCAGGATGCCGAACGGACCGACCACGTTGGGTCCGCGGCGAAGCTGCATGGCCGCCCAGATCTTGCGGTCGAAATAGATCACGAAGGCGACGGCCAGCACCACCGGCAGCATGACCGCCAGGATGCACAGCACGAACCAGACCAGAGTGAGAAGGCCATTATCCGGCCAGGGATTAGCCATGGGTGCCGGTTCCTTCGTGGGCCGGTTCGATCACGGCATGGCACTCGGCCATGGTGTAGGACGCGCGGCAGATCGGGTTGGTCAGGTAGTGCTGCGTCACCGTCGAGGCGAACGGCGCATCGCCGAGCGGCCCAGCCTCGCCGAAGCTGCCCCATTCGGCGGATACGATGTCATCGACGGCGGTCGCGTGCGGCAGCGCGGCGGCGATGCGCCGGCGCAGCGCGCCGAGATTGTCGTAGGGCAGCTTGCCGCCCGTCAGCACTTCCGACAGCGCGCGGATGATGGTCCAGTCCTCGCGCGCGTCGCCCGGCGGGAACACCGCGCGGTTGCCGAGCTGCACCCTGCCTTCGGTGTTGATCCAGGTGGCGTTCTTTTCGGTGTAGGCGGCACCGGGCAGGATGACGTCGGCGTGCTTCACGCCATTGTCGCCGTGGCTGCCCTGGTAGATCACAAAGGCTTTGTCTAGCTTGCTCGTGTCCAGTTCATCGGCGTGAAGCAGGTACACCACCTCGACCGCGCCAGATTCCGCGCCCGCCAGGATGCCCCCGACGTCGAGGCCGCCCTCGCCCGGCACGAAGCCGAGGTCGAGGCCGCCGACGCGCGATGCCGCCGTATGCAGCACGTTGAAGCCGTTCCAGCCCTCGCCGATCATGCCGTAGGTTTCGGCGATTTCCCGCGCGGCGGCCAGCACCGCGGCGCCATCGGCGCGGGTGAGCGCACCCTGGCCGACGATGATCATCGGGTTCTTGGCGCCGCGCAGCACATCGGCGAAGGAATGGCCGCCCGAGGCGACCTCGCCCAGCGTGCCCGGACCGGCGCCCAGATAGTCGTAGTCATAGGTCAACTCGGGCCGCTCGCCGATCACGCCGATGCGGAAGCCGCCATTCAGCCAGCGCTGACGGATGCGGGCATTGATGATCGGCGCCTCTATCCGGGGGTTCGAGCCGACGATCAGCAGCGCGTCGGCCTTGTCGATGCCGGCGATGGTGCTGTTGAACAGGTAGGAAGCGCGCACGGACGCATCGAGCTTGGCGCCGTCCTGGCGGCAATCGATGTTGGCCGACCCCAGATTGGCCATCAGATCCTTCAGCGCGGCCATGGCCTCGAGGTCGGCCAGGTCGCCGGCGATGGCCGCGATCTTCCCGCCCGGCAGGCCGTTCACCCTGGCGGCGATGGCGGCAAACGCCTCGGCCCAGGTGGCTTCGCGCAGCTTGCCGTTCTCGCGGACATAGGGCCGGTCGAGACGGTTACGCTTCAGGCCGTCATAGGCGAAGCGGGTCTTGTCGGAGATCCACTCCTGGTTGATGTCCTCGTTGAGGCGCGGCAGCACGCGCATGACTTCCTTGCCGCGGAAGTCGACGCGGATGTTGGAGCCCACCGCGTCATGCACGTCGACGCTCTCGACCTTCTCCAGCTCCCAGGACCGGGCGGTGAAGGCGTAGGGCTTGGAGGTCAGCGCGCCGACCGGGCACAGGTCGATGACGTTGCCGGAAAGCTCCGACGTCATGGCCTGTTCCAGATAGGTGGTGATCTCCATGTGCTCGCCGCGGCCGATGGCGCCGATTTCCTCGACGCCGGCTACTTCCTCGGCAAAGCGCACGCAGCGGGTGCAATGGATGCAGCGGGTCATCACCGTCTTGATCAGCGGACCCATGTACTTTTCTTTGACAGCCCGCTTGTTCTCGTGGAACCGGCTGGCGCCCTTGCCGTAGGCGATGCTCTGGTCCTGCAGGTCGCACTCGCCGCCCTGGTCGCAGATCGGGCAATCCAGCGGATGGTTGATCAGCAGGAACTCCATCACGCCTTCGCGAGCCTTCTTCACCTGCGGCGTGTTGGTGTGGATTACCATGTTGTCGGCGGCCGGCATCGCGCAGCTGGCGATCGGCTTCGGCGCCTTTTCCTGCTCGACCAGGCACATGCGGCAATTGCCGGCAATGGACAGGCGCTCGTGATAGCAGAATCGCGGCACCTCGACACCCGCGACTTCGCAGGCCTGCAGCACCGTGGTGCCCTGGGCGACCGTGACTTCCTTGCCGTCGATGGTAAGCGTTGGCATCCCGTTTCCCCTACGCCGCCTGGACCTGGGCGTTCTTGTAGGCGGCGATCCGCGTCTCCAGCTCGGGGCGGAAGTGGCGGATCAGACCCTGGATCGGCCAGGCCGCCGCGTCGCCCAGCGCGCAGATCGTATGGCCTTCAACCTGCTTGGTAACCTCCTGCAGCAGGTCGATCTCCGGCACCTCGGCCTCGCCACGCACCAGGCGGTCCATGACGCGCCACATCCAGCCGGTGCCCTCGCGGCACGGCGTGCACTGGCCGCAGCTTTCGTGCATGTAGAACTTCGACAGCCGGGCGATGGCCTTGACGATGTCGGTCGATTTATCCATGACGATGACCGCCGCCGTGCCCAGGCCCGACTGCACCGCCTTCAGCGCGTCGAAGTCCATCAGTACGTCGTCGCAGATCGCCTTCGGCAGCACCGGCACGGACGAGCCGCCCGGAATCACCGCCAGCAGATTGGCCCAGCCGCCGCGCACGCCGCCGCAATGCTTCTCGATCAACTCGCGCAACGGGACACTCATGGCTTCCTCGACGGTGCACGGCTTGTTGACGTGGCCGGAGATGCAGAACAGCTTGGTGCCGGTGTTGTTGGGTCGGCCGATCCCCGAGAACCAGGTGGCGCCGCGGCGCAGGATGGTCGGGATGACGGCGATCGATTCCACGTTGGACACGGTGGTCGGGCAGCCCCAGACGCCCATGTTGGCCGGAAACGGCGGCTTCAGGCGCGGCTGGCCCTTCTTGCCTTCAAGGCTCTCGATCAGCGCGGTTTCCTCGCCGCAGATATAGGCGCCCATGCCGCGGTGGACGTAGACGTCGAACCGATAGCCGGTGCCGCAGGCATTGGCGCCGATCAGGCCGGACTCATAGGCCTCGTCGATCGCCCGCTGCAGGTTCTCGGCTTCGCGGAAGAACTCGCCGCGGATGTAGATGTAGGCGGCGACCGCGCGCATGGCGTAGCCCGCGATCAGGCAGCCCTCGACCAGCTTGTGCGGGTCGTGGCGCATGATCTCGCGGTCCTTGCACGTCCCCGGCTCGCCTTCGTCGGCGTTCACCACCAGGTAGGACGGACGGCCGTCGCTTTCCTTGGGCATGAACGACATCTTCAGCCCGGTCGGGAAGCCCGCGCCGCCGCGGCCGCGCAGGCCGGATTCCTTGACCTGGGTGATGATCCAGTCCTGGCCGTTGGCGATCAGGGCGGCGGTGCCATCCCAGTCGCCGCGCGCCTTGGCGCCGTCGAGATACGGGCTGTGCAGCCCGTACAGATTGGTGAAGATGCGGTCCTGGTCAGCCAGCATCACGCGGTCTCCTTCAGCGTGGTCGGTCCGCCCACGGGCGCCGCATTGACACGGTCGATCTGCGGCCCCGGCGTCGGCGCGCGGCCCGCCTTCAGGTCGTCGAGGATGCGCCTTGTGCTGTCGGCGTCCAGATCCTCGTAGAAATCGTCGCCGATCTGCATCATCGGCGCGTTGACGCAGGCGCCCAGGCACTCGACCTCGAGCAGCGTGAACTGGCCGTCGGCCGAGGTCTGTCCGTTCCTGACGCCAAGCGACTGGCGGCACGCGTCCATCACCTGGTCCGATCCGCGCAGCCAGCACGGCGTCGTGGTGCAGACCTGGACGAAATGCCGGCCAACGGGCACCAGATTGTACATGGTGTAGAAGCTGGCGACCTCGTAGACGCGGATATAGGGCATGCCCAGCAACTCGCCGATCACGCGGATCGCCGCTTCCGGCAGCCAGCCCCCATTTTGCCGCTGGGCGATGTCAAGCAGCGGCATCACCGCGCTCTGCTGACGCCCTTTCGGGTACTTGGCGATGTGCCTGTTGACCTGCTCCAGGCTCTCCGGTGTGAACTCGAAGCTGGCAGGCTGGACGAAGGGGGCAGCGTGCACGCCGCTCATCGGTCGATCTCCCCGAACACGATGTCGAGAGAGCCGAGGATGGCGGGAATGTCCGCCAGCATATGTCCCCGGCACATGAAATCCATGGCGGCAAGGTGCGGGAAGCCCGGCGCGCGGATCTTGCAGCGATACGGCTTGTTGGAGCCGTCCGAGACCACATAGACGCCGAACTCGCCCTTCGGCGCCTCGACGGCGGCATAGGCCTCGCCTTCCGGTACCTTGTAGCCTTCGGTGTAGAGCTTGAAGTGATGGATCAGCGCTTCCATGGAGCGCTTCATCTCGCCGCGCTTGGGCGGCACGATCTTGCGGTCGAGCGAGGCGACCGGGCCGGCCGGCATCTCGTTGATCGCCTGCTTCATGATCCTCAGGCTCTGGCGGATTTCCTCGAGCCGCAGGACGAAGCGGTCGTAGCAATCGCCGTGCCTGCCGATCGGGATGTCGAAGTCGAATTTCTCGTAACCGTCATAAGGCTGCGACTTGCGCAGATCCCAGGCGATGCCGGAGGCGCGCAGCGGCGGGCCAGAGAAGCCGAGGTCAAACGCCTCGCCGGCGGTGACCACGCCGATGTCGACGTTGCGCTGCTTGAAGATGCGGTTCTCGATCAACATGGTTTCCATGTCGCGGAGAATCTCGGGGAACGTATCGGTCCAGGTGAAGATATCGGCAAGCAGCTCGGGCGGCAGATCCTGGTGGACGCCGCCTGGCCGGAAATAGGCTGCATGCAGGCGCGCGCCGCAGGCCCGCTCGTAGAACACCATCAGCTTCTCGCGTTCCTCGAATCCCCACAGGATCGGCGTCATGGCGCCGACGTCGAGAGCATGGGTGGTGAGGTTCAGCAGGTGGTTCGCGATGCGGCCGATCTCGGCATAGAGCACGCGGATGTACTGGCCGCGCACCGGCACCTCGCAGCCCAGCAGCTTTTCGACGGCCAGCGCGAAGGCGTGTTCCTGGTTCATCGGCGCGACATAGTCGAGCCGGTCGAAATAGGGCACCGCCTGAAGATAGGTCTTGTACTCGATCAGCTTCTCGGTGCCGCGATGGAGCAGCCCGATATGCGGGTCCAGACGCTCGACGATCTCGCCGTCAAGCTCGGTGATCAGGCGCAGAACACCATGGGCCGCGGGATGTTGCGGGCCGAAGTTGAGGTTGAAGTTCTTGAGCTCTACGTCCGCCATCAGCCTTGCTTTCCACCCTCGCCCGCCGCCTTCTCGTCGCCGGGCAGGATGTATCTGGCGCCCTCCCACGGGCTCATGAAATCGAAGTTGCGCAACTCCTGCATCAGGCTGACGGGCTCGTAGACCACCCGCTTCTGCTCTTCCGAGTAGCGCACTTCCACATAGCCGGTAAGCGGGAAATCCTTGCGCAGCGGGAAGCCCTGGAACCCGTAATCGGTCAGGATGCGGCGCAGGTCCAGATGGCCGGTGAACATAACGCCGTAAAGATCCCAGCACTCGCGCTCGAACCAGCTGGCCGAGCCGAACACCTCGATCACCGACGGCACCGGCGTGTCTTCATCGGTTTGCACCTTTACCCTGACCCGGCGGTTCTGGGTCAGGCTGAGCAGATGGTAGACCACATCGAAGCGCAACGGCCGGTTCGGATAGTCGGCGCCGCAGACGTCGATGAGCTGCTGGCACTGGCAGGCGTCATTGTCGCGCAGGAATTTCAGCAACCGGATGATGTTTTCGGCATGGGCGTTCACCGTCAATTCGCCGAGACGCACCTCGAAGCCCGTCACGACATCCGGCAGGCTGGTGGCGATATGGTCGCCAAGCTCGTTTAGCGCCCCGTTCATCTAAGCCCCTATCGCGACAGGTTTCCGGTCCGCCGGATCTTCTTCTGCAGTTGCAGAATGCCGTACACCAGCGCTTCCGCGGTCGGCGGGCAGCCCGGGACGTAGATGTCGACAGGCACCACGCGGTCACAGCCGCGCACGACCGAATAGGAATAATGGTAATAGCCGCCGCCATTGGCGCAGCTGCCCATGGAGATCACGTAGCGCGGCTCCGGCATCTGGTCGTAGACCCGCCGCAGCGCCGGCGCCATCTTGTTGGTGAGCGTGCCGGCCACGATCATCACGTCGGACTGGCGCGGTGAGGCGCGCGGCGCGAAACCGAAGCGCTCCATGTCGTAGCGCGGCATGCTGGCCTGCATCATCTCGACAGCGCAACACGCCAGGCCGAAGGTCATCCACCAGAGCGACCCGGTACGGGCCCAGGTAATCAGGTCATCCATGCTGGCGACGATGAAGCCCTTCTCGGACAAATCCCCGGACAGGTCCTCGAAATAGGCGCGCGAGGCAGCGGTCGAGGCGTCCAGCGGTTGGGCCGGCGCAAGCGGATTATCTACTCCCATTCCAGCGCCCCCTTCTTCCATTCGTAGACGAATCCCACGGTCAGCACGCCCAGGAAGATCATCATCGACCAGAACCCGAACAGGCCGATACCTCCCAGAGAGATCGCCCATGGGAACAGGAAGGCGACCTCGAGATCGAAGATGATGAACAGGATGGCGACCAGGTAGAAGCGGACGTCGAACTGCCCACGGCTGTCGCCGAACGCGTCGAAACCGCACTCATAGGCGGCCAGCTTGGCGGGATCGGGGTTCTGGCGCGCCACCAGGACGGCGGCTCCGATCATGATCAGCGAGAAGGCTGTGGCCACGCCGAGGAACAGCAGAATAGGTAGGTACTCGGCGAGCAAACCCTGCATCGGAAACCGTCTGATTGTGCGTTTTAGTTCCGGCTTACCGATCGGTCCGGCTGGGATCGATCGGGGCGCAGTATAGTCGGCGCACCCCCCGAGTCAAACCCAATGGACCTGTGATTTTGCAGGCCAGAACTGTGGGAAAGTGGCGAGAGTGACGGGACTCGAACCCGCGACCTTCGGCGTGACAGGCCGACGCTCTAACCAACTGAGCTACACCCCCGCAAGAGCGGATGACACGGTCACAAAACGATCGTCGCGTGGCGCGTTCGCCACCGCACTGCCGACCGGATTACGGAGAGAAATGGCGAGAGTGACGGGACTCGAACCCGCGACCTTCGGCGTGACAGGCCGACGCTCTAACCAACTGAGCTACACCCCCGCAAGGGAGGCTCCGTGTACGGCACCACCCGAATGGTGTCAACGGATAATCGCCTCAAATGGGGGAAGTTTCTCGTGTTCCATGCCCTTCGACAGAGACACGTTCAGAACCGCTTTTTGGCGAAAGCGCGGCCCGATGCCGACTTGAGATATTTCTCGAACGCGAAGGCCTTGGCCTCTTCGGAAAAGGCAACGTAGGTCATCAAAGTCCAGGGCCGATACTTGGATGTATGCGCGACCTCGCCGGCGTTGTGCCGGGCAAGACGAGCCCTCAAATCGGTGGTGATGCCGGTGTAGTGCCGATCGGGCTCGAACGCGCTGCGAAGTATGTAAACGTAGTGCATGAAAAGACCTTCAACGCCTGATGCGAAGCCAGGAATCTGCGCTCTATCCTAGTACGGTCCGCCTACGCCCTCCGGGCTACGGCGTCACAGCCTTCGCACTGCGCCCCGAATTCTGTGCGCTGGCTTGCCAAGCCGAAGCGCGCAGCGCGAAGGCTGGTGGGCGATGACGGGCTCGAACCGCCGACCCTCTCGGTGTAAACGAGATGCTCTACCAACTGAGCTAATCGCCCGAAGCGCCTAAAACCAATGTGTTCTACACGCAATAAATGAAACCGACCGCCCTGCAAAGAGCGGCCGGATCAAACTCGAAACGTCAGGAAACGCCTTTAGTTGACGGCGTCCTTCAGCGCCTTGCCAGCCTTGAACTTGGGCTGGGTGGACGCCGGAATCTTGATGGTGTCGCCGGTGCGCGGATTGCGGCCGGTGGTGGCGGCGCGTTTTGCGACGCTGAAGGTGCCGAAGCCGACGAGACGGACTTCATCGCCCTTCGCCAGCGCACCAGAGATACCGTCGAGAACGGCATCGACTGCACTTGCCGCATCCGTCATGGAGAGGCCTGCACTGGTTGCAACGGCCGCGATCAGGTCTTTTTTGTTCACGACAACCCCCTTGTTTGTAGCTGATTTATCCAACAGGTCTCTCTTTGCGAGAGAACGCGCAGTTTAGAGGGAGCGTCCGAGAGCGTCAAAGGAAAAGCCCCCGAAATGCGCAGAAAATCTACGCTTTTCGGGGGCTTCGTCCAATTCGGAACGGTGAACCGCGTCCGGTTAGTGGGTAACCAGTCCCTCGGCGTCTCCAGCCGGCTTATCCTTCGCCAGCGAACCCACCGAATCGTCCTCTTCCCAGGTGATCGGCACCAGAGGCTTGGTCAGCGCGTGCTGCAACACCTCCTCGACCGTGGCCACCGGAATGATCTGCAGACCGGTCTTCACATTGTCCGGGACTTCAGCCAGATCCTTCTCGTTGTCCTTCGGGATCAGCACCGTCTTGATGCCGCCGCGCAGCGCTGCAAGCAGCTTCTCCTTCAGGCCGCCGATGGCGAACACCCTGCCCCGCAGCGTGACCTCGCCAGTCATGGCGATGTCCTTGCGGACCGGGTTGTTGGTCAGAACCGACACGATCGACGTGACCATGCCGACACCCGCCGACGGTCCATCCTTCGGCACCGCGCCCTCGGGGACGTGGATATGGATGTCCCGCTTCTCGAAGATGCGCGGGTGGATGCCGAACGTGGTCGCCCGCGACTTCACGAAGCTGGCGGCCGCCTGGATCGACTCCTGCATCACGTCGCCCAGCTTGCCGGTGATGGTCATCTTGCCCTTGCCGGGCACCAGCACGGATTCGATGGACAGCAGCTCGCCGCCCACTTCGGTCCAGGCCAGGCCGGTGACCACGCCGACGCTGTCTTCCTCTTCGGCGATACCGTAGCGGAAGCGGCGGACGCCCGAGAAATCACCCAGGTTTTCCGAGGTGACGCTCACCTTCTTCGTGGTGCCGCCAACCAGCTCGCGGATGGCCTTGCGGACCAGCTTGGCCAGTTCGCGCTCGAGCGAGCGCACGCCGGCCTCGCGGGTGTAGAAGCGGATCAGGTCGCGCAGGGCCTCGTCGGAGATTTCCCACTCGCCCTTCTTGATGCCGTTCTGCTCCAGCTGCTTGCTGATCAGGTGGCGCTTGGCGATCTCAAGCTTCTCGTCCTCGGTGTAGCCGCTGAGACGGATGATCTCCATGCGGTCCATCAGCGGGCCGGGTATGTTCAGCGTGTTCGCCGTCGTCACGAACATCACCTTCGACAGGTCGTAGTCGACCTCCAGGTAATGGTCGTTGAAGGTGTTGTTCTGCTCGGGGTCGAGCACCTCAAGCAGCGCCGACGACGGATCGCCGCGGAAATCAGCGCCCATCTTGTCGATCTCGTCGAGCAGGAACAGCGGATTGTTGCTGCCCGCCTTCTTCATGCTCTGGATGACCTTGCCGGGCATGGAGCCGATATAGGTCCGGCGATGGCCGCGGATCTCGGCCTCGTCGCGCACGCCGCCCAGCGACACGCGCACGAAGTCGCGGCCGGTGGCCTTGGCGATCGACTTGCCGAGCGAGGTCTTGCCGACGCCGGGCGGACCGACGAGACACAGGATCGGACCCCGGATCTTCTTGGTCCGCTGCTGGACGGCCAGATATTCCAGGATGCGCTCCTTGACCTTCTCCAGGCCATAATGATCCGTATCCAGGACCTGCTCGGCCACATGGATGTCGGCACGCACCTTCTTGGACTTGCCCCACGGGATGTTGAGCAGCCAGTCGAGGTAGTTGCGCACGACCGTGGCTTCCGCGGACATGGGGCTCATGTTGCGCAGCTTCTTCAGCTCGCCCTCGGCCTTGGTCCGGGCTTCCTTGGTCAGCTTCAGACGGGAGATCTTTTCCTCGAGCTCCGCGATCTCGTCGGCGCCCTCGTCACCCTCGCCGAGCTCGCGCTGAATGGCCTTCATCTGCTCATTCAGGTAGTACTCGCGCTGGGTCTTCTCCATCTGCTTCTTGACGCGGCCGCGGATCTTCTTCTCGACCTCGAGCACGCCGATCTCGTTTTCCATCAGGCCGTAGACCCGCTCCAGGCGGCTGCCCACGTCATGCATCTCAAGCAGCTCCTGCTTCTCGGAGATCTTGACGGACAGGTGCGAGGCCAGCGTGTCGGCCAGCTTGGCCGGGTCCTCGATCTGGTTGACCGAGACCAGAACCTCCGGCGGAACCTTCTTGTTGAGCTTCACATACTGCTCGAACTGCGTGACCACGGAACGGGCCAGCGCCTCGAGTTCGGCACGTTCGGCGAGCGTCTCCTCGATCACCGAGGCACGCGCCTCGAAGAACTCGGGATTGTCGACGAACTCGTCGAGCCGTGCGCGCGAACCGCCCTCGACCAGCACCTTCACGGTGCCGTCAGGCAGCTTCAGCAGCTGGAGAACCGACGCGATGGTGCCGACACGGAAGATGTCGGCGTGGCCGGGATCGTCCTGCCCGGCGTCCTTCTGCGTGACGAGAAGAATTTTCTTGTCGTCCTTCATCACGTCCTCGAGCGCCCGCACCGACTTCTCGCGCCCCACGAACAGGGGAACGATCATGTGCGGGAACACGACGATGTCGCGCAGCGGCAGAACCGGGAACGTGTTGGACTTGTCTGACTTCTGCATGGCTTCCATTCGATCCATATCTGGGGGCCAACCGACTCGGCAGCCCCATTCTATCGTACCCGCTCAGATGGATATTGGGTTACGAAAGATCAACCCCCGTACCCATGACGGGGGAACACGGATGTCACGCGCCCTTGACGACGTCGTCGGCGCGGCGATCGGAATAGATGTACAGCGGCTGTGCGCGGCCCTCGACAACCTCGTTGTTGATGACCACCTCGCCCACGCCCTCGAGCGCCGGCAGGTCGAACATCGTGTCGAGCAGGATGCTTTCCATGATCGACCGCAGGCCGCGTGCCCCGGTCTTGCGCTTGATCGCACGCTTGGCGACCCCGTGCAGCGCGTCGTCGGTGAAGCCGAGCGACACGCCTTCCATCTCGAACAGGCGCTGGTACTGCTTGACCAGCGCGTTCTTCGGCTTGGTCAGGATCTCGATCAGCGCCGTCTCGTCCAGGTCCCTCAAGGTCGCGAGCACCGGCAGGCGGCCGACGAACTCCGGAATCAGGCCGAATTTCAGCAGATCCTCGGGCTCGACGTTCTGGAGGATGTCGCCGGTGCGGCGGTCCTCGGGACCGACCACGTTGGCGCCGAAGCCGATGGACTTCTCGGAGCCGCGGGCGTCGATGATCTTCTCGAGGCCCGAGAAGGCGCCGCCGCAGATGAACAGGATGTTGGTCGTGTCCACCTGCAGGAACTCCTGCTGCGGATGCTTGCGGCCGCCCTGGGGCGGAACGCTGGCCACGGTGCCTTCCATGATCTTCAGCAGCGCCTGCTGCACACCCTCGCCCGACACGTCGCGGGTGATCGACGGGTTGTCGGACTTGCGGCTGATCTTGTCGACCTCGTCGATGTAGACGATGCCGCGCTGCGCGCGCTCGACGTTGTAGTCGGCGGACTGCAGCAGCTTCAGGATGATGTTTTCGACGTCCTCGCCGACATAGCCGGCCTCGGTCAGCGTCGTCGCGTCCGCCATGGTGAACGGCACGTCGAGGATGCGCGCCAGCGTCTGCGCCAGCAGCGTCTTGCCGCAGCCGGTCGGGCCGATCAGCAGGATGTTGGATTTGGACAGCTCGACGTCGTTGTTCTTCGACGCATGGTTGAGCCGCTTGTAGTGGTTGTGGACCGCCACGGAGAGCACGCGCTTGGCGACTTCCTGGCCGATGACATAGTCATCCAGCACGCGGCAGATCTCGGCCGGCGTGGCGATGCCGTCGCCTGACTTCACCAGCGAGTTCTTGTTCTCCTCGCGGATGATGTCCATGCACAACTCGACGCATTCGTCGCAGATGAACACCGTCGGACCGGCGATGAGCTTGCGCACCTCATGCTGGCTCTTTCCGCAGAAAGAACAATAAAGCGTGTTCTTGGAGTCGCCGCTGCCGCTGGTCTTGGTCATTACCCGAGTCGTACCGTCGTTTCAGTGCATGCTATCCGGGGCGAGCCCGGGCAATCAATGCCAATGTTGCGGTTCACCACCGCGTGATGGACAAGCGTCCAGTGCCCACGCCGCCTCAGGCGGCCTTGCTCTGCGGGTCGGGACGCTTTTCGAAAACCTCGTCGATCAGGCCGAATGTCTTGGCATCGGCCGCTGTCATGAAGTTGTCCCGTTCCAGCGCGCGGCGGATGGTCTCGATGTCCTGGCCGGTATGCTTGACGTAGATCTGGTTGAGACGCTCGCGGATCGCCAGGATCTCGCGGGCGTGGATTTCGATGTCCGTGGCCTGGCCCTGCGCGCCGCCCGAGGGCTGATGCAGCATGACGCGGGCGTTCGGGGTGGCGAAGCGCCGGCCCGGCTCGCCCGCCTGCAGGAGCAGCGAGCCCATGGACGCGGCCTGGCCGATGCACACCGTCGACACCGGCGCCTTGATGTACTGCATGGTGTCGTAGATCGCGAGACCCGAGGTCACGATGCCGCCCGGCGAATTGACGTAGAGCGCGATTTCCTTGCTGGGATTCTCGGCCTCGAGGAACAGCAGCTGGGCGCAGATCAGGCTCGAGACGTGGTCGTCGATCGGACCCACCAGGAAAATGATGCGCTCCTTGAGCATGCGCGAATAGATGTCGTACGCACGTTCGCCGCGATTGCTCTGCTCGACCACCATGGGAACGAGCGCGCCGTAAACTTCCAGAGGATCCCTCATTTCGCCGCCTTGTAGCCTGTGAAGCCCATCTGCCATCAGATGGGCCTTCCGATTGAATTTTGAAGAGGCAGGACAGATTAAGGGCGTCCTGCCCCCCGTTTCCGGACCGACGCGCTCGGCGACCCGGTGTTACTTGGAGTCGGCGGCGGCGTCTTCGTCGGGGTCGCTCAGCAGCGTTTCCCGGTCGACTTCCTTCTCCGTAACTTCGGCCTTATCGAGAATAAAGTCCATGACCTTCTCCTCGAAAATCGGTGCGCGGACCTGCTGCATGGCGTCCGGATTTTTCTGGTAGAACTCGAACACGCGGCGCTCCTGGCCGGGGAAGCGCTGCGCCTCCATCATGATCGCGCGGTTCAGTTCCTCGGCGGTCACGGTGATCTCGTTGGTGTCGCCGATATTGGACAGCAGCAGGCCCAGGCGGACGCGGCGCACCGCGATGTCGCGGTATTCCGTGCGCAGTTCCGCTTCCGGCTTTTCGGCCGTCTCGAGGGTCTTGCCGTCCTGCTTCAGGCTGGTCTCGAAGTCCTGCCAGATCTGGTTGAACTCCATCTCGACCATGCCTTCCGGCACCGGGAAGTCGTGCATGTCGGCCAGCTGGTCGAGCATGGCCCGCTTCAGCTTCATGCGCGAGACGCGGGTGTAGTCGGCGGCCACCTGCTCCTTCAGCCGCTCGCGCAGCTGTTCCAGGCTCTCCAGGCCGAGCTTCTTCGCCAGCTCGTCGTCGATGGCGGCGTCGACCGGCTTCTTCACTTCCTTGACGGTAACCTCGAAGACCGCGTCCTTGCCGGCCAGGTCTTCCGAGCCGTAGTCGGCCGGGAAGGTGACGTTGACGTCGCGCTTCTCGTTGGTCTTGGCGCCGATCAGCTGGTCCTCGAAGCCCGGGATCAGCGAGTTCGATCCCAGCACCAGCTCGTAATCCTCGGCGGTGCCGCCGTCGAAGGGCTCGCCGTCGCGCTTGCCGACGAAATCGATGACGACGGCGTCATCCTTCTTCGCCTTGTAGGTCTTGGCGGCGGCCTTGTAGGCCTTCTGCCCCTCGGCGATGCGCTTGAGCGCGTCCTCGATGTCGCTCTCGCCGACCGGCGCGGTCTGCTTCTCCAGCTTCACCTTGCTCAGGTCGCCGGGGACGATCACGGGCAGCACCTCGACCGAAAGCTTGTATTCCAGGTCGCTGCCGCGCTCGAACGAGGTGATCTCGATGTTCGGCCGCATCGCCGGACGCAGCTCGTTCTTCTCGAGCGCCTCGCGGGTGGTGTCGTTCACCGTCTCCTCGAGCACTTCGCCCATCAGCGCGTCGCCGTGAAGCTTGCGCAGGTGGCCCACCGGCACCTTGCCCGGCCGGAAGCCCGGCAGGCGGATACGGCCGGCAAGCTGCTTCAGCTTCTCGTCGAGCTTGTTGTCGATGACGTCCGCCTCGACGGTGATCGTGTACTGCCGCTTGAGGCCTTCGGCGCTGGTTTCGGTGACTTGCATGAGAACGTCCGAATTCTGTTGTGCATAATACTATAGGCGGGGGGTCGCGATGGTGCGGGCGAAGGGACTCGAACCCCCACGAGTTTCCTCACCGGAACCTAAATCCGGCGCGTCTACCAATTCCGCCACGCCCGCCAAAACCATGGCGCATCCACGGCGATCCCGCCCCGCTCAGGGGGCGGACGTATAGCACACCTTTTTTGTAATGCACTAGCGATCTTGGAGTGACCGTCGCGGCGGCGATTCCGGCGTCCCGCCGGTCGAGGCCGCAAGCGACGGGGATCCCCGCCGAAGGCGGATGCCGCGGCGGACAAGCAGCACCAGCGCGACGAGAGGCCCGCCGAGCGCCATGGCCAGCGCGAGCCCGTTGGGCAGACCCGACGCAGTTTCCGCGCGCATCTCGGCGATCGGGCGCAACGCCGGCGTGACGCCCAGCGCACGCGCCTCGGCCTCGAACGCCCGTTCCTCGAGCCAGACCTCCCTGCCCGTCCCGGTATCGAGGATCATATGGGTGCCGGACAGCCCCTCGGGGTACCAGTCGCGCAGGCGCGCCATCTCGTCGGCGAGAAACCGGGTGCCGAAGACGTGGGCGCCCGCCACCTGGAGCCGTCGCAGATCGACGACGAGAGGCTTGCCGCCCGGGCCGGCGATATTGCCCTTGTCCGCGCCTTTTTCCACGGTGAAGACGTAGCCGTTGGGCAGATCGAGGCGCAGGGCGTCGCGGCCGTCGTCAGACAGGCTCATGGAAAGCTGTGCGAGGGTCACGCCCCCGATCCAGGCCGCGGACACGAACGGCAGCAGCACGGCGCTCCGCAGGAACGTCCGGCGGCCATCGGTCACGTTCCGCGTCAGCAGCCGGGCGAGACCGTAGAACACGCCCGACACCACCGCCGCCACCGCCATCGCGAACAGGCCGATATAGAACAGGCCGAACGCCAGCGTGACCATCAGCCCGCCGCCAGTTCGCGCAGCGCCGCGGGCAGCGTCTCGCTGATGTCCTCGGCGATCAGGCCGGGCCCGAACAGGGCCGCGGCCCGGCCGTGCAGCCAGGCGCCGGCGCAGGCGGCCTCGAACGCCGGCATCGACTGGGCCAGCAGGCCGACGATCAGGCCGGCGAGCACGTCGCCCGATCCGGCTGTCGCCAGCGTCGGCGGCGCATTGCCGTTGATGACGGCACGGCCGTCCGGCGCGGCGATCACCGTGTCGGGCCCCTTGAACAGCACGACCGCGCCGGCGCGCGCGGCGGCCGCCCGCGTACGCATCAGCTTGCTGCCCTCGGCGAGATCCGGGAACAGGCGAGCGAACTCGCCGTCATGGGGCGTCAGCACGCAGGGTCCGGCGATGACGCCGAACAGATCGGCGGCCGCGCCCTGGAAGCTTGTGATGGCGTCGGCGTCGATGACGCAGGACCGGCCGGCCCGCAGCGCCTTCAGCGCCGCGTCGCGGGTCCCCTCGCCAACGCCATTGCCCGGCCCGACCAGCACGGCGTTGCGGCGTTTGTCGGCCAGGATGTCGGCGAAATCGGTGAAGACGGCGGTCATCACCGCGTTGAGCTGGGAGGCGTGCGCCACCAGCGCGTCCGGCGGACAGGCGACCGTCACCAGTCCCGCGCCAACCCGCAGTGCCGCCCTGGCGCCGAGCCGGGCCGCGCCGCCAAGGGCCAGCGGACCGGAGACGACGATGGCGTGGCCGCGCCCATATTTGTGGCCGCCCTCCGCCGGAAACGGAAACACGGATCGCCACAGCGCCGGGCCGTTCTCCCAGCAGTGCGCGCCGATCTCGTCCAGCACTTCGCCGGGAATACCGATGTCCAGTGTATCGACCATGCCACAGAGAAACTTTGATGGCACAAGGAGATGGGCGGGTTTCTTGCGGAAAAAGGTGATGCTGCGGGAAGCCTTGACAGCCGGGCCGAGCACCCTGCCCGTCGAGCCTTCGACACCGCTCGGCACGTCGACGGCGACGACCGGCACCCCTGCGCCATTGACTGCCTCGATCACCTCGGCCGCAACGCCGTTGATCGGCCGGTCGAGCCCGGCGCCGACCAGCGCGTCGACGATCAGGCCGGCGCCCACAAGAAGGTCAACCGACAGCGGTTCCACCGGGCCGGTCCAGCGCGCCGCCATGCTGGCCGCGTCGCCCTTCAGCCGCGACGGGTCGCCCAGCAGGCCGAGCCGGACGGTCCAGCCCTGCCGCTGCAGCAGCCGGGCGATGACAAAGCCGTCGCCGCCATTGTTGCCGGGGCCGCACAGCACCGCCACCGGCACGCGGTCATGGCTTTCCGCGATGACGCGCGCGCATGCCCTGCCCGCGTTCTCCATCAGGGTGACGCCCGGCGTGCCGCGCGCGATGGCGAGCGCATCGGCGCGGTACATTTCCTCGGTGGTGAGCAGTTCGAGCCCCGTCATGGGGCCACTTTAAGCCGCATCCGGTCCGACACCAAAGGGATTGGACCGCTCAGGCGGGGTCGAACGTCAGCGCGACCTTGCGCAGGCCGCGATGGGTGAAGCTGGGTACATGGCGCAGATCGCTGTTCGCCTCGTCCAGGCGGATGTTCCTGAGCCGCCCAAGAAGCTGCTCGAACGCGATCACGGTCTCGATCCGCGCCAGCGGCGCGCCCGGGCAATAGTGGATGCCCTGGCTGAAGGCCAGGTGCCGCCCGGCGTTCCCGCGCGTGATGTCGAAGGTCTCCGGGTCGGGGAACGTCGCCTCGTCCCGGTTGCAGCAGCCGAACACCACGCCGACACCAGCGCCCTCGGGGATGGCGACGCCGTCGAGCACCGTGTCGCGCGACGCGACGCGGAAATGCGCCTGCACCGGCGCCTCGACGCGGAGAACCTCCTCCACCAGGTTGGGAATGAGCGAGAAATCCGCGCTGGCCGCGGCCATCTGCTCCGGATGCCGCAGCAGCAGCACCATGCCCGAGGCGATGGTATTGGTGGTCGTCTCGTTGCCGGCGACGAGGAACTGCATGGTGATGCTGACGAGCTCCGGCAGGGTCAACGGCCGATCGCCGTCGAAGCGGGACCGGATCAGGTCGGAGATGAAATCGTCGCCGAGATTGTTCCGCCGTTCCTCGATCATGGCGGCGACATAGGCGCCGAACGCGCCCAACTCCTTGGCGATGCGCGCCTCGTCCTCCGGCGTGGTCAGGCCGCCGAAGCGGGCGATGCCGTCCGACCATTGCTTGAACTGGCGCAGATGCTCGCGCGGCAATCCCAGCGCGTCGCTGATCACGATCAGCGGCAGCGGCACGGCGAAGTCGTAGATCAGCTCGCAGCGTCCGGCGCCGATGAAGCCGTCGATCAGGTCGTCGGTGATCGCCCGGATGTTGCCTTCCCACGACGTCATCCGTTTCTGCGAGAACGCGCGGTTCACCAGGTCGCGGTATTTGCGGTGCTCGGGCGGATCGGCGGTCAGGAGCGTGCGCACGGCGTCGCCCTCGGCCGGCCGGTGGCTGCCATCCGGTGTGCGCGGCACGGCGACGCCGGCCTTCGAGGAAAACGTCGCCGTGTCCTTCAGCACCCGCATCGCTGTCTCGTAGCGGCCGACCAGGAAAAACCCCCTGCCCGGCACCCGGTAGACGCCGCCCGCGTCGCGCAGCGACCGGTAGTAGTCCCACGGACATTCGACGACGTCTGGATCCAGTGGATCGATCTGGTCGAGTTCAGGCATTGGTTGTCCCCGTATCCGGCCAAAAATTAGCCCGCCATACAGTTTTTATCCAGCGGCAAGTGTGCTGCAGGCCGGCGATGCCAAAGGCCCGGCAAGCGGGACGATCGAGGATCAATCAAGGGGAAACTGGGGTGGCTGATGGGAATCGAACCCACGACCTCAGGTACCACAAACCCGCGCTCTAACCAACTGAGCTACAGCCACCACAGGGGCGCAGTTCTTACATTGGGTCGCCCCGCCTTGCAACAGCAGAACGGGACAAAATCTCTCATCCGTTCTTGCCCGCGAAGGCGCGCAGCCGGGCGATCGCCTCGTCCAGCACCGCGTCGCGCTTGCAGAAGCAGAAGCGCACCAGGTGGGTCGGCGGATTCTCCGGATAGAAGGCGCTGACCGGGATCGAGCCGACCCGCGCCTCGCGCACCAGCTTCATGGCGAAATCCACATCCGTCCCCTCGTTCCACAGGGGGCGGAAGTCCACATTGGCGAAGTAGGTGCCCTGCGACGGCAGCACGTCGAAGCCCACGTCACGCAGCCCCGCGACCAGCCGGTCGCGCTTGCGCTCCATGGCGGAAGCCAGCCCGTCGAAATAGGCGTCCTCCTTGCCCAGGCCATGCGCCACCGCGCCCTGCAGGCTGGGTGGCGTGGTGAAGGTGATGAACTGGTGCGCCTTGGCCACGGCCCCGATCAGGTCGGCCGCGCCGGTGAGATAGCCCACCTTCCAGCCCGTCAGCGAAAACGTCTTGCCCGCCGAGCCGATGCGGATGGTGCGCTCCGCCATGCCCGGCAGGGTCATCAGCGGGACGTGCCGGCCGCCCGAGAATACCAGGTGCTCGTAGACCTCGTCGCAGATCACATAGGCATCGTGCTGGATGGCCAGTTCGGCAATCAGCGCCAGTTCGGCGCCCGAAAACACCTTGCCGGTCGGGTTCATCGGGCTGTTCATCACCAGCAGCTTGGTCTTCGGCCCGAAGGCCGCGCGCAGTTCGGCCTCGGGCAGCGACCATTGGTCGATCGGCGATTGGGGCGGCCTCAGCCTCACCATGCGCGGCACCGCGCCGGCCAGCTGGACGATGGGCAGGTAGGAATCGTAGACCGGCTCGATCAGTACCACCTCGTCGCCCGGCCGCAGCAGCGCCAGCAGGCTGGCGGTCAGCGCCTCGGTGGCGCCCGAGGTCACCAGCACCTGGCTCTGCCAGTCCACGTCTAGGCCATAGAACCGCCGGTTGTGCGCGGCGACCGCCTGGCGCAGCGCCGGCAGGCCCATCATCGGCGGATACTGGTTCGGCCCGTCGATGGCGGCCCGCGCCGCGGCCTCGCGCACGTCCGCCGGCCCGTCCTCGTCGGGAAAGCCCTGCCCGAGATTGATGGCGCCGTGCTCCACCGACAGTGCCGACATGACGGTGAAGATCGTGGTGCCCAGACCACCGATGACATCGTTGACCGGCTTCAATGCGCGACCTCGTACGGTGAGCCTGCCTTCAAATTCATCATTCTGCCTCAAGATTGTGCAATTATCCGCTTAATCGGCAACCCGCGTATGACACCGACACTGCGGAAACGGGAAGTTTCGGTTTTCCCGCGAGTTGGCACGCATCGTGCTTGATGCGTCGTACTACGGAAACATCCAAAACTCTGGGGTTGGACGAACGCGAGCATGAAGAAAATCGAAGCGATCATAAAGCCGTTCAAGCTGGACGAGGTGAAGGAAGCCCTTCACGAGGTCGGCCTCAGCGGCATCACCGTCATCGAGGCCAAGGGCTTCGGGCGGCAGAAGGGTCACACGGAGCTTTACCGCGGCGCCGAATATGTCGTCGATTTCCTGCCCAAGGTGAAGATCGAGGTCGTGCTTGACGACAGCCTCCTCGAGCGTGCCATCGAGGCGATCCAGCAGGCCGCGCAGACCGGCCGCATCGGCGACGGCAAGATCTTCGTCACCAACGTCGAGGAAGCGATCCGCATCCGGACCGGCGAAACCGGCGTCGACGCCATCTAACTTACCAGCCAACAACACGAATCGGGAACGAGAGGATTATCCATGAGTGACGTTACTGCCCTGCTCAAGCGGATGAAGGATGAGGATATCGAGTACATCGACCTGCGCTTCACCGATCCGCGCAGCAAATGGCACCACCTGTCGATGCACAAGGACGTGGTCGACGAGGACATGTTCGTCGAAGGCGTGATGTTCGACGGTTCGTCGATCGCCGGCTGGAAGGCGATCAACGAGTCCGACATGGTGCTGATGCCCGATGTGTCGACCGCCGTGCTCGACCCGTTCTCGGCGACCAAGCAGCTGATCGTGATCTGCGACATTCTCGAGCCGGGCAGCCACCAGGCCTATAGCCGCGACCCGCGCGGCACCGCCAAGGCGGCGCTGGCCTATCTGAGCTCGACCGGCGTCGGCGACGCCGCCTATTTCGGCCCCGAGCCCGAATTCTTCATGTTCGACAACGTCCAGATGGACGTGGGCTACAACACCGCCTTCTATCGTTTCGACGACGTCGAGAGCCCGCACATGGCCGGCGCCGCCCTGGAAGGCGGCAACATGGGCCATCGCCCGCGCATCAAGGGCGGCTACTTCCCCGCACAGCCGGTCGACAGCGGCCACGACATCCGTGCGGAAATGCTCGGCACCATGCGCGCCATGGGCGTGCCGATCGAAAAGCACCACCACGAGGTGGCAACCTCGCAGCACGAGCTGGGCATGAAGTTCGGCACTCTGGTGACCGCCGCCGACGCCGTGCAGATCTACAAGTATGTCTGCTTCAACGTCGCCCACGCCTATGGCAAGTCGGTCACCTTCATGCCGAAGCCGGTGGCGCTCGACAACGGTTCGGGCATGCACGTCCACCAGTCGATCTGGAAGGGCGGCAAGCCGCTGTTCGCCGGCAACGGCTATGCCGACCTGTCGGACGATTGCCTGTACTACATCGGCGGCATCATCAAGCATGCCAAGGCGATCAACGCGTTCACCAACGCCACCACCAACAGCTACAAGCGCCTGGTCCCCGGCTATGAAGCCCCCGTGCTGCTGGCCTATTCGGCCCGCAACCGGTCGGCCTCGTGCCGCATCCCCTACTCGCCGAGCCCCAAGGGCAAGCGCGTCGAGATCCGCTTCCCGGATCCGGCGTCGAACCCGTATCTGGGCTTCGCGGCGATGATGATGGCCGGCCTCGACGGCATCGAGAACAAGATCCATCCGGGCGAAGCCATGGACAAGGATCTGTACCACCTGCCGCCGGAAGAACTGGCCGCCGTCCCGACCGTCTGCGGCAGCCTGCGCCAGGCCTGCGAGGCGCTGGACTCGGACCGCGACTTCCTGAAGAAGGGCGGCGTGTTCAACGACGACCAGATCGACGGCTACCTGGCCCTCAAGGAAGAAGAGTACATGGCGTGGGAAACGGCTCCCCACCCGATCGAATATATGATGTACTACAGCTCGTAACACGAAGAGGCGGGCATCCCGCCCGCCTCACCTCTACACGGAAAGCCCCGGCCTCGCGCCGGGGCTTTCTCTTTGTTGGGAACAGAGCTCGCCTAAGGTCTGCCTTGGCCGGAATGCGGACATTTGCGCGACGTGTTACGCGGGTTTAATGTGACTAATGGACCTAGGTACTGCCCTTTTCACGAATTATCGATCCGCTCTAATCGGCCTCCCTGTTTCGCATGTCTGGCGAGGCCATGGCTCAGCGTTGTTTTTAGAGTTTGGCCTACTTACGCCGGAGCATCTAATGGACGGTCGCCTACTCAACCCGAAGGGCGAAATTTCACTCATGATAGAGTGGAGTTGGCGCATCGAGAAAGGCAATTCCATTGTCTGCGGGAGCTGGAGTGACGAAGAGATTTGGGAGCCTTCTTTCGCGGCACTTGTGGGGCTATCTGTTGTTGATGTCGCTGCCGTCGGCCGACTTCCGGAGATAATGCTAATGCTCACCAACGAGTGCTATGTGGTTTCGTTCATGACCTGTAACGACGATCCAGCTTGGGCACTTATCAATCGTCGGAATGACAAACTTCCTGCATTGCGCAGCCGGCAGGGAATGCTTTGCCCCGAACGATAATTCGTGAATGCCGTTGGGAGGTGCTGCCTCCTTCCCTCTGAGTCGACAGCACTAACGAGTACTACACAACATATCGGGTGCGGTTCAGTGTCCGGATACACTATAATGCGTTGCTCCTGATTCACGCTCCGTTCCAAGGAACCCATGAGCACCAAGCCCAACGACGATCTGTTCGCCTCCAGTGGCGCCAGCAGCGACTATTCCGCCAAGGACATCGAGGTCCTCGAGGGGCTGGAGCCGGTGCGGCGGCGGCCGGGCATGTATGTGGGCGGCACCGACGAGAAGGCGTTCCATCACCTGGCGGCCGAGGTGCTCGACAACTCCATGGACGAGGCGGTCGCGGGGCATGCCTCGCGCATCGAGATCGACCTGCGCGAGGACGGAAGCCTCAGCATCCGCGACAACGGCCGCGGCATCCCGGTCGATGCCCATCCCAAGTTCAAGACCATCTCGGCGCTCGAGGTGATCATGACCACGCTGCATTCGGGCGGCAAGTTCGGCGGCAAGGTATACGAGACCTCGGGCGGCCTGCACGGCGTCGGCGTCTCGGTGGTCAACGCGCTATCGGAATGGCTCGACGTGGAAGTGGCGCGCGACCGCAATCTGTGGCGCCAGACCTATTCGCGCGGCAAGCCCACGTCGAAGCTCCAGAACATGGGCGCGGTGCAGAACCGCCGCGGCACCACCATCAGCTTCCGGCCCGACCCGCAGATCTTCGGCGACGAGCTGGCGTTCAAGCCGGCGCGGCTCTACCGCATGGCGCGCTCGAAGGCGTATCTGTACCGCGGCGTCGAGATCCGCTGGTCCTGCGCGCCGTCGCTGCTGAAGTCCGGAGACACCACGCCGGAATCCGATATCATCCACTTCCCCAATGGGTTGAAGGATTTTCTTGACCAGGAGATCGAAGGCGTCGACGTGGTCACGCCGACGCCGTTCGCCGGCTCGGGCGAGATGGAAGGCGGCGGCAGGGTCGAATGGGCGATCGCCTGGCCCATCGACCGCGACGGTTTCATCAACTCCTACTGCAACACGGTGCCGACGCCGGAAGGCGGCACCCACGAGACCGGCATGCGCAACGCGCTGGTCAAGGGCCTGAAGGCCTATGCCGAGCTGGCGGGCAACCGCAAGGCCGGGCAGATCACCGCCGAGGATGTGCTTGCCAACATCACCGCCATCCTTTCCGTGTTCATCCGCGAGCCCCAGTTCCAGGGCCAGACCAAGGAACGGCTGGCCAGCCCGGAAGCGACGCGGGTGGTCGAGACCGCCATGCGCGACCATTTCGACCACTGGCTGTCGGGCGCGCCGCAGGTGGCGGACAGCCTGCTGGCCTATGCCCTGCTCCGCGCCGAGGAGCGCATCCGCCGCAAGCAGGAGAAGGAGACCGGCCGCAAGAGCGCCACCCGCAAGCTGCGCCTGCCCGGGAAGCTGACCGACTGCGCCAACGCCGGCACCGCCGGCACCGAGCTGTTCATCGTCGAGGGCGACTCGGCCGGCGGCTCGGCAAAGATGGCGCGCGACCGCGCCAACCAGGCGGTGCTGCCATTGCGCGGCAAGATCCTCAATGTGGCGAGCGCCGCGCAGGACAAGCAGTCGGCCAACCAGGAGCTGAAGGACCTGGTGCAGGCGCTGGGCTGCGGCACCGGCAACCACTACCGCGAGGAGGACCTGCGCTACGAGAAGATCGTGGTGATGACCGACGCGGATGTGGACGGCGCGCATATCGCCACGCTGCTGATGACGTTCTTCTTCCACTCCATGCAGGCGCTGATCCGCGAGGGCCATCTCTACCTGGCCATGCCGCCGCTCTACCGGCTGACCCACAAGAACACGACGGTCTATGCCCAGAACGACGCCGAGAAGGACCGGCTGATCGCCGAGATGTTCAAGGGCAGCGACAAGGTCGAAGTGGGGCGTTTCAAGGGTTTGGGCGAGATGAGCGCGGCCCAGCTCAAGGCCACGACCATGGATCCGGCGACCCGGACATTGCTTCGCGTGAAGCTGCCGGAAGGCAAGGATCGCTTTATCGGACTGGAAGAAACCACCGATCTGGTGGACCGGCTGATGGGAAAACGGCCCGAACTGCGGTTCGAATACATTCAGAAACATGCTTCTACTGTGAGCGATCTCGACGTTTAGGCAGGTCGGATAGCCTGAATACGGCGTTGACTTCGCAAGCAAAGCGCCTATTTTGCGCGGCGTGAAATACACACAATCTGGCTCGGCCGACGCATCGCCCACATCGACGAGACTTTCTGGACACGTGGGCCGTGTGTCGTTGGGGCATGCGTGTTCAAGGGTGAAACGGTATAGCTGACGTGAACTTCGAATATCTCGGATTGGCCCCGGAGACGCTGCGGGCCGTTGAAGAAGCCGGTTATACAACGCCCACGCCGATCCAGGCGCAGGCGATACCCGTCATATTGCAGGGTCGCGATGTCCTCGGCATCGCCCAGACCGGCACGGGCAAGACCGCTGGCTTCACCCTCCCCATGATCGACATCCTGTCCCAGGGCCGCGCCCGGGCCCGGATGCCGCGCTCGCTCATCCTTGAGCCGACGCGCGAACTGGCTGCCCAGGTGGCGGCGAGCTTCGAGACCTATGGCAAGTATCACAAGCTGAACATGGCGCTGCTCATCGGCGGCGTCAGCTTCGACGACCAGGAACGCAAGCTGGACCGGGGCGTGGACGTGCTGATCGCCACGCCGGGCCGCCTGCTCGACCATTTCGGCCGCGGCAAGCTGATGATGAACGGCGTCGACATCCTGGTGATCGACGAAGCGGACCGCATGCTCGACATGGGTTTCATTCCGGATGTCGAGCGCATCTGCTCGCTGATCACCAAGAAGCACCAGACGCTGTTCTTCTCGGCCACCATGCCGCGCGAGATCCAGAACCTGGTTTCCAAATTCCTCACCGATCCCAAGCGCATCGAAGTGGCGCCGCCCTCCTCCACCGCGACCAATGTGGAGCAGTTCCTGGTGCCGATGAACACCAGCGAAGCCGGCGCCAAGCGCGCCAAGCTGCGCGAGCTGCTGCGCGGCGAGGAAATCAAGAACGCCATCGTGTTCTGCAACCGCAAGCGCGACGTTGACGTGGTCTACCGCTCGCTGGTCAAGCACGGCTTCGACGCCGCCGCCCTGCACGGCGACATGGACCAGGGCTCGCGCATGGAAGTGCTCGAGAAGTTCAAGGGCGGCAATCTGCGCCTGCTGGTCGCCAGCGACGTGGCGGCGCGTGGCCTCGATATCCCGGCGATGTCGCATGTGTTCAACTACGACGTGCCGTCGCACGCCGAGGATTACATCCACCGGATCGGCCGCACGGGCCGGGCCGGACGCAGCGGACGTACTTTCATGATCTCCACACCCGCCGATTCCAAGTGGCTCCGCAACGTGCAGAACCTGATCGGCAAGGCGATCAATACGCTGACGGGCAACACCCAGGCGAACAGCACCCAGACGGCCGGCGCTCAGGCCGGCGGCGCGCCAAAGACCGAATCCGTGGCCCCCGCGGCGGCTGAAAGTGCTATAGTGAGCGCCGAGGCTACCGGCAACGAGGCCTCGGAGGAGCGTCGCGGCAAGCGGCGGCGGCGTAACCGCGGCGGACGCGGTGGCGACTCACAGCAGGCAACGGCACAGGCCGTGGCCGTGGGGCAGCCCGAGATCGAGGCGCAACAGCCGACGCCGCAGGAACATCAGGCGGACGACATGGACGAGCCGCGCAGGAACAGGGATTCGCATCAGCGCCAGGGTACCGGCCGCGCCGAGCCGAGCCGTCCCGAAGGACGCCGGGACGAGCGCAGCCGCGACGATAGCCGGCGCGACGATAGCCGGCGCGACGATAGCCGGCGCGACGATAGCCGGCG
>CALQFM020000009.1 GCA_943329845.2 Candidatus Kuenenia stuttgartensis | reverse complement strand
CGAGCCGGTCGTGTCCCTTGACGTGGTGTAACTCGCCGGCGGTAGCAGCGCCGCTCGCGCAGCGCGCCCATCACGGGGCGCAGTAGCGAGTGAGCGGTGCTGCGGTGGTCCTCCACGGTCTTCGGTAGGGTTGGGTTTGTGGGCTCAAACCTGAACCAAGGAACCGAAGATGACCGACGAGATCATGGCCCTGCGCGGGTTGATGGAGAAGAGCGCCGACGCCGATATTTTGCGCGAGATGATCGGCTTCGCCGCCGAGCGACTGATGGAGTTGGAGGTGGGCGGGCTTACCGGGGCCGCTCATGGCGAGAAGAGCCCCGAGCGGCTGGCGCAGCGCAACGGCTACCGGGACCGCGGCTGGGAGACCCGGGCCGGGACGGTGGAACTGCGCATCCCCAAGCTCAGGAAGGGCAGCTATTTCCCCGGCTTTCTGGAGCCCCGGCGGCTGGCGGAGAAGGCGCTGACGGCGGTGATCCAGGAGGCCTACATCCAGGGCATCTCGACCCGTTCGGTTGACGATCTGGTCAAGGCGATGGGCATGAGCGGCATCTCCAAGAGCCAGGTCAGCCGGCTGTGTGAGGAGATCGATGAACGGGTGCACACCTTCCTGGATCGGCCGATCGAGGGCGACTGGCCCTACATCTGGATCGACGCCACCTATCTGAAAGTCCGTCAGAACGGGCGCATCGTCTCGGTGGCGGTGATCATCGCCGTGGGCGTCAACTCAGACGGCCGGCGCGAGGTCCTGGGCATGGACATCGGCGTCTCCGAGGCGGCGACGTTCTGGATCGAGTTCCTGCGCAAGCTGACCCGGCGCGGCCTGCGCGGGGTGAAGCTGGTCATCTCCGACGCCCACGAGGGCATCAAGGCGGCGGTGTCCAGAGTGCTCTCGTGCACCTGGCAGCGCTGCCGCGTCCACTTTATGAGGAACGCCCTGGCCCATGCCGGCAAGACCCAGCGCCGGGTGGTCTCGGCCTTCGTCGGCACCGCCTTCGCCCAGGACGACGAGGCCGCCGCCAAGGCTCAATGGCGTCAGGTCGCCGATCAGCTGCGGCCCCGCGTGCCCAAGCTCGCCGGCTTCATGGACGCCGCAGAGACCGACGTTCTGGCCTACATGGCCTTCCCCAAGGAGCACCGCACCAAGCTGCACTCCAACAATCCCATCGAGCGGCTCAACGGCGAGATCAAGCGCCGCACCGAGGTGGTCGGCATCTTCCCAAACGAGGCCGCCATCATCCGGCTGGTCGGCGCCATCCTGCTCGAACAGAACGACGAGTGGGCCGTCCAACGGTCGCGCTACATGACAGTGGAAACGCTCGCGCCGTTGAGCGATGATCCCCTCGTCAGCCTGCCCGCCGTGGCCGTCTGATCAACCCGGCCCCGCCGGAGAGCGCGGTGACCACATCGCCGCAGTTACACCACGCGGTGGGACACGATCTGCGAGCCTGCCGCCGCAGTGGCATGAACTGGCGACGCACTTCCGTATTCCGTGCCCGGAAGGTGTGACTGCGCCCGCGCTTTAGGCCCGAGCGAGATGGGCTTGGATATCCGTTTGAGTTTCGGGGATCTTGAACGCCCGGCTGATCCGAGGCTCCTTACCCTCTTCTTGAATTAAGGCACTCCACAAGGGGAACCAGTTACCCTTTCCCGTGTCTCACTCAAGGGGTGCACTCCAAAAAGAGTCCGGATTGGATTTCGGTGACTTTGCGTTTGATATGATCACTCTTGAAACCGCACGGATGAAGCAATCTCCGTGCGCCGCACCAGCGTTTACGGCCCGCCGGTCGGGCTCCCGCGAGTGTCGTCAGCCTGGATTTCCCGCGCCAATTTCCGAAGCGTCTCGCGGTCGTCGTCGTCGCTCACGGCAATGGAGAACTCGACGTCGGTGACCAGTCCGGCATAGCGGTCGACCAGCTTCCGGCCGATTTCGTCAAAGGTGCCGACCACCGCGAACTGTTCGAGAATGTCGTCCGAGATCATCCCGGGCAATTCTTCCCAGCGTTGCTCGCGCGAGTAGATGCTGGCGCGCCTTGCCAGGTCGCCCAGTCCCAGATGCTCGAACGCCCCGATATAGCCGGGAGTCGACGCGTAGAAGGCGATCCGGGCGCGGGCATCGCGCACCTTGCCGGCAAGCTGTTCCTCGGTGCGCGCCGATGCGACCAGCGGCTTCATGCACACGCGGAACCCGTCCAGCGAGCGGCCGGCCTTCGCCGCGCCGGCACGCACGGCCGGCAGCATGACGTTCTCGATGTAGGACGGCGTGCATACGGGATGAGGCCTGATGCCCTCGGCCACCTCGCCGGCGACCGAGCACATCACCGGGTTTACGGCCGCCAGGTGGATCGGGATGTCCGGGTGCTCGATCGGGCCGGCATTGAACAGCGGCACCATGAGGCTGAGATTATAGTGCTGGCCCTCCACCTTGAGCCGCGTCCCGTTCTGCCAGCAATCCCATACGGCGCGGACCGCGTTGACATACTCGCGCATCCAGGGGCCGGGTGGCGACCACTTCATGCCGTAGCGCCGTTCGATGTGCCCCTTGACCTGGGAGCCGAGGCCGAGCGTGAATCGACCCTTCGAAAGCTTCTGCAGCGTCCACGCGCTCATCGCTGTGATGGTCGGGCTTCTCGGAAAGGCAATGGCGACCGCCGTCGTCAACTGCAGCCGGGTCGTCGCCTGGGCAGCGAGGGCGAGAACCACGAACGGATCGTCCTTGGTTTCCTCGGTCGCGATTCCGCTATAGCCGATCTCCTCCAGCATGCGCGCGTTGTCCGCGACCGTCGCTATATCGAAGGGCACCTCTGGCGTTCGAAGCCCTGGGTCGACCTTGCCCAGGGGAAGCAGTGTCTCAAGCCGCAAATTCTGTCTCCCGGTCTGCTTTATTCGTTCGCGATATCCGCTGGTCCCTGGTGACGTCTTGCTCAGTCGGCGAACACGAACTCCACCAGCGAACAGTCGTCGTCGAACGCCAGCTTGCCCTGCACCGCCTGCACCGTCTCGATGATGCAGTCGACCCGCTCCTGGCAGCTGTCGTGGGTCAGGCCGACGCCGCGGCCGGAAATGTCGGTGATCCGCGCCGCCGTGCTGAAGCCGGGCAGGAACAGGAACTCCAGTGTTTCCGCCTCGCTCAGGCTCGCGGCGGTCTCTGCATCGACGAGACCCTTCTCGACGATCCTCGTGCGCAGCCGCTCCACGTCGATGCCCCTGCCGTCGTCCTTGACCGTGACCACCAGCGAGCCGCCCCTGTGTTTTGCCTCCAGCGTGATCGTGCCTTCCTCAGGCTTGCCCGCGGCGCGGCGGTCGCCCGGCATCTCGAGTCCATGGTCGACGGCATTGCGCAGCAGGTGCCCCAACGGCGAATCCAGCGCGCTGGCGACGTCCCGGTCCATCTGGGTGTTGCGGCCGACGATCTCCAGGTTGGCCTTCTTGTCGAGCTGGCGTGCCACGTCGCGGATCAGACGCGGAAAGCCGCCAACCACGTCGGCGAAGGGTCGCATGCGGCTGCGCAGCACCTCGCCATAGAGCAGGTCGGCGTTCACCAGCGACCGGCCGGACTGGGTCTCGAATTCGTCGATACGTTCGGCGAAGTCGTCACGCAACGCGGCGATCTCCTCGCGCACCAGATCGCTGGCCGAGTTGCGGTTGATCCCCGTGCCTGAATCGCTGCCCAGTGCGCGTTCCAGCCGGGCCAGCCGGCGCCGCACCTGCTGCAGCGAGTCTACCGTGCCCTGTAGCCGCTTGGCGTCGATCAGCACCTGCGCCGACACGCCCATGAACTTGGCGAGCGTCTCGGTGCTCACCTCCACTGTCTGCATGGCCGGGGGCTCGGGATGGCCGCGTCCAGGCGTTGGTCCGGCGGGGCGGTGGGCGGTGGGCTCAGGCTCAGCCGGCGCCTGCGCTGGTGGCGCTACCTTCGCCGGCCGCTGGCCCTTGCCGATAAGCTCCAGTTCTGCGATCAGCGCGGCGATGGCGGGCGCTTCGGCCTCCAGCCATCCGGCGAGCGCCGCCATGTCGATCTTGCCCAGATGCGCGAGATAGTCGCCTGCCGCCAGCAGCCGGTCGATATGGCTGGCGTCCAACACCAGCCGGCCCTGGCGCGCGCCTTCGAACGCGTCCTCCATGGCATGGGCGAGCTGGACGCCGTGGTCGATGCCGATGATTCGCGCCGCGCCCTTCAGCGAATGCGCCGCGCGCATGCACGAGCTCAGGTGATGGGCCGCGTCGTCGCCTGCGTCCAGCGCCACCACGGAGTCCTGCAGGACGGCGATCTGTTCCTCCACTTCGGCGCGGAACATATCGAGCAGCTCCGCGTCGATCTGGATCGCGGGCGCCGCGGTGTATTCCTCGGCTTGCGGCGGTGGCGGTGGCGGCGCAGCCACCGGTTCGGGAACGGGAGCCTCGCCGCTGCCGATCGCCGCCAGTTCAGCGATAAGCGCAGCGATGGCGGATTCTTCCTCTTCGAGCCAGCCGGGCAGGGCGGCGACGTCGATCTTGCCCAAATGGGCCAGGTAGTCGCCCGCCGCCAACAGCCGGTCGATGTGGTGCGCGTCGAGTGTCCACTTTCCCTTGCGAGCGCCTTCGAAGGCATCCTCCATGGCATGGGCGATCCGCACGCCGGGATCGATGCCGACGATCCGCGCCGCGCCCTTCAGCGAATGGGCCGCCCGCATGCAGGTGGCCAGGTGCTGGGCCGCGTCCCCGCCGGCGTCGAGCGCCACGATGGCGTCCTGCAGCACGGCGATCTGCTCCTCCACTTCCGCGCGGAACATGTCGAGCAGTTCGGTGTCTACCTCGATGCTCATTGCAGGCTCGCCCTGAAGCGGCGTAGCAGCGGGTCGGGCGCCAGCAGCGACACGCGCAGGCCGTCGTTCTCGAAGATGCCCGAGCTCGCCGGATCGGGCGACCGTTCCAGCGTGGCGGGCAGAGGCTGGATGGTCTTGTGATCGACGCGCACCACGCCCCTGATCTCGTCCACCGGCGCCACCCAGCGCTCGCCGCCCAGCTTCAGCATCAGCCAACGGCGGATACCGCTGGCGGGCGCGCCGTCGCCGTCGTCCACGCCCAGCACCGCGTGCAGCGACATGCACAGCTCGATCTGGCCTTCGACTGAAGTGAGACCGAGAAATCCTGGATTGTTCCGGTGCGGCACCCGGCGGATCGGCGCGACCGGATGGATCTGCTCGATCACCCGCACCGGCAGGCCGTGCCATTCGGGCCCCAGCCGGAATGTCATGATCGGCACGCCGTCGTCGCGCAGCGCGCCGCTCGACATGTTGGTGTTCAGGCCGGTGACTTCGTCGATGTAGTCCTCGTCCGGCGCGCGGTCGAGGAACTCGCGTGCGGCGTCGACGAAGGTGGGGCAGTTGCGGCAGTGGATCTGCAGGTCCAGCTCCGGGCAGGAGCGATCGCCGTCGATGCCGATGATCTGCCAGCAGGGCACCCTCATGAGCGGCCGCCCAGCAGATGGTCGAGGCTGACCTTGCTGGCCTCGTCACCGGGGTCGAGGAACAGCGCCTTGCGCAGATGCCGGATCGCGCCCGGCTTGTCCTTGAGCGTGGCCAGGATCAGCCCGGCGAGGGCGTGGCCCTCGGCGCTCATGGGATCTTCCTCAAGCAACCGGCGCAGCGGGGTCATCGCCTCGGCCAGCGCACCGCCATCGGCCAGCGCCTTCGCCTGTCGCAGCAGGTCGGCCGGATCTGCGTGATGCTTGGGCTCGCGCAGCTTCGGCGCCGGCGGGATCGGCGCGGCCACCGGTCTTGCGGCGACGGCCGGTTTCGCCGGCTCGCGGCAGGCCTGCGGCGGCGCGGCTGGACCCGCCATGACGCAGAACGCCCGGCTGGGCCCGGCCGACCGGAAGCCCATGCCCATCAGCATGGCGGCCTCGGCGTGGCCGACGAACAGCGGCGCGCCCGGCGCCAGCGACGCCCGGATCAGTCCGACGATGCGCTTGCGCGCCGCCTCGTGCATGTACATCAGCGCGTTGCGGCAGAAGATGGCGTCATAGGACTTGCCCGACGGCAGGTGCAGCAGGTTCACCTGCGACACGTTCACGCAGCCGCGGATCAGCTTGCCCATGCGCACGCCGCCGTCCGGCAGCGTGTCCGCATAGGGCTTCAGCATATCGGCGTGGTGGTTGCGCAGGCTGCGCGGGCCGTAGATTCCGGCCTGGGTGGTCCTGACCATGGCGCCGCTCAGGTCGATTGCTTCCACCGCGACGGCATCCGGCGCTACGCCCGCGGCGAGCAGCGTGGTGGCGATGGACCAGGCTTCCTCGCCGCTGGCGCAGGGTGCGCTGAGGATGCGTACCGGGTTGGCGGCGGTCCGCCGCAGCCACCGGTCGCGCGCCAGCTCGATCAGGTAATCGAACGGCGCCACGTCGCGGAAGAACCAGGTCTCATGCACCAGTGCGCGCTCGACCAGCGCGGTCTGCTCGGCCTTGTCGGTCTTCAGGCTGGCCAGCCATTTCGCGCAGTCCATGCCGCGCTGGCGCAGCCGGTGGTCGATGATCGACCCCAGCCAGCTATCGGTCATCACCTGCGCGTCGAGTCCGGCGGCATCGCACAGCAAGGTGCGCACGGTTCCGAGCGCTTGCGCGCCGTGGGCGGCGCTCATGATGCGGCCTCGCGGAACAGAACCTCATGGAACGAATCCCAGACCAGCGCCTGCGGATCGATCAGCCGGACCACCCTGCCATCCGAGATCAGCGTACCTGTCACCCCCGGCCGCTCGGGATTGGCGACGGACGGCCTCTGCAGGTCCGCCGGCCGGTACTCCACTGTGTCGGTGATGCCTTCGGCACGCAGCGCCACGTTGCCGCGCTGGGTCTTGCCCTGCCAGCGGAACACGATCAGCCGCGTGGTCAGATGCCATTCGCAGTGCTGGCCGAAGAACATCTGGCGCAGATCGATCACCGGCACCATGCGGCCGCGCCAGTTGAACTCGCCGCAGATTTCCGGCGGCGCATGCGGGATCGGCCGGATGCGCGAGTTCGGCAGGATCGCGGTCAGGCCCGCCAGATCCAGCGCGAAATGCTCGGTCCCCAGTCGGAAAAGCAGCGCCAGCATGTGCCTTACTCTGTCTTGAACCGCCCCAGCTCGGATTCCAGCGAGGCGACCGCTGCATTGAGCTGGTCGGCCGACTGGTGGAAATCCTGCAGCGAATCCGCCGACCGCCGCGCGATGTCGACCAGCTGCAGCATCGCCTCGTTGATCTGCTGCTCGCCGACGTTCTGCGACTGCATGCCGTCATGCAGTGCGGCGAGGCGCGGCGACAGGGTCTGGATCTGCTCCAGGATGGCGGCGAACTGCTCGCCGACCGCGCCCGCGTCGGCGACGCTGCGGCGCACCTCCTCGGTGAACCGGTCCATCTCCATCACCCCGCTCGACACCGCCGACTGCATCTCGCGCACCAGGTTGTCGATATCGAGGGTGGCGACGGCGGTCTGGTCGGCGAGGCGGCGGATTTCCCGGGCGACGACGGCGAAGCCGCGGCCCGCTTCGCCGGCCTTCTCGGCTTCGATCGCTGCGTTCAGCGACAGCAGATTGGTCTGGTCGGCCACCTTGGTGATCGTGGTGACGACCGAGCCGATATTGGTGGCGCGGTCGCTGATCACCGACAGCTTCTCGGAAATGGTCGAGGTCGCCTGGCCCAGGCCGCCCATGGCCCGTTCCATGCTGGCCAGTGACGACTGGCCGCGGCCGGCGAGGCTCGCCGTGGCCTCGGTGGCGTCGGTGATCTCGCCCATGGTCTTCGACAGCTCCACCGAGGTCGCGCCGATCTCACGCACGGCGGCAGCGATCTGGCTCGACGACGCGCCCAGGTCGGTCACGTTGCCCTCCTGCTCGCGCGAGATGGCGGCGATGCCGGTCGCGGTCGACACCAGCTGCACGCTGGCAAGCTTGATCCGCTGCACCAGGCTGGTCAGCGACGACACCATGGTGCCCACCGCCGTCAGCAGCCGCCCGGACTCGTCGTTGCCGCCTTCGGGGACGATCACGGTCAGGTCGCCATGCGCCACGCGCTCGGCGGCGCCCGCCGCGACGCCCATCCGGGTCGCAACGTCGTTGATGAGCCTGGCCACCAGGTAAATCAGCAGAATGGCGCCGACCGCCGCCGCCAGCATGGACCAGCGCAAACCCTTCCATGCGGGCGCCAGCACGGCCGATTCCGGGACCACCATCACCAGCCGCCAGCCATTGGTGGGAATTTTCGCCGCGGCGAAATAGGCGTTGTGGCTGGTGACGGGATCCTCTTCGACCGTGAAGTAGCGTTCGGCGCCGGTATAGATCGCCTCCAGCACCCTCGCGCGCGGCGTGTCCTCTATCTTGCGGGTGCGCGCGGCAGAGTCCGAGGTGTCGGCGATGATGCGGCCACGCTCGCTGATCAGGATCAGTTCGGCGCCCTCATAGCGGCGCTGCTTCTTCAGATACTCCTCGATCCAGTCCAGCGAACGGTCCGCCGAGGTGACGCCCTGGAACTTGCCGTCGATGGTGATCGGGAACGCGTGCTCGACGATCAGCTTGCCTTCGTACATGTATGGCTCGGTGATCATCGGCCTGATCGGGCTGGTGCCGCCGGATGCCGGATCGTGCCACAGCTTGCTCAGGCCGCCCTCGATCGCCACGCCGGCGGATTCCAGCTGGTTGGCGAAGCGGTTCTTGACGCCGCGATAGTAGAAGCTGCTGTCCAGCCCGCTCAGCGGCGACAGCTTGATCGCGTTGCCGTCACGGGCGTCGCGATACCAATAGGCGATCAGGCGCCCCTGATCGTCGAGGGAATTGAGCTCCGTCTCCGACGCCTGCGGCTTGAACGACGCGTCCTGGCCGTCCGCGTTGGGCTCGTAGGATAGCGCCGTGCCCAGGAATTCGGGAAAGGCCTCGAGGACGGCGCGGTGGAACTCAAGAGATTCGTGCCGCTTGCCGAACAGGCCGTTCTCCTGTGCCAGGGCCATCACCTGCGGAACAGTGTTGGCGACCCTGGCCGAGCCGTCATAAATCATGGCGACTTCGTGCACTTCCATTTCAAGAAGGTCTTCGACGCCTTTGCGGTGGGCATCGAACAGGATCCAGCCTTGAAGGACAACCAGCGCCGTGAGCAGCACGGCCATGGGCAGCAGGCCCATCAGCGCCAGCCTGCCCCTGATCCCCAGGCGGCTGAGCCATTTCCAGTGGAGCCCCTTGCGCGGCGTTTCAGCTGTTGCTTGCATGGTGCTGGCCTGACCTTGAAAGCTGTTTGGTGAGAGTGAGGCGGTTGACGCCGTCTATCCGTTGATAGTCGACGGTATCCATCATGGTGCGCACGAAATGGACGCCGAGCCCGCCGATCTCGCGGTGCTCCAGGTCGGCTTCCAGGTCGGGCGTGTCGACCGAGAGCGGATCGAAGGCGTCGCCATCGTCCTCGATGACGATGGTCACTTCGTCATCCACCTGCATCCGCAGGCTGATCTTGCCCGCACGCCCGTCCGGATAGCCATAGCTGATGGTATTGACCAGCAACTCGTCGAGCACGATGTCGATATGCATGGCCACATCCGGCGGCAGCTCGGCTTGCTCGGCGAACGCCTCGATCTGCGGCGGCAGCCGGCCGAGGTCAGCCAGGTCGTTGGCCATGACCGTCTGGAACTCCAGGCTCATCGTACAGGCTCCACCTCGCGCAACGGCGCGGCGTCTTCCCCCAGAAGCTGTTTGCCGGTCTCGTGCATCATGTCCGATCGATCCGAGCTGGTTCATCCGGTAGCGCCGGGACGACACTATCGTGGGTTTGGCTGATTTCAACCACCCTCGTCGGCGGCCTGGCCAGCGATTCCACGACGTTGGCGGCTGTCGGTCCGGCGCGCACCTTCCTGTTGTGCAGTTGAATTCGAAAGCAAGGATAGTCCCGCAAGGCTTTTTATCCAAAGGATGTTGTACCGGATAGGGCCGGGTGCCGTCTGGTGCCGCCGCCCTGCCGTGCGTCGAGGCAAAACCCGTGTTCTCTTTGGGTTGAAAAGCAGCTAACGTCTCCGGGCAACTGGCTGGTGGCAGCACTGCCGCCGGACGGGGAGTCCAGCATGCGCTTTCGGCAGCCAACCTGCCTGAAGCATTCCGATCAGGGGCGGTCCATGTCCATTACTGTCTGCGAAGAGATCATCCTTCTCACGGTCAACGATGAGGGGAAGCTGCTGCGTTGGAGCGAGGAACTGGCGGTGCGCGCCGCCGTCGCCGGCGCCAGCCTGATCGATCTCGCGTTCCGCGGCCGCATCGACAACGACGTCAAGGACCTGTTCATCGTCAACAATGAACCGACCGGCGAGGCTCATCTCGACATGGCGCTCACCTACCTGGCCGGCAAGGGCGACAAGATGCCGATCCAGACGGCGGTGTACGACGTCATGGAAGTGGCCCGGGAAATCCACGCCGCCGCGCTCCAGCGCCTCGTGGACAAGGGCATCCTGGCGAAAAAGGACGAGTCCTTCCTGTGGGTGCTGAAGAGCCGCCGCTATCCGCCGCTCAGCAGCGTCATCCAGCAGGAGGCCAAGCTGCGCATCCTGTCGGTGCTGATGAGCGACGACATCCCCACCTCCGAGGACGTCGCCCTGATCAGCCTGGCGTATGAGACCCGTATCCTCGAGCTGTTCATGTCGCCCTCCGAGATCGAGCGGTTGTCGAGTCGCATTCAGGAAGTTGGCAATCTCGAGTTGATCGCCCAGGCCGTTTCCGCGGTTATCTCCGACATCAGGACGGCCTCGCCGATCTTGTTCATGGCGCCGCTCTGAACACTACGAACCAGCATCCAAGAGGATCATCATGGAAATCTCCCACGAAACCATTGGCGATAAGCTGGTCGTCCGCCCGGAAGGCAGGATCGACAGCCTGACGTCCTCGGCCTTCGAGGCCGCGCTCTTGCCGCTCGTCGGCGAGGCCACCCTGGTCGTGATCGACTGCACCGGCCTGACCTATGTGTCGTCCGCCGGCCTGCGGGTATTCCTGAGCGCTGCGAAGGCGGCAAAGACCAAGGGTGGCAAGATCATACTGTGCTCCCTGAACCAGGGCGTGCAGGAGGTGTTTACCGTCAGCGGCTTCTCCAAGATCATCGACATGCACCCCACGCTGGACGCCGCGCTGGCCTGATCCCACCGAAATCGCGGCGATACCCCGCCTGGAATCTGGACTCGGCCACCGATTCGGTCGTAAACACCCTGTTCTATACAGACAGGGCGCCTATCAGGGCGCGTGGTAGTGAAGGTTCAGGTGCATGAAGGGTAAGGAAACCGGCAGTTTCAACGACCGGTTGAGTGAGCAGGCCAAAGCGAAACAGGCGCTGCTCGAACGGGCGAAGGCCAAGAATCCGGTGAACGATCCGGCGTTCGCCGAACGCCAGGCCGCCAGGAAGGCTGCCGCCGAGGAACGCGAGAAGCGCGAGGCCGAGAAGCGCGCCAATCGTGCCGCCGACAAGGAGCGTCGCGAGGCCGAGGCAAAGCGAACGGCCGCCGAGCGCGAAGCGGCGCGCCTCGCCGAAATCGCCCGGAAGGAACGCGAGCTGATCGAGAAGGCCGCCCGCGAGGTCGAGATGGAGGTCGAGCGCAAGGCCAAGCGCGACGCCCGATACGCCGCCCGCAAAGCCCGCAAGCGATAAGCTCCGCTTTGGCGCTATGGCGCGCCACGAGCACCAGCCGCCGCCAACTCGAAACGAAAAAGCGGCTCCCGGGGGGCCGGGAGCCGCTTTGAAGCAGTTCAGGTGGCTTGCGCCCTCCCTCCGTGCTTGTTGGCCTAATTCGTCGCCTTCTTGATGGCGTCCTTGGTCTTGCCAACGGCCTTCTGCGCCTTGCCCTTGGCCTCTTGGACTACACCCTTGGCTTCCATCTTCGGCGAGTCGACGGCACGGCCGGCGGCCTGGCGCGCCTTGCCGGCGGCTTCATTGGCGGTGCCTTTGATCTTGTCTGCAGTGCTACCCATGAAACGATCCTTTCACGCTGGTGGGAGGAGTCAGTCCTCCTTCAACGACCTATTGGCGGTTGAGTTCCCTGGAACCATGGTTTAGCCCGTCAGCCTTCGCGATCTCGTGTCGCTTCCGTCCTGAAATTCCCTTGCGCCGCCGTGTCGAACGGCAATCTTCTAATGGTGAATGAAGGAGAGGGGTCTCATGTCATCGAAGCTTTGGGCCGGCCTATGGACAGCCGTCATGTTGCTGGTGCTGATCCCGCCCGCGGCGGCGATTCCGTCCGGCACCTACCAGGAGAGTTGCAAGGATATCAAGCTGAAGGACCCCGACGGCGACTCCGCGCGCATTCAGGCCAGTTGCCGGGATAGCCGCGGCATCTGGCGCAAGACGTCGTTCGAGATCGATCGCTGCTGGGGCGACCTCGCCAATATCGATGGCGAGCTGGTCTGTGTCGCCGACCAGAGCCATGGCGGCGCGCCGGGCTTCCCGGCCCGGCAGGTCGCGGAAGCCATTCCGGCGGATGCACCGCGGGCCGGTAAGCCGAAGGACGTCGCCGTCGATGTCTGCGTCGAGTGGGCCGTCCGCGAGGCCTACGCCGACGGCGCCGGCTACGCCCGGCTGCTCAAGATCGAGGACATCGACCGCAAGGAGGCACGGCGGATCAAGGTGAAGGGCGTCATCCTGACCAGCCGGGAGCGGGAAAGCCGCAGTTCCAGGGACTTGCCGTTCCGCTGCGATAGCCGCGACGGCGAGGTGCTGGAATTCAAGTGGCGCTGAACTACCGGGTCCCCACCATCAGGGGTGCTTCCATATGAAGCGCCCGGCCGCGAGTTCGGAGAGGGCTTGGGGGCTGAATTCCGAACTCGCGACCGGGCTGACGAGGCCAACGAGAGGGAATATCGCTTCAACCTATGGCTGCATTTGGGCCGAGGCTGGGCAATCTCGCGAACGATCGATTTTCTTCCGCCTTAGTTGAGCGTCCCGGGTTCTGGCCTGCTAGAACTGGACCAGTTTACGGTAGAGATGCCAGGTTGCGTGGCCCAGGACAGGCATCACCACGGCGAGCCCCAGGAAAAACGGCAGTGAACCCAGAAACAGCAGGATCGCCACGATGAGGCCCCACGCCAGTGCCGGCCCCGGGTTTGCCAGCGCCGCGCGGATCGACGTGATGACCGCGTTGACCGGACCGACGTCCTTATCGACCAGCATGGGAAACGACACCATGCTGATGCACAACGCGATCAGCGCGAACAGCAGCCCTGCGACGTTGCCCACGACGATCAGCGTCACGCCCTGCGGCGTCGTCAGCACCTCACGCACGAACTCGGCGGGCGACAGGAACCAGACGGCGCCCTTGCCAAGGGTGAATTCGTAGATGGTGATCGCGGTCGTCAGCCAGGCGCAATAGAGGCCCACCAGGATCAGCGTCATCATGCCGATGCTGCCGATGGAGTGATGCTGGAATACCTGGAATGCGTCGCGCCAATGGGTTTCGAGGCCCTGCTCGCGCCGCCAGCTCACATGATAGAGGCCCACAGCGACGACCGGACCCAGCAGCGCCGCGCCGGTGAACACCGGATAGATCAGCGGGAGAACGCCGTAACCGAATGCCATCCGCACCGCCACATACATCAGCAGCGGATAGATCAGGCACAGGAACAGCACGTCGGTTCGATTTTCGGTGTAGTCGGCGTAGCCTTCGGCGAGCGCGTCCTTCAGATCCCTGAAGGTAATCCTGTTGATCGCGGGCGCGTCGTAATCGGCGGCCGTGCGGGACATGTCCATCATCGTTCCGTTCCCCATTTCGTAAACGCGAACGAGGACAACGATGCCGCCAACCGCTCCCCCAATGGCCGATGTACCGTCAGAGCCTCGAGCAATTAACGGATTGAGGATACGCCGGTTTCACGGGGTTGTCACGGCTGGCCGGCCGCGGCCGCAACCTCGAATGGCATTGGCTGGTCGCCGCAGGCATAGTGTTGACCGTTACGGTTCCTCAACCGGTGCAGCGATGACGGATGATGTGCTTCAGGGATACGCCGACGCAGCGCCCGGGCTCATTCCCCGCTTTGAGGCGATCTCTCCCGCGCTGCTCTATCGGCCCGTGAATGACCTTTTGCCCACGATTCCGTCCCGTATCGCCGATATCGGGGCCGGCACGGGACGCGACGCGGCATGGTTGGCCGGCCAAGGTCACCGCGTGCTTGCCGTCGAACCCGTCGATGAATTGCGGCTGGCCGGCATGGTCCTGCACGAAGCCGTACCAATCCAATGGCTGGATGACCGGCTTCCCGATCTTGTCCAGATGCAAGGCTCTTTCGACCTCCTGCTGCTGTCGGCGGTGTGGCAGCATCTCGATGACAGGGAGCGTCAGTGCGCGATGCGCCGCCTGCGCCAGTTAACGGCGCCAGCTGGACTGGTGATCATATCTCTCCGCCATGGCCCGGGAGCGCCCGGCAGGCGCATCCACGTGGCCGCGCCGGAAGACGCGGTCCGTATGGCGGAAGCCGAGGGCTTCGTGACGGTGCGACAAAAGCAGGCCGACTCCATGCAGCCGGGAAATCGCGCAGCCGGTGTTTCGTGGACCTGGCTGGCATTCGGTCTGGGCTGAACCGCCACCGACCGTCGGGCCGGCGGCGGAAGGCAGCCCGGTCAGCCGTGGCGGTACTGCACCACCAGATGGAACCCGGCGGTTTCTGTGCCCGGATTGGCGTAGGCGTGGGGCAGGCCGGCCTGGAAGACCATGCTGTCGCCGGTCGCCAGCCGGTAGGCTTCCTCGCGGCCGACGGTGACCTCGAGCACGCCCTTGGTCACCACCAGCGTCTCGCTGGTGCCGGTCGCGTGGGCTTCGGAGAGGTGAACGTGTCCGGGGCTGATGCGCACCTCGTAAAACTCGGTGAGCGATGATGCGTCGAACGGCGTCAACGGCCTGGAGCTGAAGAATCCGTCGACCGAGGCGATGGCCTCCGTGCGGTCCCGGCGCAGCACCACCACGCCGCGTGCTGCCTGATCGGCGATCAGGGCGGCGAAGGGCACGTCCAGTCCACCGGCCACACGCCACAGCAGCGCGATGGAGGCGTCGGCCGAGCCGGCTTCCAGCCGCTCGATGTCGGCCGCGTCGAGACCTGCCTGCTCGGCCAGGGCTGCCTGGGTCAGCCGGGCGCGGAACCGCAGACGCTTGAGATTGCGGGCGATGACGGTGGCCAGGTTGGGCCATACGGGGCGCGGCCGCTCGGCGGGCACGGTGTCTTGAATGCGGGAATGGATCGTCATGGGTTTCTCCTGTCGATGATGCCGGGATGGGTCCGGGCCCGTCGGTCGCCATGGAAGCCGGCCGTACTTCTCGCGTCGCCGGCGGATTCCACCGGACCCCTCCCGTGGAAACGCGTTTTGTAGTCCGGGTCGTTCGGCGGCTATCCCGATTGCGGTCGCCGGTCCAGGCAAGACGCCGGTTAACTCTCCTTGGTTGTCCCGCAGCCGTGGCGGCGCATCCCGTCTGCGCGGCTACCGGGCGGCCAGGTTTCCGGCATTGCCAGGATCCCGGCCGAGGTCGTACAGCGTCCGCGGGACGGAAGGGCTCCAGCCCATGGTGTGATCGGGTCCATCGATGAGCTCCTGCTCGTTACCGAAAGGGCAACAGCGCGTCATGTGCCCCATGCGAGCCATCTATAAAATAGTTATCCTATCGGGTCAATTGTGTATAAGAGGCGCAGGTCGTTTTCGCTCAATAAACCATAGTTAACTTATAGGCATTATGGGGTATTAGGGTTCATGTCGAACATCGCTTGGCGATTCGGTCCGCAACGTCGACGGCCGCCGCAGCATCGTTAAGCGGAACCAAATGAACCCTGCTCTGCTCCGGGCGGCTGCGGAGGAGGGTTCAGGATCCGGCGCCGCCCAAGCCCCCATGTCTCAGGCCGGCGGCGCCGGACCCACTCATCCCACGGTCTCCCCGTTCCGTGGTTGCGACAGGAGGGACGGGCCCATTGGCCCGTCCTTCCTCGCTTCAGCCGGATACCAAGCTCCCCGCGCTGGTGACCCTGCTGGCCAAGCTGTGGCTTGAGGGCAAGCGCGACGGCGAATGGCCTAACGGCTCTCGACCCTGACCAGCAGGCGGGTGAGCTGCGAGGTCTTGATCCGCCAGCCTTCGTCCAGCTTCACATAGGTCTCGCGGTAATGGCCGTATCCCCGGAAGAAGAACGAGCCGTTCAGCACCGTGTCCTCCATGGGATGGATGCCCCGCGCGGTGGTGTCCGACAGAATCTCGATCTCGGGCGTATGGCCGTGATGGGCGCTCTGGGCGTTGATCAGGGCGCTGCGGATATAGGCGACGATGTTTTCGCGGCCGGTGATCGGCTCGTGCTCGGTGACGCCTTCCGGGGTGCCGAGCACGGGATCGCGCAGCGCCTCGCGAAAATCGAAGGTGCCGTCGGGCGCGAACACCGTCCGCAGCGTGTCGAATTCCTTGGTGTCCATGGAGCGGAAATACCGCGCCTTGAGCTGCTTGATCTCCTCGATGGCGAGCAGTTTCTCGATGTCGTTCATCTGGGTTCCCCTTATGCCGTGCTGCCGCCGTCGATCACGAAGTCCGCGCCCGAGATATAGCCGGATTCAGGCGCAGCGATGGTGAGGACCAGCGCCGCGATTTCCTCGGGCTTGCCGATGCGGCCGGTCGGCACCCTGCCGCCCATGGCGCGCCGGAGCAGCGGCGTATCGACGCCGCCGGGCGATACCGACACGATCCTGATGCCGTCATTGACATGCGCCTTGGCTGCCGATTTCGTCAGGCCGATCACGCCGTGCTTGCTGGCCGCGTATGTGGCGTTGCCCGACAGGCTGTTGCTGCCGGCGATCGAGGCGGTGTTGATGATCACGCCGGCCTTTTTCGGCAGCATCACCTTCAGCTCGTGGCGCATGCCGTAGAACACGCCATCCAGGTTGGTGCGGATCGTGTCGTGATAGCCCATGGTGCCGTCGAGCGGCACGTCGGCGAACGGCGAGAAGGGGCCTTCGATGCCAGCGTTGTTGTGGGCGATGTCGATGCCGCCATGCAACGTGACGGTAGCGTCGATCAGGCGGGCGACCTGCGCTTCCTCGCGGACGTCGGCCTGGATGTAGGTGCATTTGCCGCCCTTGGCGCGGATCGCCGCCTCGGTCTCCTTGCCCAGCGCCTCGCGCCGGCCGCAGATCACCACGTTGGCGCCCTCGGCGGCGAAGGCGTGCGCCGTCGCCGCGCCGATGCCCGACGTGCCGCCGGTGATCAGCACCGTCTTGCCGGTGAACCGACCCTTCGGCGTCTCGGCGCGGGCCGCGCCCGCCGCGAGCGTGGCTGTTGCCGCCGCCGCCACGGCCGCTCCCTTCAACAGGTCTCGTCTTCCCAGTCCGTCACCGTTCATCCCGCAGCTCCCCGCTTTGCGTGTCGCAACGGATGATAGGAGGCATCGCGGCGGATCGCCATCGTCGTTGCTGAATTCTGAATCCGCTTTTTCACCTTCATACGTGCTTGTACGGGGCGGCGGCGTTGGGCTAGCATTCGCCATGACGTCTGGCATCGCCATGGGGTGCGATGCGATATGGCTGGGGAGAGCACATGTCGGCCGTAGAAGAAATGATCAAAGAACGCCTGAAGAACGACATCGACCCGCGTGAGTTCGATGCGCCGGGCTTCCAGAAGGATCCGTTCCCGCTCTACAAGCGCCTGCGGGATCACCACCCGATCTATCACGACCGCTTCCATAACAGATGGGTGATCACCCGCTACTGGGACGTGGACGCCGTGTTCCAGAACAGCGAGGCGTATACCCGCGGCATCTATGACGAGGACGGACCCTACAAGTTCGGCTCGCGCCATGTGTTCGGCCCGAACATCCTGGAATATGGCCGCGGCGACCGGCATCGCTGGCTGCGCAACGTCATTGCCGGCCAGTTCGTCGGCCAGAAGCTGAACGACTTCCTGCCGGTGATCGACATGATCGCCCGCGAACTGATCGACAAGTTCCGCAAGGAGGGCCAGGTGGAACTGGTCACCCAGTTCAGCCACCAGTTCCCGATCCGCGTGATCTCCAACATGCTCGGCCTGCCGCGCGAGGACGAGAACATGTTCGTGGAATGGTACCAGGCGCTGATCGCCGGCCTCGGCTTCGGCGGCGTGCACCTTGCACGCGGCATCGCAGCCCGCAACGAGATGTGGGAATACCTGGAGCCGCTGATCAACGAGCGCAGCAAGAACCCCGGCGAGGATCTGCTGTCGCGGATCATCACGGCGGAGCTGGACGGCGTGAAGATGGACATGGACGAGATCAAGGGCTTCGTCGCCCTGCTGCTCGCCGCCGGTGGCGACACCACCGACAAGGCCATCGCCAACATGATGTACCACATGATGTACACGCGCCCGGACCAGTTCGACCGGGTGAAGGCCAACCCCGAACTGTGGGAAAACGTGTTCACCGAGATGATGCGCTACGACCCGGTGGTGCACACCCAGGGCCGCCGCACCGTCAACGAGATGGCGCTTTATGACGAGGTGATCCCGAAGGGCGCCATGGTGCTTATCTACCTCGGCGCCGGCAACCGCGACGAGCGGGTGTTCAAGGATCCTGACACCTTCGACGCCTTCCGCGACGACCTGCACATGGGACGCGAGAACCGGTCCGGCCGCTACAAGGACGGCAAACCCGGCCATCTCGGTTTCGGCATGGGGCAGCATTTCTGCATGGGCTATGCGATGGCCCGCCAGGAAGCTGTGCTGGCCTGCGCCTACTTCGCCAACTCGCTGAAGAACATCCGGCCCAAGTTCAAGGAACATGCGGGCATCTTCTCGCCCAACATCGACTCCGGCGGCTTCCGCTCGCCGGCCGAGCTGTGGCTGGAATTCGATCCCGAGTAGACGCCATGAAACTGAAGGTCGACTACAAGAAGTGCGAGAAGGCGGGTGAGTGCTATTACAACCACAACGCCCTGTTCGAGCGTACCGATAACGGCTTCCCCAAGATCCTCGTCGAGGATCTCACGACCGACGCCCTGCGTCACGAAGCCGCCGAAGCCATCGAGGTCTGCCCCACCGGGGCGATCACCATTGAGGAATGAGCGCAAGCCGGCGGCGGCTAATGCCGCCGCCGGCCGCGCGATCCTCTCATTTCACCGGTATGACGTTGGGCGTGCCGTCGGCGCCCATATAGACAACGAGCAGGGCGACCGGCTCGGTACCCTTGTTCATCCCCTTGTGCGGAACGTGCTGGGCCTCCATGACGGCCTCGCCCTGCCGGAATACCTTGGTGCCGTGGGTGCCGTAATCCACCGTCACCGTCCCCTGGAGCACATAGGCGTACATGGGTACCTGATGGCGGTGAAGCTGGCCTTCCGCGCCAGGCTGGATCGTGATGATCGCGGATGTGATCCTGGGCGTGCCTGCCGGATACACGATCGGCTGTCCCAGCACGTCGGTACTGGCGGCCAGCAACTCGCGGGCAGGATATCCCAACTTCTCGGATGCGCCAGCGCCGGCAGTGCACAGCAGCGCAGTGACCGCGGCAACCAATAGCAATGTCGGTTTCATGCCTCGTCCCTTCGGTGGTTCGGCGAACTTTCGGCCGAAACAACTGAAAGGAAAAGGGATTTAGTCGGTCGTCTTCTTGTTCAGAAGCGGGTCTTCGCCCTTCGAACGGGCCTTGCCGGCCTGTTCCGCCTTCAGCAGTTCGTCATGCTCGCTGCCATCGAGCGCCTTCTCGGCATCTTTCGCGGCCTTGTCAACCTTGCCGGATTTGGCAAATGCTTCAGTCGCCTCGTTGTACTTTCGCGCGCTTTCCTTGTCGCCTTCGCCCTGATTCTTCCACTTGTCCATAGGTTCTCTCCAGTTCCGCACGGGATACCAGCAACGGATGGAATGGCGACCGGTTCCCGGCGAAATGGAACAGACCCTGGAACGAGGCGTTTCCGCTCGGCGTATCGCGCGTTCAAAGACGGTGTCTGGGCGCCACCATGCCGGCAGCGTTCCCGTAGAAGGTTATCATTCGGTGAAGTTTCCCAAGAAACTGCGGTATTACTGCGATCTGGATGACGACATGGCCAAGCCTCTGCTGGACATGCCGGGCAGGATCATGGAGGCGCCGCGCGGCACCGATCTGATCGTCGCAGGCGACGCTCCAACCTAAGGCTTCGTCGTAGAGGCCGGCTGGGCGATCCGCTACACGCTGCTCGCGGATGGCCGCCGCCAGGTCCTCAACGTGCTGATGCCCGGCGACATGTTCGATCTCCAGGTGTTCATCGCAGCCGAGGCGGACCATTCCGTGACCGCCATCACCGACATGACGGTAAAGACCTTCAAGGCCGAAGATTTGCTCAACATCTTCAACCTGTCAGGCCGGCTGGCCCAGGCGCTCTGGTGGGCGTCCGTGCAGGAAGAGGCCATGCTGCGTGAGCAGATCGTCCGGAACGGGCGCCGCAATGCCGCGGAGCGCATTGCCCATTTCCTGCTGGAGCTGCATCGCCGCGCGCTGATCGTCGACGAAGGCAGCGGTACCGGCTTCAGGCTGCCCTTGACCCAGACGCTGATCGGCGATGCCCTTGGCCTCACCTCGATCCACGTCAACCGCGTTCTGAAGCGGTTCCGCGACTGGAACCACCCCACTATATCTGGTGGGTGTCTGGCTTAAGCGGATAGGCACGCCTTCAAACTCATGCGTGCCTCATTCCCGGCGGATCGCTGGCCCCTATGCCGTCGTCGCGCGGCATCAGGCCATCAACCGGCAGGAGAGGTCAATCCGTCAGTACCGCCTGAATCGAAAACGGCCCTCGCGAGGAGGGCCGTTCCGGGTTGTGGCTGATGCTAAAACTCAGTTGTCGAATTCCACAGACAGGTCCCAGCAGGTGTGGGTGTCCCACAGCTTCAGCGAGCGCAGCTCCGGCTTGGCGCCGGGCTTCAGCCGCAGGCCGGGCAGGCCGTCGATCAGCACGTTGAGCGCGGTCGTCGCCGTGTCGCGGGTAATGGCGTACAGCGAGCGCGGCCGGTCCTCGGGCACCGCCGGATGCTTCGACGGCTTGCCGAGGCCGAAGGCGATGCCGGCGGGCAGGCCGTCGGCGCGGTACTGGCCCCGCGGCTCGCGCTGGCACAGATCCTTGCGGCCGACGATGAACTTCTCCGGCTCCTTGTACTGGCGCGGGTCACGGTTGGCGGCGCCGGCTGAACAGATCAGCATGCCACCTTCCGGGATCAGCTTGCCGAAGCGCTCGACCTCATGCAGGGCGAAGCGGCGGGCCGACAGCACCGGCGCCGAGTGGCGCAGCGCCTCGAGGAAGGCGAACTTGGCCATGCGGCGCTCCTCCTTCACCTTCTGGAACTCGTCCGCGTTGGTCAGCAGCAGGAACAGGGTATTGGCGAGGCCGCCATGCAGTGTTTCATGGTCGCCTTCCAGCAGCGTCACCACCAGATCCTCGGCCGTAGCGGGTCCGCCAGCGGGATCGAGCGTCGCGATCGCCGAGACAAGGTCGTCGCCCGGGTTGGCGCGCCGTTTGGCGAGGAGCGGGCGGAAATACTCGGTCAGTTCGCGGATGGCGGCGAGGCCGTCCTGCTCGGCGACCGGATCGACGTTGAAGCCGTGGGTCATGCGCCAGTAGCGTTCGCAGAACAGCGGCGCGTCTTCCTTTGGCAGGTCGAGCTGGCGGACCAGCAGCTCCAGCGCGAAACGTGCGGCGAAGTCGATGCCGAGATTGGCGCCGCCCTTTGCCCTGATGTCGCCGACGATCTCTTCGGCGACCGCCTGGGCGTTGCCGTCGATAGCGTTCGCCTGGGCGAACAGCACCGGCAGCTCAAGCCGCAGGTCGCGGCCGTAATCGGCGATGTTGTAGAACCAGCGGCGCGGACGGGTCTCGAAATTGGCGTCATCGGTGAAGATCGACGTCACGTCGTCATAGCGCGTGATCCAGTAGGAATTCTCCAGCCAGTCGCGGTAGCTGGGATAATTCTCGCGCAGGATGTCCAGGATCGGGTAGGGGTTGCGGATGAACTCCGGCGAAATAAGCTGCGCCGGCTTGATCTTGGCCGTCGACTGGCCGAGCCGTTCGCGCTGATGGATTTCGTAGGTGCGGAAACCGTGGCCCGTCACGCCGCCGGGCGTGATCGGCACGCCGTTGCGGCCATAGGTGATCTTCGGCGCTTCGGGCGCAGCTTCAGTCTGGGCCTTGCCGGCGCCTGGCGTGGCCCGGGTCGCTTCTGTCGTGCTCATTGATGTTGCCCTAGTTCAGGTCGTAGTCGATCCAGATTTCCTTGGCCGAGATGAGGCCAATCGGCATCAGGCTGCCGTCGAAATCCTTCGGCATCTTGTCCACGTTCAGGCGGGGATTCTTCAGGTGGCGTTGCAGGATCTTCGAACCGATCACCGCCTCCTGGTGGGAAATCCACGCCCCGGGGCACAGATGCGGGCCGACGCCGAACGCCATGTGGCTGCAGCGGCCTTCCTTGCGATAGCCGCTGCGCAGCAGCTTGCCGCTGTACAGGTCCGGCCGGAATATGTTGAAGACTTCCGGATCCTTGAAGATGCGGTCGTCGTGGTTGGCCGAGAAGTCGACCATGTTGACCAGCGAGCCGGCCGGGATCTTCACGCCGTGCAGTTCGATGTCGAACGAGTTGTGACGCGGCTGGCCGCCGATCGGCGTCGAGTGGCGCAGCGTCTCGTGGAACGCCACGTCCCACATGGTCTCCGGGTCGGCCAGCACCGCTTCGAGCTGCTGCGGGTGCTGCAGCAGAAGATACCACATGTTCAGGATGGCGCCGCGGGTGGTCTCGCCGCCGCCGCCGACAACCAGCGCGATATTGGAGGTGATTTCCTCGGTCGACAGATAGTCGCCGTCGATCTGGGTCTCGCACAGCTTGGAGATGATGTCCTTGCCAATGGGGTTGCCGGCTGCATCATAGAGATAGGTCGGGTGCGCGCGGCGCTCCTCAACCAGCGTTCCGACATAATCCTCCAAGTCCTGGCGCGCCTCGAGGCCTTGGTGATGGGTCTCCGAGCCGCCGAGTCCGGACATCATGGAATTGTACCAGTAGAAGAATTTCTTCCGGGACTCCTTGGGGAAACCGAGCACGTCGCAGACGACGCGGATCGGAAACTCGTTGGCGAAGGCGCGGCCGATGGCGACGCTCCGGACGCCGTTGCGGTCCTGCACGATGCTCTCGTCCAGATTATCCCAGTCGGCGATCATCTCCTCGCCGATGCTTTCGATGGCATGCAGGCGGTTGTCCAGCGACTTGCCGACCAGGTGCTGGCCATAGAGGTTGCGCCGGCGGCGATGCTCCACGCCGCTCAGCTCCAGCTGGGTGTTGCCCAACACGCCGCTCGACGAACCCTTGGGGATGGTGTTGAAGCCCTCGTCATCGAAGTAGCAGGTGGTGATGTCGTCGTAGCGGGTGACGTAGTAGCAATTGTGCAGCTTGTCGAAGAACACCGGATAGTGGTCCCGCATGATCTTGTAGTACGGGTACGGGTTGCGGAAGAACTCCGGCGCATTGAAGATTCGCGGGTCGATCAGCGGCGTGCCATCGGGGGCATGCCCCATGTCACAGGCCTGGCCGACGGGCATCAGCGGAAAGTCGTGAGCCGCGACAAACCGTGCGCGGGGCGCTGGCGAAGGGCTGCCGCCCTCGCTCGTCCTGGCGTCGGTATTCTCGACGATATTGCTGAGAAAAGCGGTGATGGAGTCCATTCGGGGCCTCATTCGGTTCAGGTTGGGCCAGATGGTGCCAACCTACATCCTGGATGCCGGATTGGCAATGAATCAAAAGTCACACGTGACTGGATAAAGGCGGAAATCCGCCGGTTCAGAACACCACCGGCAGGTTCCAGCAGGTGTGCATCTCGCCCAGCCGCAGGCTGCGCAGTTCCGGCGTGGCGCCGGGCTTCAGCCTGATATCCGGCACCATGTCCAGCAGCACGTTCGACGCCGTCGTCGCCGTATCGCGGGTGAGCGCGTAAAGCGAGCGCGGCCGGTCCTCGGGCACCGCGGGGTGCTTCGACGGCTTGCCCAAACCGAACGCCACGCCGGCCGGCAGACCATCGGCGCGGTACTGGCCGCGCGGCTCGCGCTGGCACAGATCCTTGCGGCCGACGATGAACCTGTCCGGGTCCTTGTATTGGCGCGGATCGCGGTTGGCCGCGGCGGCCGAGCAGTGCAGCAGGGCGCCGATCGGGATCAGCCGGCCGAAGCGCTCCACCTCGTGCCGCGCGAAGCGGTTGGCGGTGACGACAGGCGCCGAATGCCGCAGCGTTTCCAGCCAGGCGAATTTCACCATGCGCCGCTCGCGCTTTACCAGGTCGAGCTGGTCCTGATGCGTCAGCAATTGGAACCACATGTTGGCGAGCGCCCCATGCAGCGTCTCGTGGTCCTGCTCCAGCAGCGTCACCACCAGATCCTCGGCGGTCGCTGGGCCGCCATCGGGATCGAGCGCCGCTACCGCCGAAACCAGGTCGTCCCCGGGGTTGGCGCGCCGCGCGGCCAGTATGGGCCTGAAATATTCGACAAGCTCCTGGATAGCGCCCAGGCCGGCCTGCCGGCTCTTCGGCTCCCACATGGCGCCGCGCTGCATGCGCCAGTACCGCTCGACGAATTTGGGGAAATCCTCCCTCGGCAGGTCGAGGACGCAGGCGAGCAGTTCCAGCGGAAGGCGCGCAGCGAATTCGATGGCCAGGTCGGTACCGCCACTGTCCCTGAAGCCTTCGACGATCTCGCGGGAGATGCGCTCGACATTGGCGTCGATCCGGGTGGCCTGCGCCGTCAGCAGCGCCACTTCCTGGCCCAGGTCGCGGCCCAGGTCCTCGATGCCGTAGAACCAGCGCTTGGGCCGGGTCTCGAAATTGGCGTCGTCGGTGAAGATCGACGTCACGTCGTCGTAGCGCGTCACCCAGAACGAATTGCTCAGCCAGTCGCGGTAGAACGGATAGTTCTCGCGCAGGATTTCCAGTACCGGGTAGGGATCCTTGATGAATTCGGGCGAGATCAGCTGGATCGGGCGGATCTTGTCGGTGGCTTCCTTGACCCGCTCGCGCTGGTAGACCTCGTAGGTCCGGTAGTCGTTCTGGTTGCCGTTGCGGGTGTACAGCGGCACGCCGTTGCGCCCGGTGAAGGCATCCTTGTCGGGTGCGCCTGCGCCGTAGGCCGGCGGCTTGGCCGCTTGCTTCGCTTCAGTGCTCATGTGGCTCGCCTCAGGCCAGATCGAAATCGAGCCACAGCTCGCGGGTCTTGTTGATGCCGATGGGCGCGAGGCTGACACCGTCGATGTCCTTGGGCATCCGGTCGCGGTTGATCCGCGGGTTCTTCATGGTCCGCGACAGGATCTTCGAGCCGATCACCGCTTCCTGGTGGGATATCCAGGCCCCGGGGCACATGTGCGGTCCGACGCCAAACGCCATGTGACTGCACTTGCCCTCCTTGCGGTAGCCGCTGCGCAGCAGCTTGCCGGTGTAGAGGTCGGGCCGGAAGATGTTGAAGTTGTCGGCGTCGTGGAAGATGCGCTCGTCGTGGCTGCCGGAGAAGTTGACCATCTCGATCAGCGAGCCGGCCGGCACGGTCGTGCCGTGGATCTGCACGTCGAAGGTGGCGTGCCGTGGCTGGCCGCCGATCGGGTTGGAATGGCGCAGCGTCTCGTGGAACACCGCGTCCCACAGGGACTCGTCGGCCAGCGCCGCCTCGGCCTGATCGGGCTTCTGCAACAGGCTGTACCACATGTTCATCAGCGTGCCGCGCGTCGTCTCGCCGCCGCCCGCAACCACCAGCGCGATTAGCGCGGTGATCTCCTCGGTCGACAGATAGTCGCCATCCACCTGGCTCTCGCACAGCTTGGAGATGATGTCCTTGCCGATATTGTTGCCGTCATTGTCGTAGAGGAAGGTCGGGTTCTTGCGGCGGTCCTCGACGATGGATTCGACGAAGTCCTCCAGATGCTGGCGCGCCTCCATCCCTTGCCTGTGGGTCTCGGACGCGCCCAGCCCGCCCATCATCGAATTGTACCAGTAGACGAAGTTGTCGCGCGCCTCCATGGGAAAGCCCAGCACGTCGCAGACCACGCGGACAGGGAAGGCGTCGGCGAAGGCCTGGCCCAGCTCGATGGTGCGGACGTTGCCGTTGGTGATGCACCATGGCGCGTCCACATTGGCCCAGTCGTCGATCATTTCCTGCGCCAGCCGTTCGATGGCGGGCACGCGATTTTCCAGTGCCTTGCCGACCAGGTGCTGGCCGAACAGGTTTCGCCGGCGCCGGTGCTCGACCCCGCTCAGTTCGTGGGTGACGTTGCCCAGCACGCCGTTTGACGACCCCTTCGGGATGGTGTTGAAGCCGATGTCGTCGAAATAGCACTCGGTCATGTCGTCGTAGCGGGTGACGTAATAGGTGTTGTTGAGCTGGTTGTGATAGACCGGATAGTGGTCGCGCATCAGCCGGTAGTAGGGCCACGGATTGCGCCGGAACTCCGCGGAAAAGAAGATGCGCGGGTCGATCAGGGGCGTGCCGTCCGGGGCCGTGCCCATGTCGACGCGCTGGCCCACCGGCATCAGGGGGAAGATGTCCTGGAAGTCGCCGTCCGCCACTTTTTCCACGGCGTCTCCGCCGTCGGCGCCAATGGCGCGGGCGAACACCGAGGCGAAGGGTTCCGTATTCATTTCATATCCCCGTTCAAGGCTGACTTTTCCCCGAACGCACGTTACATCTTACCCCACCCGATAGCAACGGCCGATAAAGTCATGCTTGACTTGACATGGCCTCGCGAGCGTAATGCGCGCATCGGGATGACGCCGCGCCGTAAGGGGAAAATCACCACCTTCGCGGGCCGCCACCAGGCCATTTTCGGGCCTGTGGCTTCGCCGCCAAGATGGTACAGTCACGGCGCGGAAAGAGGAAAAACGAGCCGACCGTGCCGGGTCGGCCAAGCAAGCTTGAGGCTCGGGAACGCTATGACTTACGTAATCAGCAACGCCTGCATCGACGTCAAGGACATGTCCTGCATCGAAGTCTGCCCGGTGGACTGCATCTACCAGGAAGACGAGGACCGCATGGTGTTCATCGAGCCCGAACAGTGCATCGATTGCGGCGTGTGCGTCTCGGCGTGTCCCGTCGGCGCGATCTTTGCCGATCACGAAATTCCGCCAGCGGCCAAGGATTTCATCGGAATCAACGCGCTGTACTTCAAGGACAAGGAAGCAGCACGCGCCCAGGCCGCCGAGCGCGCCGGCACCAGCATCTGATCGAGCCATTGCTCACGGACAACGCGCGGGTCATTGCCCCGCGCGGCCGATCCGTGTTTCCCTGCCGTTAAGAGGGAAGGGGAGACACCATGAAGCTCTACAATTTCGCCGCGCCCAATCCGCACAAGGTGCGCATCTACGCCGCCGAGAAGGGCATCGAGCTCGACCTCGTCGACGTTGACGTCATGAACCATGGCCTGCGCACGCCTGAGATGCTGGCGAAGAACCCGCTCGCCGTGGTGCCGTTCCTCGAACTCGACGATGGCACCGTCATCCGCGAATCCCTGGTCATCATCGAGTATCTCGAGGAACTCATTCCCGAGCCGCCTATGCTCGGCCGTTCGCCGCTGCAGCGCGCCCGCGTCCGCGAGTTGGACAGGCTGGCCGAGTTGGGGCTGATGGTCGAGTTGGCCAACTATGTCCACAACGTCTCGCCGTTCTTCGCCGACAAGGGGCCGCAGTCTCCAGATGCCGCGAAGATGGCAGTCAACTGCTACCGCAAGAACCTGGGCATCATGGACAGGGAGATCGGCGACAAGCCATTCGTCGCGGGCGACCGCCCGTCGGTCGCGGACTGCACCCTCTATGCGACGCTCGGCTTCGGCGATTATGTGGGTCTGAAGGACGCCGAGGAGTTTCCCAACATCGTCCGCTGGCGTCAGGCGTTCTCACGGCGGCCGAGCGCGTCGGCTTAACGGGCAGGCGCACCCGCGAGCACCTCGCAGCGTGCAGGCGCGCCGCCGGGATCGTCGACGAGAGCGGCCAGCTCCGTAGGTACGTCGAGTCCCGCGCGGGACAGATAGAGAGCCGCCATGGCGGCAAAGCACCGGTGGACGGCGACCGTCCGGAAGCGGAGCGCCTCGCTCTCGCGTCCGAAGACGATGGTCGGGTAGGGATTGGCTTCCCAGACGACGAGCTTTCCTGCCGGATCATACGCGTAGTCGAAAGCCGCGAAATCGAAGTCGAGCGCCCGTCCCAGCGCGTCGAAGGTCGGGGCGTCGCGATTATGGCGACTGATGAAGTCCCGCTCCTCGGCGGCAAGCGCCGCGGTCAGCACCTTGCTGTCGCCTCGGACTTCCCAGTGGCGCGATGCGATGAGGTGAACACTCACGCCATTGTCTCCGGCCACGAGATAGCGAAACTTCCGGAAGAGGCCGTCCGCGCTGACCGTATCGATGAACTCGATAGCGACAGGCTTGCCGATGGCCAGGAGCGCCCGCTCGCTGATCCTGTCTATGTCGGCGTGACACTCGATGCGCAACCCTTTCAGTCCATGACCCTGGTCGGGGCGCACGATGAACGGATATCCGAGTTCACCGGCGGCCCGGTGCAGGTCGGCGGGACACCCGATGGGGATGTTTCGCGCCGCCCTGATGCCCAGCGCGCGGGTTGTGTCGAGCATGGTGCTCTTGGCCGAATTGGCAAGGGCGGCCGGCTTGTTGACGACAGGCAGGGCCTGCGCCTCGAAGCGGGCGGCGAGCGAGCACGCCTGCGCATAAGCCTTCATCGACCAGGCCTGGACAGGATCCTGCAGCAAGGGAACCAGCAGCCGGTATCGCGATGGGTCGATGGCGTCGCCTTGTCCCAGCAACGCCAGCTCGAAACGCTGCCGGACCTGCGGGAAATTCGCTCCCAGCCAGTCGAGAAACTGCCGGTAGAACCACGGTCCCTTCTGTGGATGGCGCAGCAGAAGGATGTCGGGTTGTCCGTTGCGCCAGCGTCTGTTGAGCGCCGCGTCCTGCGCGCCAATGATAATCCGCGACCTGACGACCGCTTTCACCATCCTCGCGCCGAACGTGTCGCCGCGTTTGGGCATTTTCAGGGAAACATCCGGTAGCCGCCGGCGGCGGGGATCACGTCGGTGAGGGTGTGCACTGGAACCGGACCCGGTTGCCAGTAGGGCTCGCCGCGCACCACGCCGATCATGGCGCCATAATGAATCGCCCGCGCATCAAGCGCCTGCATGAAGCTGGGATGCGAAAGCGCCGTCTCGGCTGCGTCGCCGGAATCCTGGCGCATGTAGAACTGGCTCCCATAGGCATCGAGCACATGGCAGCGCTCGGCCCAGACCGAACTGACATCGATGACCAAGCTGGGCGTAAACGGACCATGGATCATATAGTGCACGAGGGCGCCGACGCGGTGAACCGCTCCCTCGAACGCCTTGCCCACGCCGGCCAGAAACACCGCGCGCCGCACCAGCTCGGTTGTCGCGCCGTGGTCGGGGTGGCGATCTTCCGGATAGGGCAGCAGCACCAGACGCGGGCGCAGGGTCCGCAACACCTCAACCACGCGGCCAAGGGCGTCTTCATCGACGGCGACCAGCGTATCCGGCAACCCGAGCGATAGCCTGGTCGCAAGGCCCAGCCGCCGCGAGGCTTCAGCGCGCTCGAGGCTCCGGGTCTCCGGCGTGCCGCGTGTCGCGCGTTCGCCGTCGGTGACGTCGACGATGCCGGTTCGCTGCCCGGCTCGTGCCGCCAGGATCAGCGCGCCGCTGCAGCCGATCTCCGCATCGTCCGGGTGTGGCGAGAACGCCAGGATGTCGATGCCGGCGGTCATGACGCCACGCTCGATGCGGCGCGCGCATCCGGACGGGAAAGCGCCGCGCCGGTGACATAGGCGTGGAGCAGGCTGGTTGCAGCCGGACGTGGATCGGCGGCGGGACAGGGAACCAGGATCGGTATGGGGCGTTCGCCGAGCACGTCGGTCATGATCGTCCTGAAAACCAGCGCGTACAGCGCCGAACTCCTGCCCGCCACCCAGCCGCTGAACAGCGCGTTCGCCAGCAAGGGCAGGGTGACGTCCGGGCTCCAGCGCCCCGTCTCCGTCAGCTCGTCGAGCTGCAGCCGGCGGGTGCCGAGGAAGTAGCGGAGGGTGCGTCCGCTGTTCCCCTGAGCCGTGGCGAAGTGGTCGGCGCCGGCGATCTCGTGACGCAGGCGCAGCCTTGCGCCGTCCTCCGGATCCGAAACATACAGCGGCAGGTAGTCCGTCGGCAGTTTCCCGACGGCGGTGGCGATGCCGTCGTCATTAAGCGAACTTACTCTCGCGTTCCACGCGGCGATCACGGCAGGCAGCACCGCGAGCACATCCTCGATCGCCGGCGTCAGCCAGCCCCTTTCAAGCAGATCGGACACCACGACATGGGGATGGTCGACCGCCAGATGGGCGGTGAACAGGGCGTGGGTCATGCCCAGCCCATAGTCGCGCAGCGGCACGGCTTCGCGGGCGAGCATATGTGCCCGCAGCGTTGACAGCCGTGCCAGCGCCGCCGCTTCCGGCTGGCGTTTGTCACCCCGGATATAGGCGGTGATCCGCCGGTAGGCGGCCAAGGTGCGCGGTGGATCGACCTGGGCGAAGCGGGTTTCGACAGAGCCCAACCCGGGCGGCAATATCTTCATGGCGCGCAGGGCCCCCTCGAACGGCCAGTAGAAGCGGCAGGCCAGCTTGTCGGACGCAGCGCGGTCGGTGTCGATCCACAGGAATGCCGGATGAACTCCCGCCTCTGCGAGGGCATCGAGCGTGAACACCTTGGCCAGCACAGATGGGCGGTAGTCGACATAGATCTGCTGATGCATGTGAACGAAAGGCCCGTGACCGGCGCCACTCGTGCGGGCCAGGCGGTCGTCCTCCGGCGGCGACAGCGCGGCGCGAAATGATGCCGCGTCCGCATGGATACCGTTGGACAGAAGGAAGTCCCGGCCCCGCGGCGTCGACAGCAGCGCGTCGAGGTCCTTCATCGGCTTCATGATGTGGCCGCGTAGTCTGGATGCGGCATACTCGATCCGCGGCGGGGCGGAAGGCTCCGGTAGAGTCGTTCGTACTCGGCGACGACCCGAGCTTCCGAGAAGTCGCGGGCGCGCGCCAGCGCCCCTTCGCGCATGGCCCAGTGCCGCTCCGGATCCGACAGCAGCTCCAGCGCGCGGGCGGCGCCGTCGATTTCGTCGCCGGGCCTGAACAGCAGGCCCGCGACACCGTCGGTGACCACCTCCGGAATCCCGCCCACCCATGGCGCCAGCACCGGCACGCCGCACGCCATGGCCTCCAGGGCGACCAGTCCAAAGCTCTCCTGCAGGCTGGTCAGCACCATCAGGTCCGTCTCGGCCAGCAGCGGCGTCACGTCACGGCGCATGCCGAAGACCCGGACATGATCGCCCGACGGCTCGAGCGCTGCCCGGACACGTGGCAGCTCAGGCCCGTCGCCGACAAGCCACAGCTCCGCGTCCATACTTTCCCTGACCCGCGCGAATATGCCGGCGAGCGACACCGGCGATTTGACGGCGCGAAAATTCGAGACGTGGATCAGCCGCGGCCTGCTCAACCGGTCGCGGTGCCGCGCGCGCGTCAGACTTGCGGGCCGATGCTCGTCCGCACCGACGAAGTTGTGGATCACCCGCGGTTCGGCAGCCAGGCCGAACTGGCTGCGTGCGTGGCGCGCATGGGCGTGCGAGACCGTCGTCAGCGCCGCCGCCTGCCTGAGCGCGGCGCGGAGCGGGTCCCTCGCGGAGGCGCTTGTGGATTTGGTCACGTCGGTGCCATGCAACGTGCCGACGACCGAGGTCCGGTCGCCCATCGCGGACGCGGCAAGGCGCGCTCCCATCTGCGCGAACGGCACGGCGTAGTGAAAATGCATGATCTCGACGGCTTCCTGCTCGATGATCTGTCGCATGAATGCTTCGAAACGGTCGAACAGCGCGTCCGGCCAGCGCGTGCTCGACGGATCGTCGAGCGCCATGGAGCCGGTGTCGAGGCGGTGATGGCTGACGGCGTCGTCCACCGGCCACGGCAACGCGGCCCGGCTGATCAGGTGCACGGCGTGTCCGCGATGGGCGAGTCCGGCCGCGAGCCGTGCCGCGCTGCGCGCGCTGCCGCCCAGGGTGCTGTGGCAGACCATGGCGATCCGCATGGAGCCGTCACATGCGGGGATCGTCATGTTCCATGTCCGCCTAGCGTACCGGGAAGTCGAAATAGGTATCGGGGAACGGCTCGTCCTGCAGGGTGAAGTGCCACCATTCCTTGTCGAAGGGTTTGAAGCCGTGCCGCTCCATCACCAGCTTCAGCAGCAGCCGGTTGGAGCGTTGCTCGCCGGTTAGGTCCGTGTAGTCGGGCCAGGATTCCGGGCCGAAGAAATCGAACGCCGTGCCCATGTCCAGCTCGGCGCGCGCGCCGTCCTTGCCGATGGCCACCAGCGTCAGGTCGACGGTACTGCCGCGGCTGTGGCTGGAGCGTGTCGCCACATAGCCTTCCTCGAACAGCTTCCGCTTGTCGATGTCCGGGTAGTAGACGTGTTTCGCGTGCGGATCGTCGGGCATGGACGACCAGCGCACGAAATGCGCGACGGCCCGGGTCGGCCGGTAGGCATCGAAGATCTTCAGGCCCAGGCCGAAAGGCTTCAGGTCGGCCTGCACCTGCCTGAGCGCTTCCGCCGCCTGCGCCGTCAGCACCACGCGCGCCGCCTCGTAGCCATCGACCCGCTGGCCGACGAAATTCTCCGCGCCCGCGTAGCGCAGGTCGAGCAGCAGCCCGGGCACCATCTCGTCCGCGTGGGCGAACCCCTTGGGGAGCGGATCGTCCGCGGCAAGGGCAGGAACCGTCGAGAGCATCAGCAGGAGTCCGATCAGGGCGGGAAGGGCATGCATGCGGTCCATGCTACCGGCAACGGAGCCCGGCGTGAACCCGTGTGGCGTCTCCTTGCCGGGATGGCGCGGAAGGTTTATGAGAGGGCCGTTCCGCGCGCTCGCGGATCATTCGGAGGTTTCGATGGCGATCAAGATCCTGATCCTTGTGGCGCTCGTGCTGGTCGTATTCGGCAAGGGCAAGTTCTCTGACCTGATGGGTGACCTGGCCAAGGGCATCAAGAGTTTCCGCCAGGGGATGGCTGAAGAAGATCACGAGCCGGTCAGCTTGAAGCCGGCCCCGGCGCTCGAGGCGCCCCAGCAGTCGCCGGTGGCGGCCGATCCGGTCCGCAAGGAAAACGCCTGACCTCAGCCAAGCCTTCGGGCTCAGCCGACCAGGTACAGGCCGGCGAGACCGGCCAGGCCGACGGCGATCCGCCACCAGCCGAACACGGAAAAGCCCCGCCGGCTGACGAACTCCAGCAGTGCTCGCACCACCAGCAGCGCCGTGACGAACGCCGTGACGAAGCCCACGGCGATCAGCGCCGTATCGCTGAAGTCCAGGATGTGCCGGCTCTTGTAGAGATCGTAGACCACCGCGCCCACCATGGTCGGCATGGCGAGAAAGAACGAGAACTCGGCAGCCGAGCGCTTGTCCGCGCCCATCAGCAGCGCGCCGACGATGGTTGCGCCCGAGCGGGATACGCCGGGCACCATGGCGAGGCACTGGCAAAGGCCGATGCTGAACGCCATCGGCAGCGGATAGGCCATGGCGTCGGCATAGCGCACCGGCAGCCTCACCCTGTCGACCACCAGCAGGATCAGGCCGCCGCCGATCAGGGTGGCGCAGATCAGGCCGGGGCTCTCGAACAGGACCTCCTTGATGTAGTCGTGCGCCAGCGCGCCGATCACGGCGGCCGGGAGAAACGCGATCAGGATGCTGGCGATGAAGCGCCGCGCCTTCGGATCGCGCGGTGCCGCAGCGGCCACGCCCAGCAAGCGCTGGGTGTAAACCAGCAGCAGGGCAAGGATCGCCCCCAGCTGGATCACCACCTCGAAAGTCTTGCCCGTGGAGTCGAACCCCATGAAGCGGCCGGCCAGCAGGATGTGGCCGGTCGACGACACGGGCAGATATTCGGTCAGACCCTCGATGAGGCCCAGAACGATGGCCTCGAGATAGGTGCGGCCGTCGGCCGCCAGCAGCATCAGGCTCATCAGGGCATCGGCGCCGGATCGATGGCGGCCGCGGCGGCGGCCGCGTCATTTTCCGCCGTTTCCCTGGCCTGGCGCTTGTCGCGCCAGTCGCCGAGGAACAACAGGATCGGCGCCGCGATGAAGATCGACGATGTGGTAGCGATGAAGATGCCGAACAGCATGGGCTGGGCGAAGCTCTTCACCGCCGATCCGCCGATCACGGCCATGGGCAGCATGGCGAGGAAGGCGGTCGCCGACACGTAGATGCTTCGGGTCAGGGTCTCGTTGATGCTTCGGTCGATGATCTCCTGCAGGCTCAGCTTCTTGAACAGCCGCATGTTCTCCCGCATTCGGTCATAGACCACGACCTTGTCGTTGACCGTATAGCCGACGAGGGTGAGCAGCGCCGCCACGGCCGTCAGGTTGAAATCGAGCTGGGTGATGGCGAAGAAGCCGACCGTCTTGGTCACGTCGAGGATCATGGTCGCGATGGCGCCGATGGCGAAATACCATTCAAAGCGGAACCAGATGTAGATCAGCATGATCATGCTGGCGCCCGCCACGGCGTAGAGACCGCTGGTGGCCAGCTCGCCGCTGATCTTGGGGCCGACCACCTCGGTCCGCTGGATCTTGGTGCCGGGCGCCACCTCGACGATGGCGGTCCTCGCCTTGTCGACGGCGACCCGCTGGGCGATGTCGCCGCCGGGCTGGATCTCGATGCGGATCAGCACCTTGGTGTTGTTGTCGGCGCCCTGGAGCGACACGTCGCCCAAGCCCAGCGTATCCAGCTTCTCGCGCAGTTTCCCCAGGTCGGCCGTGCCGGCGGGCGGCTCGACCTCCATCTGGATGCCGCCCTTGAAGTCGATGCCGTAGTTCAGCCCAGGGTGGAAGAACAGGATGACCGACGCCGTGGACAGGACGACCGAGCCGGCGATGCCCAGATAGCGGGCGCGCATGAACTTGATCTTGGTGTCCATCGGGATGATGTGGAACGGCGGCTCCATGTTGATGACCTTGAGGTTCCGCCATTTGATCATGGCGATCATCATGATCCGCACCACCGTGACCGCGGTGAACAGCGAGATCAGGATGCCCAGGCCCATGGTGATGGCAAAGCCGCGCACCGGGCCCGAGCCCATGGCGAACAGCAGGATCACCGCGAACAGAGTCGTCATGTTGGAGTCGATGATGGTGGCGAACGCCTTGCGGAAGCCCGCATCGAGCGCGGCATAGACGCCGAGCCCGCGCCGTGTCTCCTCGCGGATGCGCTCGTTGATCAGCACGTTGGCGTCGACCGCGATGCCGATGCCCAGCACGATGCCGGCGATGCCGGGCAGGGTGAGGGTGGCGCCGATGATGCTGAGCGCCGAGATTGTCAGGACCGTATGGATCAGCAGCGCGAAGCTGGCGATCATGCCCCACCAGCCATACAGCAGCAGGATGAACAGGAACACCAGGCCGAAGCCGATGAGGCCCGAGATGGCGCCCATCCTGATGGCGTCGCCGCCCACGTCGGCGCCGACCGTCCGCTCTTCGATCACGGTGAGCGGCGCGGGCAGGGCGCCGGCCTTGAGCATGGTCGACAGGTCCTTGGCTTCGGAGGTCGTGAAACGGCCGGTGATGACGCCCGATCCGCCCAGGATGGGCTCGTTGATCCGCGGCGCGCTCAGCACCTTGCCGTCGAGCACGATGGCCATCCGCTCGCCGGCATGCTCGCGCGTCGCGCGGCCGAACTGCTGCGCGCCGGTGCTGTCGAACTTGAAGCCCACCTGCGGCTCGCTGGTGTACTGGGAGAAACTCACGTCGGAATTTTCCAGGTGGTCGCCGGTGACGATCGGACGTTCGAAAAGCGCCAGCTGCTCGCCGGAGTCGGCGTCCGGCAGCACGAAGACTCCGTGCGGCGGTACGGCCCCCGGGGCCACCGGCGTCGTGACCAGGTGGAAGGTCATCTTGGCGGTGCCGCCCAGCAGCTTGGTGATGCGCCCCGGATCCTGCACGCCGGGAAGCTGGACCAGGATGCGGTCGCCGCCGATGCGCTGGATGGTCGGCTCGGCAACGCCGGCGCCGTCGATACGCTTGCGGACGACTTCGAGGCTCTGGTCCACGGCGGCGGCGATGCGACGCGTCGCGCCGGCCTCGGTGAACTTGACCCGAAGCTGCGTGGCGCCGCCGCTCTCGATGGTGACGTCGGGCTGGGTCGGGCCCATGGCGCTGACTGGCGCCTGGGTGACGTCGCGGATGATCTCGCGCAGCTTCTCGACGCGGCTGGGATCGCGGAACGTCACCATGACCGAATCGCCCACCGGTGCGGCGCGAACGCTGGAAATCTTTTCCTGGCGCACCTTGGCGGCGATGTCGTCGGCCATCGATTGCAGGCGCTCCTTCATCAGCGCCTTGGAATCCACCTCAAGCACTAGGTGCGAGCCGCCGCGGAGGTCGAGGCCCAGCGTGACCTGCTTCTTCGGCAGCCAGTCCGGCATGCTGTCGAGCTGTGCGCGGGTGAACACGTTGGGGATCGCCAGCACCACCCCGAACAGGATGATGAAGCTGTACAGGTAGATCTGCCACTTGGGGGTCTGCATGAAGTGCCGCCTTTTGGGCTGGAAGGGGAGCCGTCGCCGCGCGGGCGGGCTCCGTCATCGAATTCTATGGATACGCAAAGGCCGCGCCGACCGGCGCGGACGTCCTAGGCGGCCTGGGCCGGCGGCGCCCTGGGACGGGCGGCGGCTCGCCACTGCACGGGCGCCGCGTGTTGCGCGCGGAAATGTTCGGCGTGCGAGACATGCGCCGGCTGATGCAGGCCGGAAGACGGCGCGAGGCCGTGGGGGCCGATCGTTCCGTCCCCGGAAAGCTTGGGCGTCACGCGCAGCGGATCGACCATGGCGAGTGTGCCGCGGCCTGGGAGCTGGGCCTTGCCCTCGGTACCCGCGATATCGGATGCATGGCTGTCGACCCGGTTTTCAGGCCGCTGCACGGCAGCATCGGCGAGGCCGTGATCCACCAGTACCGACAGCACGAGCAGTGGCAGCGCCACGAGCAGGGCCTTCGCCCGGCCGCCGTGCCGGCCGACGAAACCTGTCCAGATGCTGCCCGTGCCTTGGGCCTTGTTCACGGCGCGACTCCCAGAACCTGGCGGCCAGCGGATATTCCGCTTGGCTTGTTGCTGGCCGCGCCCACACATAGAGCCAGGTGCCGCCGACCGCAAGGCATGTCCTCGCGCGCGGCGTCGCGCCATTGTAACATCCCGGCTGACGCCGGTTGTTCGGGGGAGATCGGGTGAGCCGCAAGCTGCTTGTCGTCGAGGATGACACCATTACGTCCAGCTACCTGGTGCAGAGCCTCCGGGAGCAGGGCTACACCGTCGATATCGCCGAGGATGGCCGGGAAGCGCTCTACCTGGCCAGCGACGGCGCCTATGACCTTGTCGTGCTGGACCGGATGCTGCCCGGGCTGGATGGCCTGTCGGTGCTGAAAGCCTTGCGGGCCGCGCGAATCGAAACCCCCGTGCTGTTGCTGTCGGCGCTCAGCACCCTCGACGAACGGGTCAAGGGCCTGAAGGCAGGCGGCGATGACTACATGGTCAAGCCGTTCGCCGTCTCCGAACTGCTCGCACGCATCGAGGTGTTGCTGCGCCGGCGCAGCGCCGGCCCGGATGCCGAGACCAAGCTGCGCTGCGGCGACCTCGAGATGGACCTGATCGCCCGCAAGGTGTCGCGGGCGGGCAAGGCCGTCGACCTGCAGCCCCGCGAATTCGCCCTGCTCGAATATCTCATGCGCCACCAGGGCCAGCTGGTGACCCGCACCATGCTGCTGGAGGCCGTGTGGGACTACCATTTCGATCCCCAGACCAACGTCATCGACGTCCACATCAGCCGGTTGCGGCAGCGCGTCGACAAGGGATTCCAGCAATCGCTGATCCACACCATCCGGGGTGCCGGATACCGGCTCGCGGCGGAGGGCTGACGTTTGGCGACGCGCCCCCAGAGCGCCACCCTCCAGATCGCGCAGGCCCTGATTCCGCTGTCGCTCATCGCCACGCTGGTCCCGTTCGGTGTGCTGTACTTCGACCTGTCGAAGCTCCATGAGCGTGACGTGTCCCACGAGGTGGGCGACGAACTGTCGACGCTGAAATCGGTTTACGAGAACCAGGGACCGGCCGCCGTCGAGGAAATGATCCGCGACCGCCTGAGCAGCTCGCCGAGCGGCCGCATGCTCTATCTGTTCGAGGACGGTTATCGTTATCGGGTCGCCGGAAACCTGACGACGTGGCCGGCCAAGTCCGCCTCCGGTTTCGCGTGGGAGGTGGTGCCGCTCAGCCGGTCCACCTTCGCCGAGCCCGAAATCATGGGCGCCTCCGCGACCGAGCTGCCCGGGCGCTACCGCCTGCTGGTGGCGGTGCCGCGCGAGCAATGGGGCGTGCCCACGGCAACGGTTGTCAAGGGTGCGATCCTGGCGTTCGTCATCGCTCTCGCGCTCACGGTCGTCGCCGGATTCAGGGTGTCCCATTTCCTGCGGCGGCATATGGGCAGCATCGTTGAAACCGCCGAGGACATCCTTGGAGGCGACATGTCCCGCCGCGTCAAGGTGAGCTACCTGCCGGTGGAATTCAGCGTGGTGTCGGCCTCGCTCAACGCCATGCTGTCGCGCATCGAGGACAGCATGACGACCATGCGCGCGGTCACCGACAGCATCGCGCACGACTTCCGCAGCTCACTGACCCGGCTGGGCGCGCGCCTGGAGATGGCGTCGGGTGGCAAGGGCGGCGAGCAGGAGTTGCGCACCGCCATGCGCGACGCCGCCAGCGAAGTGGACTCCATGCTGCATATCCTCAACTCGCTGCTCGAGATCGCCCGCGCCGAAGCCGGAGTCAGCGGCGACCAGATGGTCGACATGGATCTCGCCACCCTGATCTCGGACGTCGGCGACCTCTACGTGCCGGTGGCCGAGGAAAGCGGGCTGCGCCTCAATGTCCACGCCGCCGAACCCATCCAGGTGAGCGCCCATCCCGAGTTGCTGGCCCAGGCCATCGCCAACCTCATCGACAACGCCATCAAGTATTCACCCCGCGGGAGCGCCATAGAATTGCGGGCGTCGCTGGGGCCGCTCGGGCCGCTGATCGAGGTCAGCGACCGTGGACCCGGCATTCCCGCCGAGGCGCGGGAGCGGGTGATCCACCGTTTCGTCCGGCTGGACGCGGCGCGGAAAAGCCCGGGTTCCGGACTCGGACTCAGCCTGGTGGCAGCGGTTGCCAAATTGCACGGCGCCTTCCTGAAATTGCACGACAACCTGCCCGGGCTGACAGCCGTGATCCAGTTTGTCTCGAAGCCGCGCCGGAAGCCGCCGCTGAGCTTCCTGTTCAAGCGCACTGTCGAAAGATGAAAAAAAGTTAATCTTTGGGCCATTGTCAGTTCATGCCCATGGCCGTATTGATAGGACAAGGCCCCCGCCGAGATTGCCGGGGGTCCCGCCGCCCGGGGAGGGCGGTCGGCGCCGAACCGAAAGGCGCTTCGGGGAAGATCAAAGTACACAGCGTCGAGGAACCATGAACAATAACCAATCCGTGATTTCCGGCCGTGCGCTGGGGTTCATCTTCGTCATTCTGGTCCATGTCGGCCTCGGCTGGGCGCTCATGTCAGGTCTCAGCAACACGATGGTTGAGCTGCTGAAGGGGCCGCTCGAGACCGAGATCATCGACGAAAAGATCAAGGACGATGCACCGCCGCCGCCGCCGCCGCCGGATTTCAAGCCGCCGCCACCGGCGTTCGTCGACATGCCGATGGTGAGCTTCGACAGCGCGCCCTCCACGTCGGCCATCCAGAATGTCACCAACGAGGTGAAGAAAGCTGCGCCGCCGCCACCGCCGCCGCCGACCGCTGCGCCGACCGAGCCGCGCCAGGATCCCCGCCGGCCGATCACGCAGCCCGAGTATCCGGCTACGTCCGTCCGTCTGGGCGAAGAAGGGGCCGTCATCCTGAAGTTCATGGTGATGCCCAACGGCCGCGTCGACGGCGAGACCATCTCTGTCGTCGAGAGCAGCGGGTCCGAACGTCTCGACAAGGCCGCGATCGCCGAAGCGCGCAAGGCCTGGAAGTTCATCCCTGGAACGAAGGACGGCAAGCCTGTTGCTGTATGGCATCAGTTCCGTGTCGTTTTCGAGCTGAAGAAGGCGCGCGGCTAACCGCGGCGTGCCTTTCCAAGCCTTGTAATCAACCTGCGCCGGTGCACCCGGCCTTCACGTCAAGAATTCAAAACGGAGATAACACCATGAACCGCTTGTCCACCCGTAACTGGGGCGCCCGCGCGATTGCACCGGTCGCTCTTGCCTTGGCCCTGACCGTCGCTCCCGTCGCCGCTGGCGTCGCGATGGCCCAGGATGCCGCGGCTCCCGCCGCCGAAGCTCCTGCCGCAGACGCCCCCGTCATGACCGATCCGGCCGCGCCGCCCGCCGATGCCGCCGCTCCGGCCGAAGCCGCGCCGATCGAAGACACCGCGATGGCCGAAGTCGAGAATCCCTACGGCCTCAAGGCGCTGTGGGAGCAGGGCGACTTCATCTCCAAGGGCACGCTGATCATCCTCGCGATCATGTCGATGGGCACTTGGTACATCATGTTCACCAAGGTCTGGGACCAGGCGAAGCTGTTCCGCCAGGCGAAGGCCGTCGACCACGATTTCTGGAAGGCCCCGAGCCTGCAGGAAGGCCTCGACAAGCTTGACCGCGGCAACCAGTTCCGCAGCCTGATCGAAAAGGGCCTGGGCGCAGCCCAGCATCACGAGGGCCGTCTGACCGATCAGATCGACGGTTCCGAGTGGATCGCGAACAACCTGCAGCGCGAATCCGAGAATATCCAGATGCGCCTGCAGGGTGGCCTGGCCTTCCTCGCCACCGTGGGTTCGACCGCTCCGTTCGTCGGCCTTTTCGGTACGGTGTGGGGCATCTATCACGCTCTGATCGCCATCGGCGTCGCCGGCCAGGCCTCGATCGACAAGGTCGCGGGTCCCGTTGGTGAAGCGCTCATCATGACCGCCATCGGTCTGGCCGTCGCCGTGCCGGCGGTGCTGGGTTACAACTGGCTGGTTCGCCGCAACAAGGCCGCCACCGAAATCGTTCGCAACTTCGTGATCGATTACGGTTCGTACCTGGTGCAGAGCCGCGCCGCGACTGCCCGGAGCCACTAACATGGCAATGTCCGTCGGAGAACAGGAAGACGATGGCGTAATCTCTGCCATCAACACGACCCCACTTGTGGACGTCATGCTGGTGCTGCTGATCATCTTCCTCATCACCATCCCGGTGGTGATCACGACGGTGCCGGTGAAGCTGCCGAAGGCGACCAATCAGGTGACGGTGACGAAGCCGGAAAACATCGTCATCGCCGTCGACGCCGATGGCAACATGTACTGGAACGCCGTGCAGGTGGCCGGGTCGGCCGAGTTGTCGGAAAAGCTCGCCAAGGTGGCGGTGCTGGACCCGCAGCCGGAAGTCCACATCCGCGGCGACAAGGCGGCGCGCTACGAATTCATCGGTCGCGTTGTCGTGGCCTGCCAGCGTGTCGGCATCGTCAAGGTCGGCTTCATCACCGAACCGCTTCGCCCCGGCGGCTGAACCGTCAGTTCATAAGGAGTTTAGCCAATGGCTATGAGTGTAGGTAACTCGGGCGACGAATCGGGCGTCATGGTGGAAATGAACACCACGCCGCTGATCGATGTCATGCTCGTGCTGCTGGTCATGCTGATCGTCACGATCCCGATCCAGACGCACGCCGTGAAGCTCGACATGCCGGTGAACAAGCCGTCGACGCCGCCCGAGCCGCCTGAAGTGGTGGAACTGCAGGTCGACTTCGACGGCACGGTGCTCTGGAACGGGAACGTTGTCTCCAACATGGGACAGCTGAACGGCTACCTGAACACTGTGGCCGCGCAGCCGAAGCAGCCGGAAATCCACATCCGTCCCCACAAGCTCGTGAAGTACGAGTACGTGGCGAAGGTGATGGCGGCCGTCCAGCGCCTCGGCCTCAAGAAGATGGGTCTGATCAACGATAGTTCTATCGCCAGCTGACGCATTCATTCCGGGTTCAACGTCGCGAACCTAGGATTTGTCATGCGCGGTTGACGCGTAGAACTTTGAGAAAATGGAAGACACACATGAACGGGAAACAACTCGTCGCCCTCGTGATGGTCGCCCTGGCCGGTCCGGTCCTGGCAACCGCCGTCGTCGACACGGGTGCGGCCCTTGCGGCTCCCAAGCAGCAGAAGGTCAGCGAGAAGGTCGGCAAGCCTCTCCAGGAAGCCCAGGCGGCGCTCCAGGCGAAGGATTACAACAAGGCGATCGCGAAGCTTGACGAGGCGAAGGCCGTCGAAAAGCGCACGCCCTATGAGAACTATGTGATCAGCCAGTTCGAGACCAACGCCTATGTTGGCCTGAAGCAGTACGACAAGGCTGCCAGGGCGATCCAGGCGACGATCGACAGCGGCATCGCGGCCCCGGAAGAGGTCACGCCCCTGCGCAAGAACCTGATCCAGATCTACTACAGTCTGAAGAACTACAACGCTGCCGTGCAGGCCGCCCAGCAGTACCTCGCCCAGAACCCGGGTGACACGGACATGCAGGTTCTTGTGGCCCAGAGCCAGTACCTGCAGGGCAAGTGCGGCGAAGCCGGCTCCACGGTGAAGAAGCTGGTGGAGAGCGCCCGGTCGGCAGGCAAGCCGGTGAAGGAGGAATGGCTCCAGATCCAGCTGAGCTGCGCTCACAAGGCCCAGGACAAGAATTCCATGCGCGATGCGCTGGAGCAGCTCGTCCGTGTCGCGCCGAGCAACAAGGACTACTGGCGTGACCTGATCAACGCGTTCCGCGACACTAACCGTTCGGACGCGTTCAACCTGGAGAGCTTCCGGCTCATGGACCAGGTTGGCACGCTGAGCTCCGCCGACGACTACATGGAGATGGCTCAGGTCGCCGTGCTCCTGGGCGTTCCCGGCGAAGCCCAGAAGATCATTGGTGAGGGCTACGAAAAGAAGGTCCTTGGTCAGGGTGGCGAAGCGAGCCGTCACGAACGTCTGAAGAAGACGGTCGATGACGCCGTAAAAGCCGACAAGACCGAGACCGCTGGCCTGGAGAAGGAAGCCGCCGCCGCGACGACCGGCGAGAAGGACATCGCGGTTGCCGAGTCCTATGCCAGCTATGGCCAGTACGACAAGTCGATTGCATCGTATCAGGCCGGTATCAAGAAGGGCGGGTTGAAGAACGCGCCAGCCGCCCAGCTTCACCTTGCCCAGACCCTGCTTGCCGCCGGCAAGAAGGCCGAGGCGGACGCGGCCTTCAAGGCCGTCAAGGGTGACGCAGCCTATGAGAAGCTTGCCACCTACTGGATGATCGCTTCGTAGGTACTTGGCTGGCCGCCTCAGCGGCCTGCCATACCGACTACCAGATCCCCCTCGCTTCGCGGCGAGGGGGATTTTCTTTGTGTGCGGGCGTTGGAAGAAGGGTTGGTTTTGCGTGGCCGCTGTCAACGCACTTCGGTACCCTTCGCGCAGTTGGCCGCAGGGCCAAAGGGAGAACGGACGTGACGGCATCGCAGCGGCGCAGCCTGGCTTTCTGGCTGATCGGTTTCATCGGCTTTCTCGGCGTCGTCTGGCTGCTCCGGTCCATCCTGCTGCCGTTCCTCGCCGGCCTCGCCGTGGCCTATTTCCTCGACCCGATCTGCGACCGGATGCAGCGCTGGGGCATGTCCCGTGTGTGGGCCACGTCGTTGCTGACCGTCGGCTTTGCAGTCCTGGTGGTCGCGGCCTTCGCCCTGCTGTTGCCGCTCGCGATCCACCAGCTCGGCGATCTGGTCGACAGCGCCCCGACGCTGCTCGAGGCCGCCAGGGAAAAAGTTCGCGTGCTGCTCGACCGGTTCAACCAGGTGGTTGACCCGAATACCGCCGACCAGATCCGCGACGGCCTGACCAGCTCGTTCGGCGGGTTTGGCGCCTGGATCGGTGGCGTGCTGAGCGGCCTGCTATCGAGCGGCCTCGCGCTGCTCAACATCCTGTCGCTGATCTTCCTGACGCCGGTCGTGGCCTTCTTCATGCTGCGGGACTGGGACGGCTTTATCGCCCGGATCGATTCCTGGATTCCGCGCAATCAGGTTGACGTGGTGCGCGACCTGGCGCGGCAGATGAATGACATTCTTGCCGCATGGGTTCGCGGCGTCGCGCTTGTCTGCGTGCTGCTCGCCACGTTCTATGCCGTGACGCTCAGCCTCATCGGGCTGAAGGTTGGCCTGTTCATTGGCATCTTCGCAGGCTTCCTGTCCTTCGTGCCGTTTGTCGGCGCCGTCGGCGGGCTGATCCTGGCCGTGGGAATGGCCGCCATCGAGTTCGACAATCCGTGGCGGGTCGCCGCTGTCGCCGTCGTCTTCCTGGTGGGGCAGGCGGCCGAGGGCAACTGGCTTACGCCGATGCTGGTGGGCAACAAGGTGGAACTGCATCCGGTTGCCGTGATCTTCGCGCTGCTCGCTGGTGGCGCGCTGTTTGGCTTTGTCGGCTTGCTGCTGGCAGTGCCGATGGCGGCTGTGATCGGCGTGCTGACGCGGTACGCGCTCCAGCAGTACCTTGCAAGCCAACTCTACAACGGCAACAACCTGCCACCGCCCGTTTAGCGGTGGGGGCCATGGCGAAACGGCCATGGCCCGGTCGCATCTCTACATCCAGTAAGGCGTGGCGTTGTAATAGCTGTGGACCAGCTTGCCCCAGCCTTCGTCTTCCCATTGGGGGTTCTCGCTGGCGGCGAATGTCGGCGCCTTCTTCAGCGTCTCCTTGTCGATATTGACGACGTAGCCGTCCATATCGGTGCTGTATTTCAGCACGCTCCATTCCGGAATGCCGGGCACCTGCCTACCGGACTACCGCGCGGCGCGGAACCCGATGTGCAGTTCGCGGAGACCACGCATCATGAAATTGGGCATGTGCGCGAAAGAGTTGCGCGGCAGCAGGCTGATTTCCTCCAGCCGGCTCAGGAGGCCCCGGAAAGCGCAGATCATCTCCTGCCGGGCGAGCGGCGCGCCGAGGCAGTGGTGTATGCCGCTGATGAACGCCAGGTGCGCGCCGGCGTTGGTCCGATTGACGTCCAACACCGCCGCGTCGGGGAAAACGTCGTCGTCCCGGTTGGCGGCGCCGTAGCGCAGATTAACCATACTACCCGCGGGGATCGTCACACCCGACAGCACCACGTCCCGGCGCACCTGCCGGAAGGTGCCCTGGGTCGGCGACTCCAGGCGCAGCACTTCCTCGACGAACGTCTTCAACCGTTCCGCATCATGTCTGATCACGTCGATCAGCCCGGGCTGGCGGAGCAGCAGCAGCATGCCGGACCCCAGCGAATGCGTCGTGGTCTCGTTACCGCCGGTCAACAACTGCTCGACCAGATCGAGCAGTTCCGGAATGCTCAGCATCCGTCCGTCATCGAGCCGCGCATTGGCGATATCGCTCAGGATGTCCTGACGCGGGCTGCGCCGCCGGTCCTCGAAATAGGGCACGAAGTAATGCTGCAGCTCCACGAGCTGTCTTGCGCATTCGATCTGACGTTCGGGCGTCGACGAGATGGCGATGGAATCGACCGAGGCGTCGGACCACACCTTGAACCTCTCCGCGTCCTCCCGCGGCACGCCAAGCCGGTCGGCGATCACTTTCATGGGCAGCGGATTGGCGAAGCGGCTGACGAACTCGATCTCGCCTTCGACGATCCATCCGTCGATCAGTTCATGCACCAGCGCATCGATATACGGTTCCATGGCGCGCACCCGGCTGGCGGTGAACGCCTGGTCCACCAGCTTGCGGTATAAGGTATGGTCGGGCGGATCGGTCTGCAGCACCCGCTTGCGCTCCCAGCCCTCGCTCCGGTAGATCTCGGCCACCTCTGGCGGCTGGCCCTTCGGGCTGAGCACGCGGGTGTCGAAGTCGTTGGAGAACACGTCGGTGCGTCGCAGCGCCTCGCGGATGTCGGCATAGCGGCTGATGATATAGTAGCCGGTTTCCGGCATCCGGTAGACCGGCGCTTCGCGCCGCAGCGCGGCATAGGCGGCGTAAGGGCATTCCTGCACGGCAGGATCCAGCAGGCTGTAATCCTCGGGATGGTCCATCGCTGATCTCCCCGGACGCGATTGTCGTCCGGCAAGCGTAGCACTGCACCTGATTGGTGATCGAGATATTCACGGTCAGGCCGAGCGCATCGCCGGGCGCGGCCTCGATAGTGCCGGAGATCGGCGATGCCTGATGCGGATCACGGACGATGGCGACGGGGATCAGCTCGATATCATCGGTGGTCAGCGCGTTGGTCGGATCCACATGGGTCCAGCCGGCGCCGAGCAGGTAGATCTGCACCCAGGCATGGGTCGCGCCGCCGCCGATCACCCCGGCGGCCGTGGACCCCGGGTCCTGGGCGGCGTCGTAGATGTAGCCGCTGACGAAGCGGGCGGCGAGGCCCAGGCTGCGCATGGCCTCCATCATGAAGAATGCGAAATCCCGGCAGGTGCCCGAACTGGATTGCAGGGTCTCCAGCGGCGACAGGGTGCCGTAGATGTCGCGCGGGATGTAGACGAAGTTGTTCTTGATCGCCGATGCGATCTCGCGGATCAGCGGCAAGGTTTCCTTCGTGCCCGAGGTGCCCTCGGGCAGCGCCAGGAAGCCCTTCGCCCACAGGTCGACCGCGTGCTCCGGATCCTGCACGTGGCGCTCCTGCAAACCGGCCAGGTCGCGGATCTCATCGGCGGAATAGGCGAGCGGCAGGTTGCGAGCATGATCCGACAGCATGGCCTCGGGCTGCGTGAAGGCGAACCGCTCCACATCGAGCGTGCTCTCGATCACCAGCTCCGTGGTCTGGCAGTCGAAATCCACATAGGCGATGCTGTTGCCGAACACGTCGTACTGCCAGACGATGCTGCGGGGGCGCGGTGAGATCGACATCGTCGCCTCGTGCAGCTTCATCTCGTGACTGTCGCGCGGGCGCAACATGAGCCTGTGCCGGCCCAGCCTGACGGGATTGGCGTAACTGTATGTGGCCGTATGCCTGAGCAGAAATCTCATGCGTTCCCTGGCCCTGATTGTCGTCGAGCGACAGGAACGCGCGGCCATCCAACCGGTTCCGGCGGTGTAGCCGGTCAATGAGCCTCGCCTCTTACTCGCCGCCAAATGCCAGCCGGTTGAGCGACCGGATGGCGCCGTAGTCGGCGCGTGCATCCCTCTGGACGACCATGGTCTGGGTGTCTATTCGGGGATCAGCCAATCGGCGGTCGCCGGGCCGCTTGCGCCCAATGTTTCCGCCAGCCACGGCAGGCCGGACGCCGCCGCCTCCGGCAGCGTGAAGGGCGGATTGACGATGAACAGGCCTGAGCCCGTCATTCCCCGTTCCGGTGTGTCCGGCGTCATGCATAATTCCGCTCTGTATGTCTTGCGGATACCCGCCGCTCGCAGCGCGACTTCCATGGCATGCACGCGCGGCCGGTCTATTACGGGGTACCACAGCAGATATATCCCGCCGGGAAATTTTTTCCATGCGCGAGCCAGGGCGGCCATCACCAGCGCGTAGTCGGTCTTGATCTCGTAGCTGGGGTCGATCAGGCAAAGGGCGCGCTTTTCCGGCGGCGGCACGGCCGCGATCAGGCCGCGCAGGCCGTCGGCCTTCTCCACACGAACGCGGCGGTTGCGCCGCATCAGCTCGGCAAGCCGGGGCTCGTCCGTGGGGTGCAACTCGATGAAGTGCGCCCGGTCCTGTTCGCGCATCATGGCCGTGATCAACGCCGGTGAGCCGGGATACATGGTCAGGCCGTCGCCGCTGTTGAAGGATTTGACCAGCGCCAGATAGTCGGCCAGCAGCGCGGGCGCCGTCGCAGCGTGGGGCATCAGCCTGGCGATGCCGTCGCGATATTCCCAGGTCTTCTCCGCCTCCGGCGTGCGCAGGTCGTAGAGGCCGGCGCCCGCATGGGTGTCGAGGAACAGCAGCGGCGACTCCTTATGCTGCAGGTACCGGGTGACGAACACCAGCATGGCATGCTTGAGCACGTCCGCGTGGTTTCCGGCGTGAAAGCCATGTCGGTAGGAGAGCATCAGGCGTCCGGGGCGAAAAGCACCATTAGGTCAGTGCGGGAGCGGTTGGGTCGGCCAGTCCAGCCTGCGGTGACGTGTGCCGGAATGCCGGTCAAAGAACCAGCGATTTTTGCCGCCACAAAAAAGAAACGGGGTGGATCGGCGAACCGATCCACCCCGCGGTGGACATGTATGCTGGGGTCAGGTTACCAGCGATAGGTGGCTTGCAGCGTAATGAGGCGCGGCCTGCCCACCAGGGCGGTGAGGTCGCCGACCTTGGCCAGGTTCTTGTTACCGATGGTGTTGACATAGAACTGGTTGGCGCAGTTGGTGCAGACTATGGAGAAATCCCATGGCCCATCCGCCTGATAAACCCGCGCCGAGACGTTGATCAACGTGTAGGACGGCACGGCCGTGCCCGGCTGACCGCTAGCGGTGAATCCCTTGTCGAACCAGGTAACGTCTCCGGACAGGCCGATGTTCCAAGCGTCGGAGAGGGGCGTGTCATAGGTGAATCCGCCGGAGATCGTCAATGGCGGACCACCATAGCGGGCCCCCGAACGATCCTGGACACCGCCGATGCAGCCTGTATCAAAGGTCTGCCCAGTGTAGCACGAGGCTGTGCTGAACGTACCGAATTGCAGGTGACTGTATTCGATCGCGGTGCGGAACTGCAGCGCATCGGTGGCCTGCAGTGTGGCGTTGAACTCGATGCCCTTGGCCGTCGCGCCGGCCGCGTTCTGGGTGATGAAGCTGACCGTGGCCGCGTCATAAGCGACCACCTGCAGGTTCGAGTACTTGAAGTCGAAGATCGAGACGTCAGCCGTCAGCATATCAAAGAAGTTGCCTTTGACGCCGCCTTCGAAGCCCTTCACTGTCGAGCCCTTGAAAGTCAGAGTGCTGTTCACAAGAGCCTGGCTTGCGTCACTGTTGATGAAGGCGCCGAAGGTTCCTGGGTTGGAAACGCCCGCCGACTGGAATCCGGTCTTGTAGGCGGCGTAGACCAGCATGTCTTCCACGGGGTGCCACGACACGGTAACGCTCGGCGACGTGTTGTGGAAGCTGGTGTCCGGGTGGACGATGGTACCCGTTGGAGCGAAGACCGCGCCTGGACCGAAGACGTAGTCCATGCGGTTAAAGAGCTGGTTGCCCGTGGAATGCCGCTTGTCCTCCGTATAGCGGACGGCGCCCTCGAACTGGAGGTTGTGCGTGATATCCCAGGTCATCGTTCCGAAGATCGACCAGCTTTCGATCCAGTTGTCCCAGTGCTGGTGATAGGTCATGTAGGTGCCGACATAAGCCGCCGGGATCGGGACCAGATAGGGTGTCGTGCCGACGACCAGCGGCGTGCCGAATACCGACGTTGCAGGCACAGTTGACGGGGCTGGACCCAAGGGGAATATCTCGACAGGCGCGTCCAGGTGGCGTTTGGTTTTTTCGTAGAAGCCGCCGACCATGAAGTTGACCGGGAAGTCGAAGTCGGACTTGGCGCGCAATTCCTGGGTGATGCTGTTGCTGCTCTCGCCCTGCAGCGACTGAACGGTGGCGTAGGAGCTGTAGTCGTAGTTGGTATATTCCTCCTGCTTGGCGTCCCAGAACCCAGTGACCGAGGTCAGGGTGATGTCGCCCATCTTGTAGTTCATCTGCAGCGTGGTCAGGATATTGCTGTTCCGGTTGAAGTAGCTTTTCGGCGAGCCGCCGTTGAAGTCCTTGTCGGCGATCTGAACCGCGGTGGGCGGCATCACCATGTTAACCGTGAACGTTCGCTTGCCCGTACAGGGGTTGTTGGTGTCCGGTACCAGGGAAAAAAGCGTGTTCACGTAGGGGAACGAGCCCACGCCGTCGGCGCAGGTATACAGAGTATTCGGCGCGTTGTCGTCCTGGTGGGTGTATGAACCGAAAATCTTGAGGGTGGCGTCGAAATTATCCGTCGGCGTGAACACCATGGTCATACGGCCGATATACTGCTTCTGCTTCGGCCAGGCGTCGTAGGCTTTCCCCGGAGAGGGGCCGCCCTGCGACGCCAGTCCCGGCGGATTGGGAATGACCGGCTCGCCGATGTTCTTGATGTAGCCGCCCTGCATGAATTCGCCCTTGCCGGCGATTCTAATTTTGAACTTGTCATTCACCGGAAGCGATACGCCGAATTCGAGCGTCGGGTCCTTGCTGCGGAATTCGTAGCTGACCTTGGCAAATCCTTCGTATTCATCGCCGGGGCTCTTGCTGGTGACCGCGATCACGCCCGCGGGGCTGTTCTTGCCGAAATACTGAGTCTGCGGCCCTTTCAGGACTTCGATGCCTGCCACGTCGAACAGGCCCACGTCGACGATGTGGCCGCGGGTGAAGGAGAAGCCGTCCATCACGAACGCCACGGGTTGCTCGGCGCCGTAGTCGATGGCCAATTGCCCGACTCCGCGAATGCTCAGGTTGCCGCCCTGGCCGCCACCGCCCGACGCGTAGATCTTGACCCCGGGCAATTGGGCCTGGAGTTGCATCAGGTCGGTGGTGTTGTAGCGCGCGATCTGAACCTCGCCCATGGCCGAAAGGGCGACCGGTGTGTCGATGGCGCGCTCTTCGGTCTTTCGCGCCGCACTCACGAAGATTTCTTCGATGCTGCTCTTTTTTTGCTCAGCTGGCTTTGCCTGGTCCGCGGAAGGCGTGGGCGCCGGGTTGTCCTGCGCCTGGGCGGCCGCTTGCACGCTCATTGTCATCAGCAGCGTGGCTCCCGCTACGCCGGCGAGCAGGCGGCCGGTGAAGCCGCCTCCATGGTCTCTCAGCTTTGTCACGTTTTCTATCTCCCCTGGTGTCGGCGCCTGGAAAACGCCCGAGTGCTGGTTGTTAGGCTTGGCGGATTTCGATGGGCGGAGCCTACCGGAGGCGGCCACGGCCGTGCGCCGCTTTCGTTCGGGGCGCCTGGCGGACGTATTCTCCGGCGGTTCTGGCACTGCGCACCCGATCCTTCCCCACGACGGCGTGCAACTTTCATTGTTACCTAAATCAGAACATATGTGTATGCAAACATTCAAGCGTGATTTCTGCGGATATGACTGACTTTATGTCAGGTGTGTCAAATCAGTTACAGGCAAGGGCGCAGGCTGAAGAAGCGGACGTAACTTTCAGGAAAGATTTTCGCTGTCTCGGGGCATAGGCTGTCGCTCTGGACGCATCAAACGGGAGATCGGAACCATGCCCAGCGAGCGGCAGTTGCAGGAACTTTGGGACAAGCAGGAGATCGCCGAGGTGCTCGGCGCCCGGTACGGCCGCGGGCTGGACTGGCTCGACGAGGCTGCGCTGAAGGAGTGCTTCCACGCCGAAGCCCATGTGGACTACGGCTTCTTCGTCGGCAATGCCCATGACTGGTGTACCATGGTGATGCCGATCGAGGCGCAGAGCCTGCACCGCTTTCACTATGTCTTCAACATCCTCATCGAAGTGAATGGCGACAAGGCCGAGGCGGAAAGCAACAGCCTGGCCGGTGGCCGTTCGCCGGATGGCAAGGGCGGCTTCAGCCAGAGCTTTTTCGGCAGCCGCTATCTCGACCGGCTCGAGAAGCGCGACGGGGTCTGGAAGATTTCCGAGCGCAGGACGCTACTGGAATTCGCCCAGCAGATGCCCAGCGCCGGCGGTCCCGACGGTGGACTCAAGGGCCTGGAACTGGTGGAAGGACTCTCGCCCGAGCATGCCCTGTACCGCCCGATGCTGCGCCGTTAGGTCAAGATCGAGCCCTTAGGTCCGAAGTCCGCGCAGAGGTCATTGCTGCCATGCGCATGTATTGTGCACCGCAACACGTGCGTCATCCGATCTTCGGCCAACCGTCACAAACCTGCGTCACATTTCTCCCCGAGCGAGCTGGCCTCCCGCCATCTCGCACTCAAGATATGAGGGGGATTTCATGGACAAGTACTCGAAGGGCCTGCTGGGAGGCTTGCTGGCCACCACAGCGTTGATCTCTCCAGCGTTCGCGCAGGAAACCGCGCCGGTAACCGGTACCGCGTCAGTCGAATCGATCATCGTCTACGGTCAGGGCGAGAGCCGCCAGATCCAGGAGATCAAGGCCGCCGACATTGCGATCCTGACACCTGGGACCAGCCCGCTGAAGGCGATCGAGAAGTTGCCGAACGTGAATTTCCAGTCGGCAGACGCCTACGGCGCCTACGAGTGGTCGTCGCGCATCTCGATCCGCGGCTTCAACCAGAACCAGCTTGGCTTCACCCTCGACGAGGTGCCGCTTGGCGACATGTCCTACGGTAATCACAATGGCCTGCACATCAGCCGCGCCATCTCGTCGGAAAATATCGGCCTGATCAAGGTTTCGCAGGGTTCCGGCTCGCTCGGCACGGCCTCGAGCAGCAACCTGGGCGGCACGCTGCAGTTCTACTCCCGCGACCCGTCGGCCGAGTTCGGCGGCAAGGTGGCCATGACCGCCGGCAGCGATGGTGCGCTGCGGCCGTTCGCGCGGATCGACTCCGGCGAGTTGCCAACCGGCACGCGCATGTATCTCAGCTACACCTTCCAGGATTCCGACAAGTGGAAGGGCGAAGGCGTCCAGCGCCAGAATCAGATCAACTTCAAGTTCGTGCAGCCCATCGGCAATGCCACATTGACTGGTTTCGTCAACTATTCCGACCGCCGCGAGAACGACTACCAGGATCTGTCACTGGAGATGATCGACCGGCTTGGCTACAAGTGGGACAACTTCCGGCCTGACTGGGACACGGCCGTGGAAGTGGCGCAGATCTACCAGTCGGGCGGGTCGAACTTCCCCAATCCCATCCTCACTGTCGACGACGCCTATTACGACGCCTCGGGCCTGCGCAAGGATCTGCTCTCCGGCCTGACGCTCGAGGCGCCCATCACCGAAGGTCTCGGCATCAAGCTGACCGGCTACTACCACCGCAACCGGGGCCAGGGCCTGTGGTACACGCCCTATGTGCCAACGCCGGGCGGCGGTCCGATCTCCATCCGCACCACGGAATATGCCATCGATCGCGGCGGCGTCATCGGCGCCGTGAATTGGGAGATCGGCGGCCACGAGATCAATGGCGGCTTCTGGTGGGAGACCAACGACTTCAATCAGGCCCGCCGCTTCTACGGCATCGGCTTCGACCAGCCGGAAGCGTCGCGCAGCATCCACTTCCAGCGCGATGCCTTCTTCACCCAGTGGGAATTCGATTTCCACACCGAGACCCTGCAGTTCCATCTCCAGGACACCTGGCAGATTACGGACAGCTTTGCCATCAACGCCGGATTCAAGTCTCTGCGGGTCAGCAACGAGGCAATGCCCGTGATCAACACCAGCTTTCCGACGGGCAAGATCAAGGCCGAGAAGAACTTCCTGCCGCAGGCCGGCGCCGTGTTCGAGTTCGCCGAAGGCCAGGAACTTTTTGCCTCGTTCACGCGCAACATGCGTGCGTTCGTCTCATCGGTCACTTCCGGCCCCTTCTCGACGACCCAGGCCGGCTTCAACGCCATCGCCGGCGACCTCAAGCCGGAAACGTCCAACACCTACGAACTTGGCTACCGCTTCCAGGGCAGCCGTTTCCAGGGCGTCCTGGCTGCCTATTACGTGGATTTCCAGGACCGCCTGCTCGGTATCACCGTCGGCTCGGGCATCCAGGGCAACCCGGCGGTGCTGCAGAATGTGGGCGACGTGACGTCGTACGGGTTCGAGGCGGCGGGAACGCTGACCATCGCCGATGACGTGACCCTGTTCGGATCCTACGCCTACAATGACTCGAGCTATGACGACAACGTGGTCGATGGCGGCGGCAATGTCACCCTGACCAAGGGAAAGACCGTGGTCGACTCGCCCAAGCACCTATTCAAGGCCGAACTGGTCTATGACGACGACGCGCTGTTCGCCAAGATCGGCGTGTCCTACATGAGCAAGCGCTTCTACACCTATCTGAACGACGGTCGTGTACCCGATCGCGCGCTGGTCGAACTCAGCGTCGGTTACCGGTTCTCGGGCAATCCGTGGATCGAGGGCCTCGTGGTTCAGGCCAATGTCAACAACCTGACGAACAAGAAATACGCCTCGACGATCGGCTCCAACGGCTTCGTCAACTCGGATCCGACGGGCCTGTTCGCGACCTTGCTGGCGGGTTCGCCGCGTCAGTTCTTCGTCACCGTCAGCAAGGAGTTCTGATCGTGGACGGCGTGTCGCGCCGGGCCATCCTCGCCGGCGGTGCGGCGATGGCTTCTCTTGCGGCGCTGTCCCCGCTGGCGGGACAGGCCAAGCCGGAAACGCCGCTGACCAGGATCGCCTTCGGATCCTGCGCGAAGCAGGACAAGGACCAGCCGATCTGGGACGCGGTCAACGCCTACGCGCCTGAACTGTTCGTCTTCCTGGGCGACAACATCTACGGCGATACCGAGGACATGGCGGTGATGCGGGACAAGTACGCCCAACTCGCCGCCAAGCCCGGCTTCCAGAAGCTGAAGGTGTCGAGCCGCGTGGTCGCCACCTGGGACGATCATGATTACGGGGTCAATGACGGCGGCGCGGAATATCCTAAGAAGCAGGAGTCGAAGGGCATCTTCCTCGATTTCTGGAACGAGCCCGCCGACAGCCCGAGGCGCAAGCGCGAGGGCATCTATACCTCGTACGTGTTTGGTCCGCCCGACCGGCGCGTCCAGGTGATCCTGTTCGACTTGCGTTGGTGGCGCACGCCATTGCTCGGATACAACGTCCTTCCCAAGGACCGCGGTCCCTACATCCCCAATCCTGATCCGGCGGCGGTGTTCATGGGCGAGGCGCAGTGGGCCTGGTTCGAGCACGAACTCAAGCAGCCGGCGGCGGTCAGGCTGATCGGCACCAGCACCCAGTTCCTCGCCGACAATCCGGGCTGGGAAGCGTGGGTGCAGTTTCCCTATGAGTACCGTCGCATGCTGGCGGTGCTCACCCGCAGCAGGGCCAACGGTGTGGTGTTCCTCAGCGGCGACACCCACTACACCGAGTTGTCGCGCCTCGAGGGACAATCGCCTTATCCATTGTACGACATGACGTCGAGCGGCCTCACCGAGACCTGGCCCTACGTCGCGCCAAACCGGAACCGGATCGGCGAGGGCTTCGCGCAGCCCAATTTCGGCGTCGTCCAGATCGACTGGACGCCCTCCGATCCGCGGATCCTCCTCGGGTCCCGCGGCCTCGATGGCGCCGCGCTGATCAGCCGGGAGATCAGGCTCTCCGAACTTCAGGCCGCGAGTTAGGGCGAGTCGCGCGCTTCGGCGGACACGTGCGCGCGGTCTGTCGTGTCGCGTGGCACGAAAAAGCCCCAATTGCTGCTTACCCACGGACCGTTGCGGAATCCGTGGGACACCGCGAGACGCCTAGCGTAGAGGGAGAAGCGGCCATACTCGTTCGGCTGTAACCCCGCTGCGCCGTGTTGGTCGGGGTAGCGTGAGGCATGTGTCCATGCTTTTATGTCGCCCCCGGACGGTAAAAGGAGCGGCATTGGTTCAGCCCGCTGAAATAATCCGGCCACGACGTGGTGACACGGTAATGCGACTGGCGGCGGTCCTTGGGCTCGCGCTCGCCCTGTCGGTAGGCGGCCTCTCCGCTCGCGCCGAGACATCGTCGCCCAAGCATAAGCGGGTGATCGTCAAGGAAGCGAAGCTGAAGCCGGCGGCTCCCGAGCCGTCGCGCGTCGACAGCAATCCCAGTCCCTGGACCGGCGACCTGGACGGCATGAAGGACCGGCAGGTCATCCGCATCCTGGTGCCGTACAGCAAGACGCTGTTCTTTTATGACAAGAACAGGGAGATGGGGGTCGTCCATGACCTCGGGGTGTCGCTGGAGAAGTGGGCCAATCAGCAATCCTCGCCCGAGTCCGGCAAGAAGGGCCTGAAGGTGGTGTTCGTGCCGGTGCCCGAGGAACGCCTGCTGCCGGATCTGATGGCGGGATTGGGCGACATGGCGGCCGGCGGTTTGTCGGTGGGCGTCGATGGAAGGGGGCAGATCGAGTTCGGTGGCTCGCTGGCGCCCGACAGTGGCGCGGTGATCATCACCCGCAAGCGCGGCGATGCCATCGGCACGCTGGACGACCTCTCCGGTCGCGAGGTGGTCATTCACAGATCGAACGCTTCCTACGAACCACTGCGCGCCCTGAGCGTCCGCCTCGAAGCCCAGGGCAAGCGGCCGATCAGGCTGATCACGGCGCCCGAGGATCTGCAGGACGAGGATCTGCTGCAGATGGTCGGCGGCGGCCTGGTGTCGATCGCCGTCATCGACGGCTATGTAGCGGCGTTCTGGAGCAAGATCGTCCCCAGCGTCGTGGTGAACGGCGACCTGCTCGACCGGAGCGGCACGGCTCTTGGCTGGGCGGTACGCAAGGACAGTCCGCAGCTCAAGCGGCTGCTGGAAGGCTTCACCGCGCGTGGTAACGGCGAGACCTTTGCTGGCGGCGCGTCGCTGAAGAAGTATCTGGGCGAAACCCTGATGCCGACCAACGCGACGGCTGAAAACGAGATGGAGAAGTTCAACCAGGCGATCGACATGTTCAAGAAGTACGGCGATGCCTACGACTTCGATCACCTGATGATGATGGCGCTGGGCTACCAGGAATCGCGCCTCAACCAGCAGGCGCGCAATCCCTATGGCCCCGTGGGCATGATGCAGATGAGCCCGGCGACGGCATCCACCTCGGCGGTCGCCATCAAGGGCATCGACAAGGACGCGGCGCGAAACGTCGAGGCGGCGGCCAAATACTTGAGGTACATAGCAGATTCTTATCTCGACGATCCCAACATCAACCAGATGAACCGGACGCTGATGGCTTTCGTCGGCTACAATGTGGGGCCGAAGAACCTGGAGATCATTCGTGACGCCGCGGTGAAGAACGGGCTCGATCCCAATGTCTGGTTCCAGAATGTGGAGCTTGCCGCCGCGCAGACCATGGGCCGCAAGACGGTCGAGTACGTCTCGAACATCTACAAGTACTACACCGCCTACCGGATCACGGTCGGCGCCCCGGCGCTGCGCGAAAAGCCCGCCGACCCCGCGGTTGCCCAACCGACATCGCCTGCGTCCTCCCTTGTGCCGGCACCGCTGGCTGTAACCCAGCGCTGAATAACAAGCACTCGTGAAGATTTGAATCGGCGCCGTGCATTTTCGAAGGCCGCCTGTTCGATATTGCGTTGCAGAAATGCTGCTATTCGGAAAATGCCTGACCTATTATTCAAGTAATGGCGATAAGTTCTTGGCCGTCATCGGGTAGCGCCTTATATGTACCTCGCGACGAGAACGGGCCGGTTGATTTTACCTCCGTGCCGGCAGGGGCTGACGGGTTATGCATGACATTCGCACCACATGCCGATTGACGGTCCGCCCGGACCTCCAATGTTGCGTATTGCGCTGCCTATAACCCCCATGAGTCACATGCGACTTCCTCGTCATTCTCTTGGGCTCAGGCTGGCGGCTGCGCTGCTGGGAGCCGCGCTGCTCGTAGCGTGTGGCGACGATGCGCCGCGCAAAGATGCGGCCAAGTCCGCCATGACCATCACCACCGTCGCGGTAAAGGCCAAGCCCATGGCGCGCACGATCACGGTGATGGGTACGGTGGTCGCATGGGAAGAAATGCCGGTCGGCGCCGAGGTCGGCGGCCTGGCGATCGCCGAGGTGCTGGTCGACGAGGGCGACGAGGTCAAGCGCGGCCAGGTGCTCGCGCGGCTCAATGACTCGGTGCTGCGCGCCCAACTCGCCCAGCAGGAGGCCAGTATCACGGCGGCGAAGGCAACCCTTGCGGAAGCACTGGCAAACCTGAAGCGTGCCGAGGAACTGCTGCCCAAGGGCCATATCAGCGGCCAGACCGCCGATGCCAGGCGCGCCGCCGCCGGCACGGCCCAGGCACAGCTTACGCTGGCGCAGGCGTCCCGTGACGAGACCGCCGCAAGGCTGGCGCAGACCCGCATCACATCGCCCGACGATGGCTATATCTCGGCGCGTACCGCCGTCATCGGCCAGATCGTCGGTTCGGGCGACCAGTTGTTCCGCGTGGTGCGCGACAGCCGGCTCGAGCTCGACGCCGAGATTCCGGAAACGACGCTGGCGATGCTGGCGCCCGGCCTGACCGTGGAAGTCTCGGCCGAAGGCATCGCGCCCGCCGCCGCGACGATCCGCGCGCTCGCGCCCAGCGTCGATGTCAAGTCACGGCTGGGGCTGGCACATATCGCCTTGCCGCCCAGGGCGGGCTTCCGTCCCGGCATGTTCGCCCAGGCCAGCATCGCCCTGCAGGACAGCGCGGCGCTGATGGTGCCCAGTTCAGCCGTGGTCTACCGCGACGGCGCGGGCGGCGTGTTCGTCGCCGTCAAGGGCGACACTGTCCGCTTCCGCAAGGTCGAAACCGGCGAACGTTCGGGCGACTACGTCGAAGTGCTCAGCGGCGTCGCCGCCGGTGACGAGGTTGCGCTCAAGGGCGCCGGTTTCCTCGAGGATGGCGACCCGGTGACCGTCGCGCGCGACCCCGAAGGCTCCGCGCCGCCGCTCGCCAAGACCGAACCGCGGCCCAAATGAGGAACCTGTCCTCCTGGTCCATCCGGAACCCGGTTCCCACCGTCGTTCTGTTCATCGCCCTTGTCCTGGCCGGCATCGCCGGATACGCCACGCTGCGGATCAACAACGTCCCTGACCTGGACTTCCCGGCCATCGTCGTCACTGTCGCCCAGCCCGGCGCCGCGCCGTCGGAGATGGAGTCCCAGGTCACCCGGCTGGTCGAGGATTCGGTGGCCGGCCTGGGTGGCGTGAAGCATATCCGCTCCACGATCAATGACGGCATCTCGGTCACCACGGTCGAATTCTTCCTCGGCACCGACACCGACCGCGCGACCAACGATGTCCGCAACGCGGTTACCAGCATTCGGCCGGACCTGCCGGCGGATGTCGAGGAACCGATGGTCCAGCGCATCGACGCCTCGGGCAACCAGCTCGTCACCTTCGTCGTTCGCGCCGACGCCATGTCGCCCGAGGAGCTGAGTTGGTTCGTCGATAACGACGTCGCCAAGGTGTTGCTTGCGGTACGCGGCGTCTCGGAAGTGCAGCGTCAGGGCGGCGTAACCCGCGAGATCGCCGTCCGGCTCGACCCCGAGCGCATGGCCTCGCTCGGCATTACCGCTGGCGAAGTCAGCCAGCAGCTCCGCCTGATCAACGCCAATCTGCCCGGTGGCCGGTCGGACATCGGCGCCGCCGAGCAGTCAATCCGAACACTCGGCAGCGCCCTTTCCATAAAGGGTCTCGGGTCCAGCCTGATCAATCTTCCCGATGGCCGTACCGTACGCCTGTCCGATCTGGGCAGGGTCGAAGATTCCTGGGCCGAGCCGCGTACCCGCGCGCGCTTCAATGGTCAGGAGGTCGTCGGCTTCGGTGTCATCCGCACGCGCGGCGCAAGCGAGGTGCACGTGGCCGAGGCGGCGCGTGAGGCTGTCGCCAGGCTGGACGCCGCGCGCGATGACGTTGCCATCGAAGAGGTCACCTCGGCCGACGAGTTCGTCCAAATCAGCTTCCTCGCCTCGCTGGAGGCGCTGCTGCTGGGCGCGGTCCTTGCCGTAGTTGTGGTCTGGTGGTTCCTGCGCGATGCCCGCGCGACCCTGATCTCGGCGCTCGCCATGCCGTTGTCGCTGATCCCGACCTTTGCGGTGATGGCGCTGTTCGACCAGTCGTTCAACATCGTCACGCTGCTGGCGCTGGCGATCACCGTGGGTATCCTCGTCGACGACGCCATCGTCGAGATCGAGAACATCGTCCGGCACATGAGGGCCGGCAAGAAGGCATATCCTGCGGCGATCGAGGCGGCCGACGAGATCGGCCTGGCGGTCGTGGCGACCACCATGACCATCGTCGCGGTGTTCGCGCCGGTGGGTTTCATGCCGGGTGTCACCGGACAGTTTTTCAGCGCGTTCGCCATCTGCGCCTGCGTGTCGGTACTGTTCTCGCTGCTCGTCGCCCGCACGATTACCCCGCTGTTGGGCGCCTATCTGCTGAAGGGCGGCGACCTGAAGCATGACGAGCCGTTCTGGATGCCACGCTACTTGCAGATGGTGTCGTGGTCGCTGGACCACCGCATCAAGATCATGGTGTTCGGATTCCTGATCGTCATCGTTTCGGGCGCGATGGCCATGTTCATGAAGTTCGACTTCGTCCCCGCCAGCGACACCGGCCGTTCCGTCATGTCGGTCGAGTTACCACCGGGCGCGACCCTCGCGGATACGGACGCAGCCGTCGCCAAGCTGTCGGACATCCTAAAGCAGCGCCCCGAGGTGAAGTCGATCTACGCGGCGCTTGGTACCTCGCTGACCATGGTCGGCCCCGGCGGCGGCGGCTCCAGCCAGGGTGATGTGCGCCGCGCCGTGCTGACGGTGAACCTGGTGCCGCTGGGCGACCGCAAGCTGACGCAGCAGGAGATCGAGGCCGAGGTCGGCCCCTCTTTGCTGGCCGTTCCGGGCGTACGCGTGCGCTTCGGCGCCGACGGATCGAGCGGCTCGAAGCTGCAGATCACCCTGGTCAGCGACGACGGGCCGGCACTCACCAAGGCTTCCCGCGACCTCGAGCGCGAGATGCGCAATTTGCCGGGCCTGAACAACGTGGCCGCGACCGCCAACCTGGCGCGGCCGGAGATCCTGATCACCCCGAAGGCGGACAAGGCGGCGTCGCTGGGCGTGGCGACCATGACCATCAGCCAGGCTGTCCGCATCGCCACGCTGGGCGATGTGGACGTGAACCTGCCGAAATACAACCTGGCCGACCGGCAGATCCCCATCCGGCTGATGCTGGTGGAGAGAGCGCGGCAGGACATCGAGACGATCCGCAATCTGCGGGTGCCCACCGCGAATGGTGGGTCGGTGCCGCTGTCCTCGGTGGCCGATGTGTCGTTCGGCGCCGGCCCGTCGCAGATCGACCGGCTCGACCGCCGCCGCAGCGCCATGATCGAAGCCGAACTGTCGGGCATCCCGCTGGGTGATGGCACGAAGATGGTCTACGCGCTGCCCGCCATGAAGAACCTGCCGCCGGCCGTCTTCGAAGTGCCGACCGGAGATAACGAGAATTTTGGCGAGATGATCATGGGGTTCGCCGTCGCGGTGGTGACCGGCATCCTGCTGATGTATTTCGTGCTGGCGCTGCTGTTCAAGAACTTCGCCTATCCGGTCACCATCCTGACCGCGCTGCCGCTGTCAATCGGCGGCGCGCTGGGCCTGCTGCTGATCCTCAACATCCCGGTGTCTATCCCGCCGTTGATCGGCATCCTGATGCTGATGGGCGTGGCGGCGAAGAACTCCATCCTCCTGGTTGAGTACGCCATTGTCTCGCGCAACGAGCGCGGCGCCACGCGGCGCGAGGCGCTGCTCGATGCCTGCCACAAGCGCGCCCGTCCGATCATCATGACCACGCTCGCCATGGGCGCCGGCATGCTGCCCATCGCCGTCGGCATCGGCGCAGACACCGAGTTCCGCGCGCCCATGGCCGTCGCGGTGATCGGCGGGCTGATCACGTCGACCCTGCTCAGCCTGATCTTCGTGCCCGTCGTCTTCACGGTGGTCGATGACATCCAGGCCTGGCTTGGCAAGCATGGCAGCCGGCTGACATTCGGCTCGCCGGACCCGAAAGGCGACATGGAGCCCGAGGCGCCGCGCCATCCCGGCGAGTGACGGCCATTGCCAGCGATGGGCAATTTCGCTAATCCGTCGGCCGTCTCCTAACGAAAGCCCTCGCCATGTCGACAGCGGTCACACCCTCGTTCTTCGATTCCGAAACCGCCGTGGAGAAGGTGAGCGATACCCGGTTCAATGCCCATTTCCATGAGACCTGGGGCATCGCCGGCGGCACGCCGAACGGCGGCTACCTGATGGCCATTGCCGCGCGGGCGATCGCGGGCACGGTGCCGCACCCGCATCCGCTGACCGTCACCGGCCATTACATGAAGCGGTCCTCGACCGGCCCTGTGCAGATCGATACCGAACTGCTCGGCCGCAGCCTGACCACCTCTACAGGCCTGGCGCGGCTTCTCCAGGATGGCGTGCAACGCACTCACTTCACCGCCACCTTCACCGATTTCGATATCGCGACCGGCCAGTCGGTGGTGCATGCGGAGCCGCCCGACCTGCCGTCGCCGGAAGACTGTGTGCCGCATCCCTACCTGCCCGGCAAGTCGCCGGCGTTCCAGGAGCACATCGACATGCGCTTCCATCCCACGCACATGGGATGGGCGCGGGCGACGCCCCACGGCGTGGGCGAGATGGCCGGCTATATAAGGTTCCGCGACGGCACCGCACCCGACTTCTATTCGGTGCTCATGTTCGCCGACGCCGTGCCGCCCGCCATCTTCAACGTCGTGGGGGCGACCGGCTGGGTGCCTACCATCGAACTGACCACCCATCTTCGCCGCCGGCCCGCGCCGGGCTGGCTTCGTTTCCGCTTCACTACAAGGCTGCTGACCCGCGGCTTCTTCGAGGAGGACGGCGAGATCTGGGACAGCGAGGACCGGCTGGTCGCCGATTCCCGCCAGATCCAGAAGCTCATGTCGCCCAAGGCGCGCGCGTGACATGGCCGGAAGGCTCCACCCGTTCTTGACGGTCCTTCTCCTGACGGCCGGATTGCTGGCCTGTGCCGATCCGGCGAGGGCTCAGGAGAGCGAGTCCGGCTATGATGTCGTCATCGCGGTCGACGAGCAGTCGGTGACCTATAATGGCGAAGCGGTCGACGGGCTCAACGCGCTGGAGGAAGCTCTGGTTGAGGATGTCCAGGCCGACCCGGCGCTGACGGTCAAGGTGCTCGCCCATGACACCGTGCCCATGGAATACGTCACGAAGATTGTCGAGGCGGTCCGGCAATATGAGGTCGACTGCTCGGTCGAGATGGTGTCATCGATGCCCGGGCATGATGACAACATGTAAGGTGGCCCATGCAGTGTTCGCAGGAAAGACGCTGAAGACCCACCAGCAAATCCCGGCTAAGATGGCGCAATTACTCACCCTGTAACCTGCGGTGAACACCATGCCCAGAATACTATATTACCTGACGCTGCTGACCGCGGGGCTGTGCTTTACATTCGGCGCCTCAACGGCGCGCGCGCTGCCGCCTCAGCCGCACTACGATGCCATCATCACCGTCGGGGCAGACTATGTCGTCCGGTACAACGGGCGGCAGATGCCCGATTTCGAAGCCCTGAAACGGGAGTTGAAGCTGGATGTCTCCGCGCAGCCCGACATGACCGTCGTCGTCCGGGCGTACGAGCAGCTGGACTACAGCTACGTGATGATGATCGTCAAGGCGGTCGACCAGTACGGCGCGGTTCCCGAGGTGGAATCCGTCAACTCTGACATCGACGGGAAGCTCTGAGGCTTTCACCGCCGCCCTTGGCTAATGCTCGGCTAGACCAGCAGCTTTTCCACTTCCTTCGGCTGGCGCTTGGCGTCGAACAGTGCCCAGACGCCGTCGGCGCCGTCCCAGCTGCCACGCGTGGCGCCCTTTGAGTACTCGGTAGAGCGCTGCTCGAAGAAGTTGGCGTGCTCGACGCCGTTGAGAATCTCCACCAGCCACGGCAGCGGATGCGCCTTGATCTGGCTGTAGGTGTTGTCGTGCTCGCTGAAATAGCCGAACACCGGCGTCAGCTTCAGCTGGGTCAGCCGCCAGTCGGCCACGTAATGCACGTAGTCGTGGATGTTCTCGGCGGTCATGCCCTGGATGCCGCCCAGGCCGAACGCCAGGTCGACGAACTGGTCCTCCAGCTTCACCATGGTCTTGGCGACGTCGATGATGTCGTCGCGCACCGCCTTGGTGACCGCCCCGGTTTCCCGGTTCCACTGGTGATACAGCCGGATGATGCCCTCGCAGTGCAGGCTCTCGTCGCGCACCGACCACGAGACGATCTGGCCCATGCCGTTCATCTTGTTGTGGCGCGGGAAGTTCAGCAGCATGGCGAAGCTGGCGAACAGCGACATGCCCTCGGTGAACGCGCCGAACATGGCGAGCGTACGCGCCACGTCCGAGACCGTGTCGACGCCGAAGGTGTGCATGTAGTCGGCCTTCTCACGCATCTCGCGGTAGTCGCGGAACGCCTCGAACTCGGACTTGGGCATGCCCAGCGTTTTCAGCAGCAGCGCATAGGCGTCGATGTGCACCGTCTCCATGTTGGAGAACGCGGCCATCATCATCTGCACCTCGATCGGCTGGAAGATCGGGATGTAGCGCTTCAGGTAGTTGTCGCCCACTTCCACGTCCGACTGGGTGAAGAACCGGAAGATCTGGGTGAGCAGGGCACGCTCGGCCGGTGTGATCCGGTCCGACGTCCAGTCGCGGATGTCGGCGCCCAGCGGCACTTCCTCGCCCATCCAGTGGGTCTGCTGCTGGCGCTTCCAGAACTCGTAGGCCCACGGATAGCGCTCGACGTCATAGGTGCCGGTCGCCTGAAGCAGGCCGACCCGGCCGGTGCCGATCAGGCTGCGCGGATCGACGTCGCCAAAATGCATGTTTGCAGCGGCTATTGGCATGCCAGGCACTCCTCGTAATCCGTACGGCCGCCATAGTTGACGGCCTTCTCGCCCTTTTCCATCTGGCCAGCGAACGCGGCGCGGCTGATCGATTTCGAGCGGCAGTAATACAGGCTCTTGATGCCCTTTTCCCACGCGCTCCAGTGCAGCATGTGCAGGTCCCACTTGTCGATGTCGGCCGGCAGGTACAGGTTCAGCGACTGGCTCTGGCAGATGAACGGCGTGCGGTCGGCGGCCAGGTCGATCACCCAGCGCTGGTCGATCTCGAACGCGGTGCGGTAGACCGACTTCTCGTCCTCGTCGAGGCAGTCGAGATGCTGGACCGAGCCTTCATGCTCGACGATGGACTGCCAGGTTTCTGGCGTATCCGCGCCCTTGCGTGCCAGTATTTCCTGCAGATAGGGGTTGCGCACCACGAAAGCGCCGGACAGCGTCTTGTGGGTGTAGATGTTGGCCGGGATCGGCTCGATGCAGGCGCTGGCGCCGCCGCAGATGATGCTGATCGAGGCCGTCGGCGCGATCGCCAGCTTGTGGCTGAACCGGGCCTTCATGCCGCGCTCGAGTGCGTCGGGGCAGGGGCCGCGTTCTTCCGCCAGCGCGACCGACGCGGCGTCCGCCTCGCGGCGGATCTTGCGGAACATGCGCAGATTCCAGGCTTTCGCCATGGCGCTCTCGAACGGAATGCCGCGCGCCTGCAGGAAGGAATGGAAGCCCATAACGCCGAGACCTACCGAGCGCTCGCGGCCGGCGGAATAGCGTGCGTGCTTCATGCTGTCGGGAGCGTCCTCGATGAACTGCGTCAGCACGTTGTCGAGGAAGCGCATGACGTCCTCGATAAAGCCCGGCTGGTCGTTCCACTCGTCCCAGGTCTCGAAGTTCAGCGACGACAGGCAGCACACGGCGGTGCGCTCCTCGCCGTGCTGGTCGGTGCCGGTCGCCAGCGTGATCTCGCTGCACAGATTGGAGGTCGAGACCGACAGGCCAAGGTCGCGCTGGTGCTTGGGCAATGCCCGGTTCACCGCGTCGATGTTGAGTATGTAGGGCTCGCCGGTCTGCAACCGGGTCTCCAGGATACGCTGCCAGAGCTGGCGGGCGTCGACCTCGCGGATGGTGTTGCCGGTCTTCGGGCTGATCAGCGCGAAGCTGTCACCGGCCGCGACGGCTTCCATGAACGCATCGGTGATGTTGATGCCGTGGTGCAGGTTCAGGCCCTTGCGGTTGAAGTCGCCCGACGGCTTGCGGATTTCGAGGAACTCCTCGATCTCAGGATGGTGGATGTCGAGGTAGACGGCGGCCGAGCCGCGCCGCAGCGAGCCCTGGCTGATCGCCAGGGTCAGGCTGTCCATGACATGGATGAACGGCACGATGCCCGAGGTCTCGCCGCAGCCCTTCACCGGCTCGCCGATGGAGCGGACCTTGCCCCAGTAGGTGCCGATGCCGCCGCCGTTGGAGGCCAGCGCCACGTTCTCGTTCCAGATATCGACGATACCGTCGAGCGAATCCGGCACGGCGTTGAGGAAGCACGAGATCGGCAGGCCTCGCGTCGTGCCGCCGTTCGACAGGATCGGCGTCGCCGGCATGAACCAAAGCCGCGAGACGGCGTCGTAGACGCGCTGGGCGTGGTCCAGGTCGTCGGCATAGGCGCAAGCGACCCGGGCGAACATGTCCTGGTAGGATTCGCCCGGCATGAGGTAGCGGTCTTCAAGCGTCGCCTTGCCGAACGGCGTCAGCAGGTCGTCGCGGCTCCGGTCCAGTTTCAGATCGGCGGGCGTCGGCTTGGGCGCCAGCGGCATGGGCAGCGGCGCGCGCCTTGTGGGCTCGACCGTCGCCTCGCTGGCCGCGAAGTGCAGGGGAAGCTGCGAGGGCGGAATCGGCAGGGGCCGCGCGGGTTGCGGCTGCGGCACCAGATGACCTTCCCGGTCGAAATCATAGGCGAGCGTCGACATGCACCGTTCCTTCTTTTCCTTGGGCTCCAGAAGAATCAACGGGCATGGCTGGCGCAAGCGCCCAGCACGCACCCCGCAGGCCCCTCTGCCCTGGGACGTTTCCACTTTCCGGGGTGCCTTTCCGGCCCGATTCCCCCGGATTTTCGCGGATTTTTCGCGCTTCCGGTGAACCTGTTGACCCCCAGATATGAACGCCGGGGGCACCTCAGACGCAATATCTTGTGCCTGTGACAGATTCAGGTCAAGCGGATCATGATCTCAAAATCGTGATAATGCGCTTGACTCCATCCACCCCGCGAAAGCCTTGGAGAATCCTCAGACCTGCTTCACCGCCAGCCGCAGGACAGCGCCGTAACCGCGCCGGATTTCCATCCGCGGTTCCAGTTCCTTGCGCCGGAACAGCTTGTGCGCCTTCGGCAGGTTGTAGCAGGGAATCCACATATAGAGGTGGTGCTCCAGGTGGTAGTTCACGTAGTAGGGCGCGATGAACAGCCGCTCCAGCGGGTTGGCGATGGTGGTGCGGGCGTGCAGCAGCGGGTCGTTGTTGTCGCGCACCACGGCATGCTCGGCGATGTTGCGCAGCCGCGTGACCCACATCCGCCAGGTGGCCAGCGGCAGCGCCCAGAACATCAGATAGTAGTGCGGCTTGCCCACGGCCGTCAGCACCGCCAGCAGCGCCAGGTTGGCGACCAGCGGCTTGGCCAGGCCGCGCTTTGCGCCGCCATCGGCGGGCCGCGTCGGGCTGTCCATGGCGGCCCTGTACTGCCTGAAGAAGGTGACGCCGGTCAGGTCGCGCAGGCTCTTGCGCAGGAAACTCGCCCGGCTCACCGGGAACTTCGCCGACAGCGGCAGGTCCGGATCATCGGGCTGCTGGGTCTTTCGGTGGTGCTCGAAATGATACGGCCGGTAGATGTCGAGGTCGAGGAGCTGGGGATAGGCGCACAGCCAGTTGCCGACCCAGTCGTTCAGCCGCCGGTCGTGGAACAGCAGGCCGTGCGCCGCGTCGTGCATCAGGATGCCCAGGCCGAGCTGGCGCGCGCCGACAACTGTTACCGCGAGCAGGAAGGTGAGGGGATTGGGCCACCAGGCGAACAGCGCCATGGCGCCGAAGATCAGACCCCAGGCGTGCGCCACCATCCACGCGCCGCGCCAGTCCGAGCGCTTGCGCAGCAGGCGCAACTCGTCGCGCGAGAGATATGAACCGGCGGTCGGCATGATCCGGACCTAGTTTGGCCGGGAAGAGTACTTTTCCTCGGCAGCGTCATCCCTGTTGACGAACCGATGATACAGCAAAAGCCGCTGCGTCGCCTTCCGGTCGCCCTGGTCGGAAAGGATCTCGAGCTGATTGATCTCGTCGCAGGACAGATCGTAGGGCGCGTTTCCGAAGTACTTGCTCTGCGTCTTGTGCGTCGCGAACTCCGGCTGGCACGCCGCGCCTTCGAGCAGCACGCCGTCGCGCGTCGCGCATTCGGTGACCTCGGAGGCATTCGGCCCGCGTTCCTTGCCATTGTCGCCGCGGGCGGCGATCAGCGTGCCGTCCGCGTACCACCAGACCGGACCCTTGTAGGTATCCACCGGCTTGCCGAGCAGCTTCTCGAGCTCGCGGGCATAAGGCGCGTCACCCCGGCCGGAGAACGGCCACTCGAGCCTGACGCGCGCAACGGTGGCGAATTTGGGGTCGCCCTTGATCACCGTGGCCAGCTGCTCGACCGGCATAGGCTTCAGGTCGGTGCCGAGCGCCGTTTGCTCATTGCCCATGGCGGCGACTGTATACGTGTCCTCGTTGGTGCCGTTCTTGGCCACATAGCTGAACAGCGACGCCTGGACGTTGGATGGCACCGGGGCCTCGCGGCAGTCCTGCGCCGACGCGGCATGGGCCACGAACACCAGATAAAGAGCGGCGGTGGCGCAGGCATGCCGTCTTGTACGTGTCGCTGTCACGGGAGTTCTCCGGAGTGGCGGTCGGGGCAGTTTGGCCTCACGAAAGCCGGGATGCGATCTCCTCGCTGACGTCCCACAGCCGGCGGGCGGTTTCGGCATCGGTGCCGTCGGCGCGCGGCCTGGCGATGTTGCAGTCGTCGAAATACTCGCCGTTGATGCCGGCCGCGCCGGGATGGACCGCTAGGTAGCATTCGGTCGCCGCGCCCTGGTGGACGTCCTTGCACATGAAGACGCTGGCGACCCCGAAGCCGAACTTCATCACCGGGTTCAGGTGCCGACCCAGGTTGGTGATGATCACGCCGGGATGCAGCGAGTTCGCGGTGCGGCCGGTGCCTTCGAAGCGCCGGGCCAGCTCCTTCGCGAACAGCAGGTTGGCAATCTTCGCCTGCCCGTAGGCGCTCCACGCGCCGTAGCCGCGCTCGCCAGACAGGTTGTCGAACTGAATGCCGCCCTTGGGCGCGCCGGTGTGCGCGGTGCTGGACACAGCCACCACGCGCGCGCTGGCCGCGAGGGCGGGCATCAGGCCCTGCATCAGCATGAAATGGCCCATGTGATTGGTGAGGAACTGCAGCTCATAGCCGTATTTCTGCTGCAGCTTCGGCAGCGCCATGATGCCGGCGTTGAAGATCACCGCGTCGAGCGGCCGGCCCATGCCGGCGATCTCGGCGGCGGCCTGGCGCACGGAAGCCGGCTCCGACAGCTCGCAGGCGACGGCGGTCGTGTTCGCGCCGAAGCGCGCGAGCACGCCTCTGGTGGAATCCGCCGAGCGGCCGGTGCCGATCACATGGGCGCCGCGCATGGCCAGCACCCGGGCGGATTCACGGCCCAGGCCCGAAGTGACGCCGGTGATCAGGATCGTCTTGCCGGTAAGATCGAGCCCGGCCGTCACTTCCTCGGCCGTCGACGCGTAGCCGAATCCGCTGGATCCCTTCCGGCCCTTGATGACTGCCATCAGCGACATCAGCTTCTCCCCTGTTTTCGCAGGCGACACTACCCGCTTTGGTTGTCGCGGCCAAGCGGTCGAGGAGATTGCCGGAAGGTTAGGCAGGTAATAGCATGCCCTTCGGGGGCAGTTGGCCATCGATGGCCCTGATCGGAGACGCATGATGAAGACACTCCTCGCGGCAACCCTCGCATCGCTGCTGGCCGCCGGCCAGGCCTACGCCGACTGGGATCCCGAACTGGAAGCCCAGGAACAGCGCGAACGCGACGCGGCGGCCAGGGAACGGGCGGCGCGGGAGGCCGAGGCCGACCGTATCATGCAGGAAGCAACGGCGAAGGCACACGCCCAGGAGATGACTCGCAAGCGCGAGTACCTTGGCGCCGAGGCCAAGGGAAAGTCCGAAGCCGAGGTGAATCGCCTATATGACGCCAAGGTCGCCGCCAAGACGGCCGAAGCCAATCGGGTGGCAGCCGAGGGCATGCGCAAGGCCAATAGCCCTGAAGCCCGCGCGGCGACCAAGGAGGTCACCGGCTATTCGATGGAAGAGATGTCGAAGATGTCCGACGCCGAGCTGGAAGCGCTTTCCAGGGATATGGAAAAGAAGTACGGCGGCGGCAACTGACCGGACCGCGCAGCGAACACGGCGTTGCATGGCTCTCGCGCCAGGGGCATGCTCACGCTCCGTAATTAGAGCTTTGTGAGGGGGACCATATGGGTACCGACAGCAAGCATCCTGAGACCCTCGTCCTGCACGCCGGCTACCGCGCCGATTCCGCCACCGGCGCGGTCGCTGTGCCGATCTACCAGACCACGTCCTATCAGTTCCAGGACACGGCGCACGCCTCGCGGCTGTTCGCGCTGGAGGAACTGGGTAACGTCTATACCCGCATCATGAATCCGACGACGGGCGTGCTCGAGAGCCGCATCGCCGCGCTCGAGGGCGGCGCGGCGGCGCTGGCGGTTGCCTCGGGACAGGCGGCGTCGGCGCTGGCGTTGCAGAACCTGGCGTCTGCCGGCGACAATGTGGTCAGTTCCACCGACCTGTATGGCGGCACCTGGAACTTGTTCAACAATACCCTGCGCGCGCAGGGAATCGACGTGCGCTTCGTCGACCCGGCCGATCCGGAAAGCTTCCGGCGCGCCACCGACGACCGCACGCGCGCCTATTACGCCGAGACACTTCCCAATCCGAAGCTCCAGGTGTTCCCCATCGCCGAGGCGGCGGCCATCGGCCGAGAGTTGGGCATTCCGCTGGTCATGGACAATACGGCGTCGCCACTGCTGTGCCGGCCGTTCGATCACGGCGCGGCGATCGTCGTCTATTCGCTGACCAAATATATCGGCGGCCACGGCACCTCCATCGGCGGCATGATCGTCGACGGCGGCAACTTCGACTGGGAGGCCCATCCGGCGCGGCAGCCGAACCTCAACAGCCCCGATCCGTCCTATCACGGCGCGGTCTGGACGCAGGCGGCCAAGCCGCTTGGCCCCATTGCCTACATCCTGCGCGCCCGAACCGTGATGTTGCGCGATCTTGGGCCGGCGCTCAGCCCTACCAACGCGTTCTATATCATCCAGGGTCTGGAGACCCTGCCGCTGCGCATGGAGCGGCACTGCGCCAATGCTGCGAAGGTCGCCGACTGGCTGGCGAAGCATCCGAACGTCACGACGGTGATTTACCCCGGCCAACAGTCGGGTGAGGCGCGCCGGCGCGCCGACGCCTATCTCAAGGGCGGCTATGGCGGCCTGGTGGGGTTCGAGCTGAAGGGCGGCATGGAGGCCGGGCGCCGGTTCATCGACGCCCTCAAGCTGCTCTATCATGTGGCCAATATCGGCGATGCGCGCAGCCTCGCCATCCACCCCGCCAGCACCACCCACAGCCAGCTGTCGGCCGAGGACCAGCTGGCGACCGGCGTCACCGCCGGCTATGTGCGGCTGTCGATCGGCCTGGAACACATCGACGACATCATCGCCGATCTGGACCAGGCCCTGGCGACGGCCGGCTGAGCGCTTTCAGGCAAGGCGGAACCCGCCTTGCCGTCCGAAAGCCGCGACGAAACGCTTTAGTAGCCGGTTTGTGAGGCGATCGTCGTCCGCAACTCTTCTGCCTGCGGATTGGAGGCGCGGCGCTCGATCAGGATGTCGCGGACGGTCACGTCCTGGCCGTAATATTTCGTGGCCATCTTGTTGCGCGCCTTGATGTTGGTGCCTTCCAGGCTGACACCCGCGAACAGGCCGCCCTGCGTCTCGGCGTGATAGAAGATGTCTCGCCTGCCCGTGGTAGTGCCGGTCGACTTGTCGACACCGTTCTCCACCGCCACGGCGCTCAGGTCGCCGCCCACCTGGGTGTCGCCGCTCATGACCTTGCGCACGGCGTTGTCGGTCATCAGGATCAGCAGGAAACGGGTTTCCTGGCCGCCGATCTGCAGGCCGATGCTGATCGAGCTCATGTGGTAAAACGCCGGGTAGCTCCACACGCCGTCTTCTCCGCGCACCAGCAGCACGCCGCTGCCGCCTTCGCCGCCGATGCCGACGGCGCCCTTGACCACAGACGGAAAGATCATCACGCCCCGCGCATCCTTGAGCAGCGAACGGACCGTGGCGTTGGTGCCCTTGTCTGTCAGGTCGTCGAAGGCATACTGCGCGGACATCACCAGTTCCCGGGCGTCGGATTCCGACGCGGCTTGAACGGCGTTCGACGGGATCAGAGCGGCGGTTGCCACGCCGGTGGCCAATGCCACGGAAAGCGCCGTCACTTGGAAACCGCGCCGCGTGAATTTCAGCATGTTAACTTTCTCCTCGGTATTCGGGTGCCGCCCCCAGCCCACGGTCGATTAGATTTAAGTCATTCGGTCCCCGGCGCAAACGGTGGCGCGCCGAAACATCGATTCCGGTGAATTCAACGGCCCCGAGCGCAGTCGATGCATTGCTGGGCGAAGGGCAGGGCTTCCAGGCGGGCCGGCGCGATGCTGTCGCCGCAGCTGACGCAGATGCCATAGGTACCGTCCTCGATACGGCTGAGCGCTGCGCGGATCTGCGCCATCTCGGCCCAGCTCGCGCCTTCCAGGGCTTCGTTGGCTTCGCTCGCCTCCATGCCGGTCGCCTGCTCGGCGAAATCCGGATCAAGCGGCTGGCGCAAATCTTCCTCAAGCCGTTCGACACGTTCGGACAACTGCGCCATGCGCGCCTGCAGGGCGTCCGCGATGTGCTGATGATCCTTCATGAGCGGAGCCTACCGCGATTGAGGCGGTTTGGCCACCAAATCAGCCCGACGTACCATGCATGTTGTGGCAACGAGGTGGCCGGACGGGGCTACGCTGCAGTCGCTCCCCGTCCGGCCGTCAGCACATCAGCTTGAGGGGGCTTAGGTGCTGAACTCGCAGTCTAGCGTGGGTGGGCCACCCCTGCAGCACCAAATACCACATTCACGACGATGTTACCGGCTGGGAAACAATCCCCAGCCGTGCTGCGAGAGCCGCCCGGTTTACCAGCAGGTCCGCCAGCGTCAGGCCGTCCAGGACAGCGAGGAACGCCTGGAGCGCCTGGGCAAGGGCGACCTCGAGCCGACAGAGGCCGGCGATGGGGCAGGTATTGTCCGGACCCTTGAAGCATTCCACCAGCGCGAGACTCTCCTCCATGAGCCGAACCACATCGCCCACATTGATCTCGGCCGGGGAGCGGGCGAGCGTCAGGCCACCCCCGCGCCCGCGCTGAGGCGCCAGCAGGCCAATCCGGCCGAGTTCATGGGCGACCTTCATGAGGTGGTTGCGCGAGATGCCGTAGCTTGCGGCGATCTCGCGGATGGTCGAGGCGCCGCCACCCTTGGATCCCACATGGATCAGCACGCGGAGCGCATAGTCGGTGTGTTGCGTCAGGCGCATGGCCGGGACTTCGTTGTCGACGGGAATGCGCATTTGAAGCGCGATCCCGCATCTGTTAAAGATGTATCTATTATACATCATAAAAGGAGGACGAGGTGGACTCTCTGTACAAGCGGCTGGGCGGCGCGCCGGCGATCAAGGCGGCGGTCGATGTGTTCTACGGCAAGGTGCTGGCCGATGACCGCATCCGCCATTTCTTCGACGGTGTCGATATGGAGCGCCAGCGCACCAAGCAGCGCGGCTTTCTCACCATGGTGACGGGCGGCCCCAACGCTTATACCGGACAGAACATGCGCGACGGACACCGGGCTCTTGTGGCGCGTGGCCTGAACGACAGCCATGTCGACGCCGTGATCGAGTTGCTGGGAGCGACGCTGAAGGAACTCGGCGTATCCGATGCGGATATCGGGGATGTGGCTGCGCTGGCCAACTCGGTGCGGGATGACGTTTTGGGCCGGGCCGAAGCCGCCTGAGACCTTTAGTCCGGCCGGTGACGGCGCCACATGCTGATGACGGCGGCCTCACCGACCGGACGGTTGTTCTTGACGCGGAAGCTGTCCGCCCATTCCGAGGCAAAATCCCGCTGCAGCGCCATGTTGATCGCCACGGTAGTCGCCATGGCGATCAGCGCGCCGGTGCTGGCCAGCGCCATGTCCTTGTGGGCGTCCCAGACATCGCCCTGGGTGCCCAGGTACGCCAGGCCGAGCTCGCCGCCGAATGCCATGGCCGCCCCCCATTCGACCAGTTCGTAGAGCATGGACGTGGACATCATGACGTCGAGCGGCAGGAAATAGCCCCAGAAGCCCCGGACATTGACCACGCGCAGGAATATCTCGCGCAACGGGTAGGCCAGTAGCAAGCCGTAGCTGAAATGCACGACGCGGTCGTAGTTGTTGCGCTCCCATCCAACCAGTTCGTTGAACGTGGTGCCCGTCAGCGCCTTGAACCAGGCGTCATAGGGGACGAGCGAATAGGTGTAGTGGGATCCGACCTCGTGCAGGCAAAGAAACAGGAAGATCAGCGTTGCCGAGAGTCTGGAGAACGAAAAGTGCCGGTGCGTCAGCACCGCCACCAGCAGAAATCCGGCGACCAGCGCGTTCTCCAGGAGCCAATCGGCCCGGTCGACCGGGTTGATCGCCAGGGCGACGGCCAGAATGGCGAACAGGACGCCCAGGATGCTCAGGTAGCCGCGGTGTCCCAAGCTTGTTCTCGCTCTCCCCAATGACCGCCCGAGGAGCTGGCTACGATCACCGCCAGCCGCGCAAGCGCCTTGCCTATTTGGCCCAGTCGGGGTGCAGGTGCTGCTTGACGCGGGTGTGGCGCCCGTTCACGCCCACTTCCCATAGCTGCAGCAGGAACGCGCCCGTGGGCGAGTGGATGCGGTTGTCGCCGAGCTGCAGGCGCAGCATCTTCTCGGTCTGGCCTTCCACGTCGATGAACTGGACGGCATTGTCACCTTCGAACAGGCGCAGCGGAATGCGGTGGATCGACGCCACCTCATCCGGATTGGGCTCCATGGACGAGGTGTCCTCGGCCCAGAACACAAAGGGCGAAATCACATAGCCCGAACGTGAAGAGATGTCGTCCAGCCGCCCGAGGAAGTGGGTGTTGTCAAGGACGAGGTTGACCTCCTCCTGCATCTCCCGCAGCGCCGCCTGCAATGGATCCTCGCCCTCGTCGACACGGCCGCCGGGCAGCGCCCATTGGCCGGCGTGCTTGTTGAGCTTGGAGGTGCGCCTTGTCAGCAGCATGGACGCCCCCTGGTCCGGCGTATCGCCCGCCACGATGGTGAGCGCGACCGCGGCGTGTCGAAAGCCCTCGCCATCGATGAATTCGTGCGGAAACCTGTCCAGGTTGGCGGCGACGGTGCCGCGCAGGCTGTCGTGGAAGTCGTAAGGCATCGGTGGCTCCTTTGCGCGTCAACCTGCCAAATCCCCGGGCACTTGGGAAGGATTAACAAGCACGCGTGAACGAAAATGCTTGCGGCGCGGGGTGCGCCCTGCGGTAATCTGCGGCGATGCCGCTCACGGGGAATGCGATGACGATCGAAGACCTACTGGATATCGAGAAGATCAAGACGACGCGCCATCTCTACTCGCACTACTATGACGGCGGCGAGGTCGACAAGCTGGCCGCCCTGTTCACCGAGGATGCGGTCTGCGAGTTCGGCCCCAACTATGGCGGCGACTGGGTCGGCCGCGATGCGATCCACGCGAACTACCGTAAATTCATCGCGCGGTATGGCGGCATATTCAACGTGATGCACGCGGTGACCAATCCGTGGATTACCCTGAAGGAACCCGGCCGGGCAATCGGCCGCTGGTACCTGCTCGACCTTCGGACGGCCGTCGGTACAGAGAACCCATTGATTCTATTTGGCATCTACGATGACGAATACAAGAAGCAGAGCGACGAGTGGTTGATTCACCGCACCCGGATTCAGTTCCTCTGGCCCAGCAGGGACGTGCATCCGTTCCGCGAGTAGGGCGTGCCGTACGGCGCCATGCGCGACTTTCCGGTGCTTGAATACCTGGAGCGCGGTAGCATGCCGTACAAATTGGCAGGAATGTGACGGTTCCTGAGTCTTCACTTTAACTTTAGCTTGCACAACGTGGCCAAAAATAAGACTCTTTTGTTTGTCATCAATGTGCTCGTGGAGTAGGGCGACGCAAGGGAGGTTGTGGGTGCTGTTTCAGGCATTCGGGCGGCGGTTCACGCAAAAGCTCATCAAGGTGAACGTACTGGTGCTGGCCGCTCTGCTGACGGTCGGTATCGCCGCCGCGCCCCCGGCCGAAGCCCGTACCCACAAGAGCAAGTCAATCAAGGCCAAGGCCAGTAAGGCCTCCAGCTACAAGATCGGCACCGGCGCGATCATCATCAACGAGAAGACCGGCGAAGTCCTCTACGCGCGCAACCCCGACAAGAGGCTCTATCCGGCGTCCATGACCAAGGTCATGACGCTGTACCTGACGTTCCAGGCGCTGCACAACGGCACGCTGACCCTCGATACCAAGCTGCCGGTGTCCCGCTATGCGGCCACCCGCGCGCCCAGCAAGCTGGGTCTGACCGCCGGTTCGACCATCTCCGTCGAGGACGCCGTACTCGGTCTCGTCACCCGATCCGCGAACGATGCCGCGACAGTGCTGGCGGAAGGCATTGGCGGCACCGAGGACGATTTTGGCTACCTGATGACAGCCAAGGCCCGCGAATTGGGCATGAGGAACACGGTCTACCGCAACGCCTCGGGCCTGCCCAACAAGGAGCAGATGTCGACGCCGCGCGACCAGGCACTGCTGGGCATCGCGATCCACCGGGATTTCCCGAAATATTACGCCTATTTCGGCACGCGCAGCTTCACCTACAACGGGGTGACCCATACCAGCCACAACCGCTTTGCCCTCAACTACCGGGGCGCTGATGGCATCAAGACGGGCTTCATCGGCCTGTCGGGTTTCAACCTGCTGGCGGCCGCCCAGCGCGACGGCACCCGGCTCGTGGGTGTGGTGTTCGGCGGCTCGACCGCCAGCGCGCGCGACCGCTACATGGGCGAGATCATGGACGCTGGTTTCGCCCGCGCCAGCGGCAACGATTTGCCCGGCGTGGAATATGTGAAGGACGACGAGCCGGACGGCCCGGTCACCACGGTCGCCGCCGCCAAGCCGGTGCCGACGGTAACGCCGGTGAAGGTCGCTGGCTTCTCCGAAGACGCGCCCAGGTCGAAGACCGTCGCTCCCGCTCACATGACGACGCTGAACAGCCAGGTCGCCGCGCAGGATATCCCGGTCTCCATGCCGTCGGCGCTGGCCGCGCCGCTGCCGGTCGCGGAAGCGCCCGTCAGGGAGCAGATCGCGATCAAGACCATCGCCTCGGCCGCGCTTGAAACCGGCGAGAGCGATGCCGACGCGGCATCACCGCCGTCCGGCTGGGCCGTTCAGGTTGGCGCGTTCAGCAAGCGCGACGCGGCGCGCGAATTCGCCCAGAAGGTGGTCGGCAAGCTGTCGGATACGCTCGATCATGTCACCGCGTCCGTGAGTGCGGCGGGCGGCAAGAAGGCGCTCTACCGCTCGCGTCTGGTTGGCTTCAACAGCCGCACCGAGGCGCAGGATGCCTGCACAGTCCTGAAGCGGGGCAAGGTGAGCTGCATCATCGTCGCCCCCGGCACCGCCACCGCCAGCCTGCAATAGACCGAGGCCCTCGCCGGCTCAAACGCCCGAGCGCTGTTGATCGTGCGTTGGCCCCGTAGCGGCCGGGTGGCCGCTGCGGGGGACCAGTTACAGCCTCATGGTGCAGATTTCGCGTAGTCAGCCGCAACCATGCGGCGACTTCATTGTCAGCGCTCGCCGAGCCCTCGCTCGCTGCGGAACTTCGCGAGGCGCTCGGCGTCCGACGTCAGCCGCGGACCCAGCTCGGTGTCATTGATCTGGCCGGCCATGTGCCGGGCCGACTTGCCGCTGTCGAAGGTGATCCACTGGGTCGGGATCACTTCCAGGATGGTGCGCATGGGCGAGTTCAGGGTCTCGACGAACCGGTCGGCCTTGGCCTTGTCGCCGCGGTGCGACTTGTCGGCCAGAGCCCGGTAGAACCAGGCCTTGGTCTCGTCGTCGTCATGGAAGATGCCGATGCCCTTGGCGGTGGCCGAGCCCATCGGGCAGTCCGGCTCCACGCCGGCGACACCGCTGACCGCAACCGCCACTTTCGGGTTGCGCTTGATGGCGTTGGCCCGGTGGCGGTGGGCGGCGAAGGTGATCCAGATGCGGCCGTTGCGCCACACGAACGAGTGATAGACACCGACCGGCCAGTTGTCCTTGGTGGCCCACATCAGCACGCATTCGCGCGCATCGGTCATCAGCCGGTCGAGCTGTTCGGGCGTGTACGGATAGATGGAAACGACTTCGTGGTCATTCGGCGCGGACATGGTCTCTCCCTCGGGCTGAATCGCGCTCTCCCCTGCGCGGCCCTATGTAAGCATCGGATGGCGCCGGATGGAAGCGTCATGCGTGCTGGTTTTGGCGAGGGCGGTCAATTCCGCCGGATCGCAGGCGCCCTACGGGCGCTCGCATGACGGTAAAGGGAAAAGCCTAACGCGCCAACCGTCCGGGATGCCCCGGATGGTCCAGATCGTTGGGCACTCGGACACTGCCGATGCTTCCCACGCTGACCACCTCCCGGTGGGCGAACTTCCACTGGCCGTCGACCTTCTTCAGCCGATCGACCCAGCGACCCCAGACATGCATGGGCTTGTCCATGGCTGCCTTCACCCGGTGAAAGGCGTAGACGTAGGACTGCGCCGTCGCCGTGTCGCCGTCCAGCCGGATCAGGACGTTGCTGAGATGGTGCGACGTGGCGTGGAAGTGGGCGAGGATGGCAGTCAGCCTTTCGGCGATGGCCTTGGGTCCGACGCAGTCCTGCCAGTAGACGCCGATGCCGTCCTCGGCGAAGCAGGCGGCCGCGCCCGCCGGATCGTTGGCGTCGATCCGGTCGGCGTAGTGCTCCATCAGCGCGTGGATGGCCGTCTTGTCGGCGAGCTCGCGGGCGATCCGCTCGATGTCAGGCATCCGCCTTCGCCAGGAAATCGGCCGGCGCCGAGCCGTCGCGCGACAGGCGCCCCGGATGGCCCGGGTGATCCAGGTCGTCCGCGCCCCGGTTGATGCTGCCAATGCCAACCACCTCGCGGCGCTTGAACTTCCATTGGCCGTCGACCTTGGCCAGCTCGTCCACCCATCGGCCCCAATAGTGCATGGGGTTTTCCATGTCGGCCTTCACCCGGTGGAAGGCGTAGACATAGGCCTGTGCGGTCGCGGTGTCGCCATTCAGCCGAATCTGGACGTTGCTCAGGTGATGGGACGTGGCGTGGAAGCGGTCGAGGATGCCGATCAGCCGATCCTCGATGGCCTTGGGGCCGACACAGTCCTGCCAGTAGACGCCCAGGCCGTCCTCGGCGAAACAGGCCGCGGCGCCCGCCGGGTCGTTGGCATCGATGCGGTCGGCATAGTGCGCCATCAGTTCGTGGATCGCCTGTTTCTCGGCCAGTTCCAGGATGATCTTGTCGGTGCTCACGCGTGGATCTCCCAGCCGCCGTCCAGGTTGAAGTCGTGGCCGGTCATGTAGGAATTGGCGTCGCTGGCGATGAACACCATCAGCGGCCCGCCATCCTTCACGGGATCGCCGAGCCGCTTCAGCGGCACCGATTCCGCGTATTTCTTCACGTCCTCGGGCCGGGCCTTCTCCCAGTTCTCCCATGCGTCGGTGCGCAAAAACGGGTTGACTGTGTTCACCTGGATGCCGTCCGGTCCCCATTCCCGCGCCGCCGTCCGGGTGATGACCCGGATCGCCTCCTTGGCGATATTGTACGAGGTATTGCCGGGATCGCCGGTCATGCCGGCGGCCGAGGCGAAGTTGATGATCTTGCCGCCGCGGCCCTTCATGTACGGGTACACCGCCTGCATGGCCCAGAGCGACGCCAGCGCACCGGTACGGAAGGTGTATTCCAGTTCGACATCGTCGGTGTCCTGCACGGATACGAACACGGTCGACTTCTGCGGGTTGGCCTCGGTGCCGAAGCCCTGCGCGTTGTTCACCAGGATGTCGATCGGGCCGAACGCCTTCACCGCCTTGTCGACCATGGCGAAGATCTGGTCCTTGTGGCCCACGTCGCAGGCGATGCCGATGGCGGTGCCGCCCGCCTCCGTGATCTGCTTCACAACGCCGTCCAGCGTCGCCTGCGTCCGCGACGCGACGACGACCTTGGCGCCCTCCTGCGCATAGGCGATCGCCGTCGCCTTGCCGATGCCCCGGCCCGCGCCGGTAACGATCGCGACCTTGCCGTCAAGCTGTCCCATTCCACGTACTCCCCAGTTTCGTGAAGCCGTAGCCTGTCGCGCAGGACCGGAATAAGCAAGGCTGCTTTCTGCGCCCCAGGTCGCTAGACTCGAGCAGCCAAGTGGAGGACGACATGAGGATTGAAGGTGGATGCTACTGTGGCGCGCTGCGCTACGTGTCGGAAGGCGAGCCGATCGCCCGGAGTCAGTGCCATTGCCGGGAATGCCAGTACATTTCGGGCGGTTCGCCCAATGTGTTCATGGTGATGCCGGCCGACGGGTTTGCCTATACCAGCGGCGCACCGAAGCAGTTCAGGCGCAGCGATCTGGACGCGCCGGTCACCCGCGAGTTCTGCGCCGGGTGCGGCACCCATATCCTCACCCGCACGCCGCGCCGGCCCGGCGCCGTCGTGCTGAAGGTCGGCACGTTCGACGACCCGTCGCTGTTCGGCGGGCCGGAATTTGCCATCTGGACCCAGGACAAGCAGGACTTCCACCAGATCCCGGACGGGGTGCGGGCGTTCGAGCGGTTTCCCGGATGAACGGCATGATCGATATCAACGCGCTCTACGACGCCTTCAACGCACGCGATATTGATGCGGTGCTGGCGTGCCTCCATCCAGACGTGAGTTGGCCGAACGGGTGGGAGGGCGGCAGGCTCCATGGCCGTGACGCGGTGCGAGACTACTGGCTGCGGCAATGGGCGGCGATCAACCCAACCGTCACGCCCATGGGTTACACGCTGGAAAGCGATGGCCGCACCGCCGTGCATGTCCACCAGATCGTGCGCGCCCTCGAGGGCGCCGTCTTGTCGCGCAGCGACGTGATCCACGTTTACCGCGCCGTGGACGGCCTGATCCAGTCCATGGAAATCCGCGGCGCGCAGGGCTAGAGTTGCTCGGAAAACCGGGGAGGATACCATGAAGATCGAAGGTGGATGCTATTGCGGCGGCCTGCGCTACGTGGCTGAGGGCGATCCCATGATGAAGGCCCAGTGCCATTGCCGGGAATGCCAGTACATCTCGGGCGGATCGCCCAATGTGATCGTCGCCATGCCGCTGGACGGCTTCGCCTATACCAAGGGCACGCCGAAGCAGTTCACGCGCAGCGATCTGGAGCGGCCCGTGACGCGCGAGTTCTGTCCCGAATGCGGCACCCACATCCTGACTCGCGCCAAGGGCTTCCCCGCCGTCATCCTGAAGGTGGGCACCTTCGACGATCCGAAGCTGTTCGGCGGGCCGGAGATGGCGATCTTCACCATCGACAAGCAGCCGTTCCACAGCATCCCCGACGGCATCCCGGCGTTCGAGCGCTTCCCGGGCTGAGCTGGCGGTCGGACCGTCGGCCTCCCACCTTCTGTCTCGCGGCGGTGGTCGCCGCCACGGGGGATCGGCCGATGGGTCTGCTCTATGCGATCGTCACGGCGCTGGTGCTGGTGCTCGGCACCACGACGCTGCACTACGAAGGACTGCGGCTGACCTATGGGCGCGTCCGCGTCATGAAACTCACCGGGCGGCGGAAGATCCTCGCCGCCATGGTGATCGTGTTCTGGATTCACCTTCTGGAAATCAGCCTCTACGCGCTGGCATTCTGGTTCGCCGACCGGGCCATCGACATCGGCGGCTTCGCCGGTGTCCATATTTTCGAGCCGCTCAGCTATTTCTATTTCTCGGCCGAGACGTTCACCACGCTGGGGCTGGGCGACATCTATCCGACAGGCCCATTACGCCTGCTCGCCAGCGTCGAACCGATCAACGGATTGATGCTGCTCGGCTGGTCGGCCTCGTTCACTTACTACCTGATGCAGCGCTTCTGGGACGAGGAGCGGGATACCGCGCGCTGAACTATTTCAGCGACAGGTTCAGCGCCGCCGCCAGACGCACGGCCGCCCGTGAGAGCAGCTCCGAGGCCAGCCGGTGCTTCACGTCGGGATATTCCACGCTCATCAGCAACTCGCCATTGGACAGCTTGGCCGCGCCGTACAGGTCGTCGTGGATATTCACCTTGGCGTGGCCGGCGGATTCCTCGCACCAGGTCACGAGGCTGCCGGAAGCCCAGAATTTCCGGTGCTCGGGCTTGATCTTGGTGCTGAGGCGGCTGACCAGCTGGTCGGGCGTTCCCTGCATGCTGCGGACGATATCGTTTTCCCAGACATCGAACAGGGTGGTGTGCTTGTCGCCGAACTGCAGTTTCACGTTGCGGCCGTGATCCTGGCCGTCGTCCACGCAGCGCAGCGGCTGGTGGATCTCGCCCATCAGGTTGATGAGGAACTTCAGGGCCTCGGCGCGCTTCTCGGCCGGCTGGGTCTTGTCGGCCAGGATCTTCATGTCTGCGGCCATGCGGCCCACGGCGCAATTGCCATCAGGGCAGTCGCGCGCGGCATTGTACTTGCCCTCGGCAATGGGAATGTTGACGTAGTGCCACGCCTTCGTCTCGGGGCGCTTGGCGGCGATCTCGTCGGCCCAGGTCGATGCCTTGGCCATGGCGTCGGCGGCGGGACCGTCCAGCAGATCCTCGACCTGCGCCTTGGCGCTCTTGGTAAGATAGAGCGACGCCATCCTGGCGATGACCTGGTGTCCTTCCGGCGACCAGGCGCCAGCGGTGCCCGGCAGGGCAAAGACAGCCGCGGCCAACAGCGGCATTAGAAGGCGACGGATGGTCATGATGGTCCTCGGCGCGAAAGTCTTCCCGAGTCTTGTTATAGGGTGCGCTGTGCCGAAGAAAACCGGAATGCGGCGTGGGGCGTCGGTTTCGTCCTGGCGCTTGATGCCTCCCGGGTCGGTGAAGCGGGGACGGCCTTGAGGTTCGACGAAAGCAGAGGAACTGTTATTCTGGCAGCCTTTTAAGCAAATCCATCAGGTAGTCCGGCACCGGCTCGATACAGACGGCATCATAAAGCATATGCAGGTTGCGGATCATGTCGTCGTCGTTCCGAGTGACCCGGTACGGCAGCTCTTCTCTTGATGAAATAGTGTCTTCCATGGGTTTATTAGCCTTTCGTCCCTCCTCAATAACTCCTTGTGGTCTGATTAGTTTCTCGCTGTGCCGATGTTTTACAGGATTGTCGGCATCCCCGAGGTGGCGGCGACCATACCGGCTGGATGTGCTATGCTGGATCGTGGCGGGGGCGGTTCGCAGGAAAGGACCGAACCATGCCGAGGGTGTTGATTGAGTGCCCCGATACGGGGAAGCAGGTGTACACCGGCATCAACCTCAATTGGGAGACCTTCGAATCATACAAGTTCGGTGCCCAGACACTCCCGTGCCCAGAATGTGGCCGGGAACACCAGTGGTCTCGGGCGGATGCGCTTCTGGACGAGGCGGGCGGCGGCAGCTAGGCGCGGCGCTGGTCAAAGAGAGAGCCCCGCCAGGAGGGGGGCTCCGGCGGGGCTGGTTCCACACGGCGCCTACGAGGGCAATCGCGGGTGCCGCAATCTCACAACGGGCGCGCGGCGGGTTGGTTCCAGGCCGACTGGAAAAATTCCGGCTCAACCGGCACAGTGATATTTCGCTCGTCCCAGAGGCCGCAGTGATCCGCACCGGCTGATCCGGTCTATATCTTGGGTTGATTTTCGGCTTCGGCATTCCAACCGGGGGAGTGGGGAACGCGGTGCGACACTTCCTGAAGTTTCTTCATACCATCGGTGCGATCGGACTGATGGGGGCGGCGGCATGCCTGCTCGTCCTCTTGCACCTGGTGTGCAGGGCGGTGACAAAACCAGCCACTGGAGCGCCGGCGTTGTGCTGAGCGTGGCGGCGTAAAAGCAGGCCAGTGGTTAGGTTGATCCTTTTGGGGGTTGGCCGGGGATGTTTGCTGTGGAAGTGTATGCCGCCGTTCGGCGCTT
>CALQFM020000008.1 GCA_943329845.2 Candidatus Kuenenia stuttgartensis | reverse complement strand
TCGGTGCCGGTGTAGCAGATGTAGCGGACCTTGTGGCCCAGCTCCTCGCACCAGACGCCCATGACCTGCGGCATGATGCTCGCGTAATTGGCGTTCATGAGGCGGGCGTAGAGCCGCTTTTGTGGTCCGCGCGTGGCGAAATCGACGATGGTGATGCGCAATGGCGTCATCCGGTGCTCCCCAGGTAAAGGCATCGAAGAATCGATACCTACCGACCGCACCGAGATCCCATCGGACAAATGAACGTCGAAAAACCGGCGGAGTCCGGCATTCGTTGCAACCGGCTTATCGTCTCGCGGGGTTTCCGGTCGGACATCGCGCCATCAGATTGCGGCTCCGTTATACGAGGTTTGGTTTTAAAACGTACAAAATAAGCAGCATTGGTTGGAATTTAGATTCCGGCATTGGTCTTGCGCGCTCGTTTCGACGCGCTAAAGTCGCGCCAAACCCTTGGAGAGTCCCATGAAAGCCAGCGTCAAATGGATCGAGGACCGCAATTTCCTCGGTGAGTCCGACACCGGCCATGCGGTGGTGATGGGCAGCAAGGGCGGCAAGAGCGGCGTTGCGATCGCGCCGACTCCGATGGAACTGATCCTGATCGGCCTGGGCGGCTGCACCTCCTATGACGTGGTCCACATCCTGGAGAAGGGCCGCGAGGCGGTGACGGATTGCGCCCTGGAGATCGACGCCGAGCGGGCCGACGAGGATCCCAAGGTATTTACGAGAATCCACCTGCATTTCGTGGTGACGGGACGGAAGTTGAGTTCCGCCAAGGTCGAGCGGGCGATCGCCCTGTCGGCGGAGAAATACTGCTCGGCATCGGCCATGCTGTCGAAATCCGTGGCGATCACGCACGATTTCGAGGTGATCGAGCTGTCGTGATCACCAACCGGTAGCGATCTACCGCGTGGTCTTGCATATTGGTTGTGGGAGGAACCAATGAGCACCTCGTGATCACCAACCGGTAGCGATCTACCGCGTGGTCTTGCATATTGGTTGTGGGAGGAACCAATGAGCACCATGACCGACTATGCCGGCGTCGCCGATCCGCGCACCTGGGGCGACGAGCGTCAGTTGCTTGCCCTGCTCGACGACATGCGCCGCAACGCGCCCGTCGCCTGGGTCGAGCCTGCCGGGTTCCGGCCTTTCTGGGCGATCACCCGCCATGCCGACATCATGGAGCTGGAGCGTCAGAACGACCGCTTCCTGAACGGCCCGCGCGCGGTGCTGCAGAGCATCGAGCAGGAGGAGGCGGTGCGCGCCTTCACCGGCGGCAACGACCTACTGCTGCGCACCCTGATCCACATGGACAACCCGGACCACCGGGTGTTCCGCGCCATGACCCAGGAATGGTTCCAGCCGCGCAGCCTGAACAAGCTGCAGGACCGCATCGCCGACCTGGCGAGACGCACGGTCGACCGCATGGCCGACGAGGGCGGCAGCTGCGACTTCGTCAAGGAAGTGGCTGTCTGGTATCCGCTGCACGTCATCATGATGATCCTGGGCGCGCCCGAATCCGACGAGCCGCAGTTGCTGAAGCTGACCCAGGAGCTGTTCGGGGCGCAGGATCCGGACATGCAGCGCACCCCGGCGCCGGACATGGGCACGGTGCAGGACTTCTTCGCCTATTTCACCGCCATGACCGAGGCGCGCCGCGCCCATCCGCAGGACGACGTGGCCACGGTGATCGCTAACGCCACCATCGACGGCAGGCCCATCGGCCACCTTGAGGCGATGTCCTACTACATCATCATCGCCACCGCAGGGCACGACACCACCAGTTCTGCGACGGCGGGCGGCCTGCTGGCACTGATCCGCAGCCCGTGGGAACTGGAGAAGCTGAAGGCGGACCCGTCGCTGATCCCGTCGGCGGTCGACGAAATGATCCGCTGGACCACGCCGGTGAAGCACTTCATGCGCACGGCGACCGAGGACTACGTCCTGCGCGGTCAGAAAATCCGCAAGGGCGACGCGGTGATGCTGCTGTATCACGCCGCAAACCGGGACGAGGAGGCGTTCGAGGCGCCCAACGAGTTCCGCGTCGATCGCACGCCCAACCGGCACATCGCCTTCGGCCACGGGCCGCATCTGTGCCTGGGCCAGTTCCTCGCCAAGATGGAGATGCGCGCGCTGTTCGCCGAACTGATCCCGCGGCTCGACCATCTGGCGATCGACGGCTTCCCCGCCTGGGTGCAGTCGAGCTTCGTCAGCGGCCTGAAGCGCCTGCCAATCCGATACACCCTGAAATAGTTCCGATTCCGCGAGCAACGCGAAGCAATACAGATCTGACGGCTTGGCTGGTCCGGCACACCCGTGGCATCTGAAACAGATTGATCGCCATCAATGAAGCGGCGTCCCGGCAGGCGTTCAATGCCCCCGCAACACAGGGGAAACATGTCATGTCAATGCTTCAGGATATCGGCGGCACCGAAGGCCTGCACCGCGCCTCGGATGCTTTTTCAGCCATGCCAAGGCGCATCCGGCGGTGCGGGCCTATTTCGAGGCCGTTGACGGGCCGAGCATGCGCGCCGGCATCGAAGACGCGCTGCGGCTGCACCTTGACTTCGAATCCGAGGACGTGCCTGACGCGATGGCGCGCGCCCATGCCGCTCTCGTGGGCAAGGGCCTGTCGAACAGCGAGTTCGACGCGATCTACGACGTCTATCATGAAACCCTGAGCGAGGTCGGCGTACCGGGGGGCATGCTGTACGGTTTCCTTGAGGCGTTCGAGGATCTGCGGAGCGCGCTGGTGGCGAAGCAACCGGCCTGACGCACCGCCCGCCTGCCGCAAAGGCGGATCAGAGTCTCGGATCGAGCGCGCAGGCGCCGGCTCGCGGGATCATGCCGGGCATCCAGGTATCGAAATAGGACGACAGCTTGCCGTAGCTGTTGTCCACGATGGTCACCTCCTTGCCCAGCAGGCATCCCAGGATCGCCGCGTGCAAGCGGTCCGACAGGATGGAGGCATGCCGATCCAGCAGGGTCGTCGCGCGCGCGACCGCCTGGCCGCGCAGGAGACTCCAGGCATTCATCAGAGACCGCTGGAAAGCCCCACTTCGGTTCAAGTGCATGGCACGAGACAGCAGCCGGAACAGGATGCGGTCGTTCAAGGTCAGGGTGTCGTGCCAGTCGATCCCCTCGAAGGGTTGCCCGGGTGACGCTTCCTGGTCGGTCCGGCGGATACACAATTCTCCTTCGCCGCCTTTGCCCTGCGGAATCAGCGCGCCGGAATGCCACAGCACGTGCGCCATGTCGGGTGCGACCGTGCACGCCACGCCCATCTGCTCCTCGACCAGCCGGCGTGAAGTATCGTCACGGACGAAAACGGTGCAGTCGGCATGCTCGCGATAGGCGGCACCGCAGGCCTTGGCGGCCTGCGCGTTGCGGAAATGGACGGTCTGGGGCAGCAGCACCGCCTTGTTGCGCGGGAAGCGCCGCAGAACGTCCTGCCGCAAAGCCTCGTGCTCGCGCCAAAGGTCGCCCATGTTGCCGCCGCCATGAAACAGCAGCACGTGATCCTCGGTCACCGACTGCAGGAAACGCCGGTAGTCCCGGACACTGAAGCGATGGGTGACCCGACGCCCGTGCCGCTTCAGCCAGGTCTCCGTGCCGGCCAGTATCAACAGGTCGCCGATGTTGAAATGAACCGGTACGTCGAAATAGATGATGGGTGCTTCCCGTGGGACGGCATCGGCCACGGCGTCGAGCCGGTCGCTGAGCGCCGCCATCACTGGCGCGCGCATGGCGGCGCTCGGCAACCGGGGATTGGCGCTCGCTGTGGCTGTCATCGTTCCCGCACTCGGCCAGGGTGAGAACCATAAACCCCGAGCGAAGCCCAAGGCACGTGGGAAGGTTGACGATCAGCCAAGCTTCCGGCTCGCCACCGGATAGACCCGGTCCTGGCCGATCATCCAGGCGTGGAACGGATCGGAGAACAGGAAGGCGAACGCTCGGTCGAGCACGTCCAGCCCGCCGGTATACGCGCCGAACGACGGCAGGATCAGCCGGTTGCCATCGGTGACGAAGCAGCGGCGCCTCAGACTCCGCCCGCGGGCCACGACGCGCGCCGCCGGATGCAGGTGGCCCGCGACCTCGCCCTGCTGGCTGCCGGGCTGGGGCAGATGCCGGAACACCAGCGGCCCGCAGGCCAGCATGGCGACGCACCAGCCGCCCAGATCCTCCGGCGGCTTGGGATCGTGGTTGCCCTCGATCCAGTACCATTCGTGGCCGGCGGTGAGCGCGCGGATGCGGGCGATGTCGTCGGCCGACAGGCGCCCGGCCGCGCCCAGGTCGTGGAAGCTGTCGCCCAGCGCGATCACGGTCTTGGGCCGGTAGCGCTCGCAGGCCGTTTCCAGCCGCGCCAGGGTTTCGCGGGTGTCGTAGGGCGGCAGCAGCACGCCGCGCCGCGCCGCGAACGACGAGCCCTTCTCGAAGTGCAGGTCGGCCACGACCAGCAGCCACTCCTCCGGCCACCACGCGGCGCCCGAGCGGTCGAACACCAGCCCGGCGCCGTTCACCGAAGCCATCGCCAGCTCGTTGGCGGCTGTCGCTTCAGCCATTCAGGATCTCCATGAACTCGTCCGCCACTTCGGACAACAACTCCTCGTTCGCCTCGACGCCGATGGATTCCCGGCCGATCTCCATCATCAGCGGCACCGCCAGCGGCGAGATCTGCGCCAGCGTACGGTGCAGGATGCGCCCGGCGGGCCATATCCGTTCCAGCAGCTGGCGCATGCGCGCCAGGTCGAGCAGGCCCGCCGACACGTCCTCGCGGGTCGCCTGCAACAGGATATGGTCGGGCTCGTGCCTCCCCAACACCTCATAAATCAGATCCGAGTTCACCATCATCTGCCGGCCGGTCTTTTCGTGGCCCGGATGGCGGCGGTCGATCAGGCCGGCGATGGTGGCGCAGGTGCGGAAGGTGCGCTTCAGCAGGTTGGAATCCGCCATCCACGCGTCGAGCCCATCGCCGACGCCCTCGTCGGAGAACAGCCTGTGCATGTCCAGCGTCGACATGTCGCCCAGCGCCCACACGGTGAGCGCATAGTCGTTGGCCATGAAGCCCATGGGCTTCATCCGCATCTTCTCGAGCCGCTGGGTCAGCAGCATGCCGAGCGTCTGGTGGGCAAGGCGCCCCTCGAACGGATAGCAGGCCAGGTAATGGCGCGAGCCACGCGGAAATGTCTCGACCAGCATCTGCTCGGCCTTGGGGATCGACGACTTGGCGCGCTGCAGATCAAGCCACCAGCTCACCTGCCCGGGCAGGAAGCGCCACTGCTCCGGATCGGCCAGCAGGGCGCGGACGCGGGAGGCGAGGAACGTCGACAGCGGGAACTTGCCGCCCATGTAGGACGGCACCATGGGTTCCTTCCCGTCGGTCTTGGAAGCATAGGCCTCGTTTTCGGCCATGCCCTCGAAGCGCCAGACCTGGCCGGCGAACAGGAAGGTGTCGCCGGGGCGGAGCTGCTCGATGAACCACTCCTCCACCTCGCCGATGTGGAACCCGGCGCGGCCGACCGGCTTGCCCGCCACATGGGTGACCTTGGGCGCGGCGCCGGTCCCGCGCCCCTTGCCGCCGCGCTTGATGGAGCGCAGCTTGATCATCGGCGCCTCGACGATGGTGCCCACGTTCAGCCGGTACTGCTGCGCCGCCTTGCGCGAGGCGATGGTGTATCGGCCGTCCTGCAGCCGCTCAAGCTTGTGGTACTGCTCGTAGCGGCGCAGCGCGTAGCCGCCGGTGGCCGCGAAATCCACCACCCGCTCGACCGTCTGGCGGTCGAGATGGGCGTAGGGCGCTGCGGCGGTGATTTCCTCGTAGAGCGTCTCCATGTCGAACGGATCGGCGCAGCCGCGGCCCACGACATGCTGGGCCAGCACGTCGAGGCCGCCGGGGCGCGGCAGGTCGCCGTCCTGGATGCCTTCCTCGATGGCCTGCTTGGCGGCCACGCATTCCAGCACCTCGAACCGGTTGGTCGGCACGAACAGCGCCTGAGACGGCTCGTCCAGCCGGTGGTTGGAGCGGCCGATCCGCTGCATCATCCGCGACGACCCCTTGGGCGCGCCGAGCTGGATGACCAGGTCGATGGCGCCCCAGTCGACGCCCAGTTCGAGGGTCGAGGTGCAGACCACGGCGCGCAGCTTGCCCAGGGTCATCGCCTGCTCGACCCTGCGGCGCTGCTCGACCGACAGCGAGCCGTGATGCAGCGCGATGGGCAGGTTCTCGTCGTTCAGCTGCCACAGCGCCTGAAAGCTGGCCTCGGCCTGCGAGCGGGTGTTGACGAACAGCAGCGCCGAGCGCACCGCCTTGATCGCAGCCATGATCTCGGGCATGGCGTAGGCGCCGCGGTGGCCGGCCCACGGAATCCGCTCGCGGGTGCGCAGGATGGCGACGTCAGGCGGCGCGCCCGCATCGGCCACCACCAGATCGGCCATGCGTTCGTGGCCCGGAAACTGCGGCACCAGGTAGCGCCGCAGGCGGTCCGGATCGGCGACCGTCGCCGACAGGCCGACCCGGCGGGCCTGCGGAGCGAGGCTCGCCAGCCTGCCCAGACCGAGGGAAAGCAGGTCGCCGCGCTTGGTGTTCTCGATGGCATGCAGTTCGTCGAGCACGATGGTGCGCAGCCCGCCGAACAGGTCGCCCGCGTCCTTGTGCGACAGCAGCAGGGCGAGCTGCTCCGGTGTGGTGAGCAATATGTCCGGCGGATCGCGGCGCTGGCGCGCGCGCTTCTCGATCGGCGTGTCGCCGGTGCGGGTCTCGATCCGCACGCCCAGCTTCATCTCCCTAGACGGCGCCTCCAGATTGCGGGCGATGTCGACGGCCAGCGCCTTGAGCGGCGAGATGTAGAGCGTGTGCAGGCCGCGTCTTCGCTCGGCGGGCGGCCCCTGCAGCTCGTGGTACAGCTCGATCAGCGGCGGCAGGAAACCGGCCAGCGTCTTGCCGGCGCCGGTCGGCGCGACCAGCAGCGCCGAACGTCCCGCTTCGGTCAGGTCGAGCAATTCCTGCTGGTGCCGCCGGATCGCCCAGCCGCGCGCGGCGAACCACTCCCGGAACACGGGCGGCAGCGACACGGGAAGCGGGTGCGACGAATCCATGGCCTAATCTACCGGAATGGAACAGAATGGGAACAGGTGCTTTATGCCCGTCCCTTGAAACGAAACCGCGGCGCCTGATGTTCTTTCCTTCATGAAAGCCTTCACCGACATCGTCTGCCCGACGCCGAAGGGTCTCTATTGCCCGCCCGGCGATTTCTATATCGACCCGACACGCCCGTCGCCCAGGGCCGTGGTGACGCATGGCCATTCGGACCATGCCCGCGCAGGGCACGGCTCGGTGCTGGCCACGAAGGAGACGCTGGCCATCATGGGCGCGCGCTACGGCGCGGATTTCACGCCGTCGCAGCAGGCCGCCCGTTACGGAGAAAAACACCGGATCGGCGACGCCACGGTCTGGCTGTCGCCCGCAGGGCACGTGCTGGGCAGCGCCCAGGCGGTGATCGAGGCCCATGGCCGGCGCATCGTCGTCTCCGGCGACTACAAAAGGCGGCCCGATCCCACCTGCGCGCCGTTCGAGCCGGTGCCGTGCGACGTGTTCATCACCGAGGCGACCTTCGGCCTCCCCGTCTTCCGCCACCCCGACGACGGCAAGGAAGTGGCCAAGGCGCTGCACATGCTGGACGTGTTCCCCGAACGCTGCGTGCTGATTGGCGCCTATGCGCTGGGCAAGGCGCAGCGGATCATCAAGTTGCTGCGCCAGGGCGGCTACGACGCGCCGGTCTATATCCACGGCGCCATGGAGAAGCTCTGTGCGCTCTATGAAAGCCTGGGCGTCGAGCTGGGCGACCTGCGGCTGACCAAGGACGCGGTGAAGGGCGAGATGATGAGCAAGATCGTCATCGCACCGCCCTCGGCGCTGGGCGACCGCTGGAGCCGGCGGCTGCCCGAGCCGGTCAACGCCTTCGCCAGCGGCTGGATGCGGGTGCGCGCGCGGGCGCGCCAGGGCGGCATCGAGCTGCCGCTGGTGATCTCCGACCACGCCGACTGGGACGAGCTGACCGGCACCCTGCTGGAGCTGTCGCCGCAGGAAGTGTGGGTGACCCATGGCCGCGAGGAGCCGCTGGTGCACTGGGCCGGGCTGAACGGCCTCAAGGCCAGGCCGCTGAATCTCGCCGGCTATGACGAGGAAGACGGCGAAGGCCCACGCGGCGACAACCTGAAATCCGCCGAGGACGCCGCTGGAGAGCCCGCGTGAACCGCTTCGCCGAGCTGCTCGACCGGCTGTCCTACACGCCCGGCCGCAACGACAAGCTGGCGCTGATCGTCGACTATTTCCGGCATGTGCCCGACCCGGACCGGGGCTATGCGCTCGCCGCCATGACCGGCACGCTGGACTTCAGGCACGCTAAGCCGGCCATGATCCGCGGGCTGATCGAGGAGCGCACGGATCCCGCTCTGTTCCGCTGGTCCCGCGACTATGTGGGCGACACCGCCGAGACCATCGCGCTGATGTGGCCGGTGCGCCGCGGCGTCAACCGGGTGCCCGACCTGTCGGAGATCGTCGAGGAACTGGACCGGACCTCGAAACTCGACATGCCGGGGCGGATCGCCGGCTGGCTCGACGCGCTGGACGAAAACGGCCGCTGGGCGCTGCTGAAGCTGATCACCGGCGCCATGCGCATCGGCGTGTCGGCCCGCCTCGCCAAGCAGGCGCTGGCCCAGTATGGGAACCTGGACGTCGCCGAGGTCGAGGAGGTCTGGCACGGCCTGGCGCCGCCCTATCTGGACCTGTTCGCCTGGGCGGACGGCCTTGCCGCACGTCCCGAGCACGGCGCACTCGCGCCGTTCCGGCCGGTGATGCTGTCCCATCCGGTCGAGGAGGCGGATTTCGCCCGCATGGACCCGGCCGACTACCGGGCCGAGTGGAAATGGGACGGCATCAGGGTGCAGGCGGTGTCCGAAGGCGGCGTGAAGCGGCTCTACAGCCGCACCGGCGAGGACATTTCCGGCGCGTTCCCTGACCTGATCGAGGCCATGCATTTCGAGGCGGCCATCGACGGCGAGTTGCTGGTGGTGCGCGACGGCTCGGTCGCGCCGTTCTCCGACCTGCAGCAGCGGCTGAACCGCAAGACCGTGGGGAAGAAGCAGCTTTTCGAATTTCCCGCCGGCCTGCGGGTCTACGACCTGCTGGTCGAGGACGGCGAGGACCTTCGCCCTCTGCCCTTCGACGAGCGCCGCGCCCGGCTGGAGGCGTGGGTCGCCGCGCAGGGCGAGCCGCGCATCGGCCTGTCGCCGCTGATCCCGTTCACGAATTTCGACGACCTGACCGACCTGCGCGGCCATGCCGAGGCCGAGAGCATCGAGGGCGTCATGCTCAAGCGCGGTGACAGCCCGTATCTCGCCGGCCGGCCGAAAGGCTACTGGTGGAAATGGAAGCGCGACCCGTTCCTGGTTGACGCCGTGCTGCTTTACGCCCAGCGCGGCAGCGGACGGCGGTCGTCGTTCTATTCCGACTATACGTTCGGCGTCTGGAAGGACGGTGCGCTGGTGCCCGTCGGCAAGGCCTATTTCGGCTTCACCGACGACGAGCTGAAGCTGCTCGACCGGTTCGTGCGCGACAACACCGTCAACAGCTTTGGCCCGGTCCGCGAAGTGACCCACGAGCCCGACAAGGGCCTGGTGCTGGAAGTGGCGTTCGAGGGCTTGCAACGCTCGAGCCGGCACAAGTCAGGGGTCGCCATGCGGTTTCCGAGGATCAACCGCATCAGGTGGGACAAGCCGCCGAGGGAGGCGGACGAGCTGGCGCTGTTGGAGAAGATGCTGGAGTAGCGCCGTTATTTGTCCGGCGTCGCCGCGCCCTCTGCCGGCTTGCATTCGCCCTCGTAGTCGATGTTCTTGCCTTCCGCCGCCGCGCCGCAGGCGTTGCCGTAGGTCTTGCCGTCGCAGCCGCATTGCGGCCGGTACTCCCTGGTGCAGATCTGCGGCTTGTTGACGCAGACGCCGGTTTTCTTCTCGATGCCGCAGGCGCCGCCGTCGAACTTGCAATACTGGCCGTCGGGGCAGGCGAAGCCGGCCACCGTGTCGCAGATCACCGCGTTGGCGTCGCCCTGGCCCATGCCTGACGGGGTCGAGGAGGCCGCCGGGATTGTGACCGCCGACGGCTTGCCCAGTGCGTCCTCCGGATCGGGTCCGCCGGCCTTGTCCGAGGCGCAGGCGGCGAGCGTCAGCGCGGCCAGGGCAAACAGCAGGTGGATTGGCTTCATCGATGGTCTCCGTTGGGCTGCATCACCATACCGTCGTTCCGCGCCCGGGGCCAAGGCCGGTTGACGGAGCGTCGTGCAAGGCGCATACGGCAGGCATGCCTGAAGATGACAGGCGCGAAGGTGGGGCCGGCGATCCGTGACTGACAGCGACGACGACTATCCGTCCCTCGAGGACTTCGAGGCGACCGCGCGGGAGGTATTCGACAAGCTGCCCGCGCATTTCCGCGCCCATTGCGAGGGCGTCGCCATCCGCATCGAGGATTTCCCCGACGACGAGGTCTGCGACGACATGGAGCTGGAAAGCCCGTGGGACCTGCTGGGCCTCTACGAGGGCGTCAACATCCTGGACAAGGTTTCCGGCGTGGTCGACGGCGTCCCGGATGTGATCTTCCTGTACCGGGAGCCGATCCTGGACTATTGGGATGAAGGGGACCGGGAGGAAAGCGTCCGCCACATCATCGCGCATGTACTGATCCACGAGATCGGCCACCATTTCGGATTCTCCGATGAAGACATGGAGCGGATCGAGGAATCCGCCATCGCCGACGAGGATTAATGCACGGCGTGTTTCGAAATAAGCCTCTCGACGTTCCGGACACGAAATGGCACTGATGCAGCCATGAACAGGCGAATGATCATCATGCTTGCGGCCGTTTTTGTCGTCCTTGGCGGCATTTTCGGCTGGAAGGCTTTCGTCGGCATGAAGACGGCGGAGTTCATGGCGACCATGAAGCCGCCGCCCGCCGTCGTGTCGACCGCCGTGGTCACGCAAAGCACCTGGCGGTCGGAGCTCACCTCGGTGGGCACCCTGCGGGCCGTCCAGAGCGTCGACCTGGCCACGGAAGTTGCGGGCACCGTCCGCCAGATTCTGTTCGGCTCCGGCACCGAGGTCGCGCAGGGCACGCCGCTGGTGCGCCTCGACACCACCGCCGAGGAAGCCCACCTGAAGTCGCTGATGGCCCAGGTCGCTCTGGCCCGGAGCAATTACGAGCGCGACATGAAGCTGATCGACCAGGGCCATGTGTCGCAGGCGCGGCTCGACGCGACCAGGAGCAGCCTGGACAGCCTGCTGGCCCAGGCCGACGAGCAGAAGGCGCTGATCGCCAAGAAGGTGATCGCGGCGCCGTTCTCCGGCCGGCTCGGCATCCGCAAGGTCAATCTGGGGCAATACGTACAGGCCGGCACGCCGATGGTCGACCTGCAGCAGCTGGACCCCATCTACGCCGACTTCACCCTGCCAGAGCGGTACCTGGAGGCTCTCGGCCCCGGACAGACCGTCAGCTTCGCCGTGGCCGCGTTCCCCGGCCGGGCGTTCACCGGCAAGGTGACGGCGGTCAGCCCGCAGGTTGACAGCACCACCCGCTCCATCGCGCTGCAGGCCACCATAGACAACGCCGAGCGGACGCTGCGCCCCGGCATGTTCGCACAGATGACGGTGGGCCTGCCCATGGAGCGCAAGGTGCTGACCCTGCCGCTTTCGGCGGTCACCTACAACCCATATGGCAATTCGGTGTTCCTGATCGTCGAGAAGAAGGGCGAGCAAACCGCCCAGACCACGCCGGTGCAGACGGGCGAGACCCGCGACGGCATGATCGAGATCACGGGCGGGCTCAAGCAGGGCGACCAGGTCGTGTCCGTGGGACAGAACAAGCTGCGGAACGGCCAGACCGTGGCTGTCGACAACCGGGTGGCGCCGCCGCGGGCGGTGGATCTCCCGTGAGTATAGCCGCGTGAGGTTCACCGACATATTCGTTCGCCGGCCCGTGCTGGCGAGCGTGATAAGCCTGCTGATCCTGCTGATCGGCCTGCGGTCCATGTTCATGATGGACCTGCGCGAATATCCCGAGACCAAGTCCACCGTCGTCACCGTGCGCACCGCCTATCCCGGCGCCAGCGGCGAATCCATCCAGGGCTACGTAACGACCCCGCTGCAGGCGGCGGTCGCCGAGGCCGAGGGGATCGACTACATCTCGTCGACCAGCACCCAGGGCATGTCGGTCATCGAGGCCCACATGCGGCTGAACTACGATCCGAACGCCGCCGTGGCCGAGATCCAGGCGAAGGTGGGCAGCCAGCGCAACGTGCTGCCGCAGGATGCCCAGGATCCGGTGATCAGCTCGACCACCGGCGAGAACATGGCGCTGATCTATGTGGCGTTCTTCAGCGACGTCATGTCGCCGTCGCAGATCAACGACTATCTGATCCGTACGGTCCAGCCGCGCATCCAAGCGATTCCCGGCGTCGCCAAGGCGACGCTGATGGGCGACAAGACCTTTGCGCTCCGGGTGTGGCTCGATCCCAAGCGCCTTGCCTCGCTGGGCATGACCGCCGACGACGTGGCTTCGGCGCTCAGGGCCAACAACTACCTGGCCGCCGTGGGCCAGACCAAGGGTGCGTCGGTGGCCATCGACATGAGCGCCGAAACCGACATCCAGGATCCGGAAGCGTTCCGCAACATGGTGATCCGTCGCGACGCCGACACGCTGGTGCGGCTACGCGACGTGGCCGACGTGGAACTGGGCGCCCGCAACTACGAGATGACGACCTGGTACAACGGCAAGACCACCATGTTCCTCGCCGTCGAGCAGACCCCGGGGGCCAACCCGCTGACCGTGTCCAAGCAGGTGCTGGCGCTGCTGCCCGACATCAAGACCCAGCTGCCGACCGGCCTGCGGATGGACCTGGCCGTCGACTTCAGCGAGTACATCAGCGAATCCATCGCCGAGGTGTTCTGGACCCTGGGCGAGACCGTGATGATCGTGCTGCTGGTGGTGCTGATCTCGCTGGGCTCGCTGCGCGCCGCGGTGATCCCCAGCGTCGTCGTGCCGCTGGCGCTGGTCGGCTGCTGCTTCATGATGCTGGTGATGGGATTCTCCATCAACCTGCTGACCCTGCTGGCCATGCTGCTGGCCATCGGCCTCGTGGTCGACGACGCCATCGTCGTCGTCGAGAACGTGGACCGGCACATTTTCGAGGGGCAGACGCCGTTCCAGGCGGCGATCAACAGCGGCCGTGAACTGGTGGTGCCGATCATTTCCATGACCACGACGCTGGTCGCGGTCTACGTGCCGATCGGCTTCATGGGCGGCCTGGTCGGCAACCTGTTCGTCGAGTTCGCCTTCGCGCTGGCGGGATCGGTGCTGATCTCGGGCGTCATTGCGCTGACCCTGTCGCCCATGCTGTCGTCGCGCATCCTGAAGCCGGCGAGCGGTCATGGACGCATCGAGGAGACCGTCCAGCACTTCTTCCAGAGCCTGGCCAACCGTTACCAGGCCGTGCTGTCGAAAGTGCTCGATCACGTGCCGGTCACGATGACCTTCGCCGCCATCGTGCTGGCCAGCATCTATTTCATGTTCGTCACCACCAAGACCGAGCTGGCGCCGGTCGAGGACCAGGGCATCCTGTTCGTGCAGATTTCCGCGCCGCAGACCGCGACCATCGACTATGTGCAAACCTACGCCAGGGAGATGGTGAAGCAGTTCGAGACCATCCCCGAATACCGGCACAGCTTCCTGATGCTGGGCGGCAGCGGCAGTCCGGCGCTCAGCTTCGGCGGCTTCAAGATGGTGGCGTCTGACCAGCGGAAGCGTTCGGTGTTCGATGTCTATCCGGAGATCCAGGGCAAGGTGTCGAAGATTCCGGGTGTGCAGGTCAACATGGCGCCCCGCCCCAGCCTGCCGGGCAGCGGCGGCGGCTTCCCAGTGCAGTTCGTCCTCACGTCGCCCCATAATTTCACCGAGATGGGCCGCATGGCGAGCCAGATGCTCGACGACGCCATGGCCAGCGGCCGGTTCATGTTCCTGCGCAAGTCCACCGAGTTCAGCCGGCCGCGCACCACCATGGAGATCGACCGCGACCGCGCGGCCCAGCTCGGCATCGACATGAAGGAAGTGGGCGCCAACCTGTCGGCCATGCTGGGCGGCGGCTACGTCAACCGCTTCAGCCTGGGCGGCCGGTCCTACGAGGTGATCCCGCAGGTGGCACGCGACTTCCGCGCCAATCATGAGCTGCTTGACGCCTACCACATCCGCGCCGGCAGCGGCCAGCTCGTGCCGCTGTCGTCGATCGTCCGGTTCAAGGAATCGGTGGAGCCCAGCAAGCGGACCCAGTTCCAGCAGCTCAACGCCGTGACCCTCGAAGGCGTGCCGGCCATGGGCACCACCCTGGGCGAAGCGCTGGATACGCTCCGCGGAATCTCCGAAAAGCGCTTCACCGAGGGCTACCACTACGACTACACCGGCGAATCCCGGCAATACTCCCAGGAAGGCAACGCGCTGATCGCCACCTTCTTCCTCTCGATCCTGGTGATCTACCTGGTGCTGGCGGCCCAGTTCGAGAGCTGGCGCGACCCGATCATCATCCTGGTGTCGGTGCCCATGTCGATCGCCGGCGCGCTGATATTCCTGACCCTGGGCGCGGCCACCATCAACATCTACACCCAGGTGGGACTGATCACGCTGATCGGCCTGATCGCCAAGAACGGCATCCTGATCGTCGACTTCGCCAACCGGCTTCAGATCAAGGAAGGCCTCGACAAGCGCGCCGCCGTCGTCAAGGCGGCCGCCGTGCGCCTGCGACCGATCCTGATGACCACGGTCGCCATGATGGTCGCCATGGTGCCGCTGCTGCTCGCCAACGGCCCGGGCGCCAAGAGCCGCTTCGACATCGGCCTCGTCATCAGCACCGGCCTGGGCATCGGCACCCTGTTCACCCTGTTCGTGGTGCCCACCGTCTACCTGGTGCTGGCCCGCGACCAGCGCGACCGCGCCCGCGCCATCCAGCCGCATCCGGCTACGCCCTGAGATCGGGCTCCGTTTCCGACGGGAACCCGCCGGCCGCCAGGGACGTTGGCGTGAAAGTCATTACCAGCGTCGCCGCGGCGTTGATAAGCTATGGCATGGCCAACGGGATTCCTTCCGCAGCAACGGAGTGACGCGCCGACGTGGACGCCATCAATCCTGAGTCTGAAGATGCCGAACGTCCGGGATGGGCGCGGCGTCGCGTGATATCGGCGAGGCGCCACTGGCTGACGCTGACCGGCCCGGCACCGCTCCGGTGGCTGCCGGAAGGGGTCAGGCGCCGCGCGCTGGTGCTGCGGGTGCTGCGGGCAGGCTGGCGCGACCTGATCCACGGCTATCTCAGCCTGCAGGCCATGAGCCTGGTCTACACCACGCTGCTGTCGCTGGTGCCGCTGCTGGCGGTGAGCTTCTCGGTGCTGAAAGGCTTCGGCGTCCACAACCAGGTGCAGCCGCTGCTCTACAACGTGCTGCGGCCGCTGGGCTGGCAGAAGGCCCATGAGCTGGGCGACCAGATCATCGGCTTCGTCGACAACGTCAAGGTCGGGCTGCTTGGCGGCGTCGGCCTGCTGATGCTGATCTATACCGTCCTGCTGCTGATGCAGAAGATCGAGGACGCGCTCAACTACACCTGGCACATCAAGCGCGGCCGGAGTCTCGGCCAGACCTTCGCCATATATATGAGCGTGCTGCTGGTGGGCCCGCTGCTGGTGTTCGGCGCCATCAGCCTGATCTCGGCGCTCGCCACCGACAGCGTCGTCGACTGGCTGGCTCACCGGCAAGGCTACGAGACCGCCATCCAGTGGGGCGGTCAACTGGTGCCCTACGTGATCCTCGTGGTGGCGTTCACCTTCGTCTACATGATGGTGCCGAACACGTCGGTGCGGTTCAAGCCGGCGCTGATCGGCGCCTCGATCTCGGCGGCGCTGTGGGAGCTGTGGGGCTGGATGTTCGCGGCGTTCCTCGCCAACTCGGCGGGCTATGCCATCTACGCCGCCTTCGCCACCTTGTTCATCTTCATGTTCTGGCTCTATGGCAGCTGGCTGATCCTGCTCGTGGGCTCGTCCATCGCCTGCTACATCCAGCACCCGCAATATGCCACCGTAGAGCCCGATGCGTTGAAGCTGAGCGCCCGCGCCCGCGAGATCATCGCCATCGCGGTGATGCGCGAGATCGCCAGCCGGTTCCAGGCCGGCGCGCCGGCCTGGACCGTGGCCGAGCTGGCGAACCATATCGACGCGCCGGATCCGGCGGTCGAGTGGACGGTCTGCGCGCTGCTGGCGGGCGGCCTGCTGTGCGAGGGCGGCGAGAAGCCGACGCGGCTGATGCTGGCCAAGGATCCGTCCGCCATCACCCTGGCGGACATGGTCACCGTTCTGCGCGACGCCGATTCGACCGGCACCCCGTCGAAGCTGAAGCCGCCGGAGGACCTCCAGGCCACGCGGTTGATCGAGGCATCCGAGCAGGCGCGCGACGACGTGCTGCGCGGCCAGACCATCCGGTCGCTGATCGACGCGCCCGACGCCCCGCCCTCCAGCTACAAGCCGGTGCCGCCCACCGGTTGACAAGGCGCATGCCCCGCCGCCTAATGCCCGCGAATTCCAGCCTTCGGGGAGCACCATCATGAAGAGCCAGGCGATCACCGCGTTCGGCCAGCCGCTCGAGCCAGTCACCAGCGACACGCCGGTGCCGCATGGCGCCGAGGTCGTGCTGAAGGTCACCCATTGCGGCGTCTGCCATTCCGACGTGCATATCCATGACGGCCATTTCGACATGGGTGGCGGCAACAAGCTGGACATGACTCGCGGCATCCAGCTGCCCTTCACCCTGGGCCACGAGATCGAGGGCGAGGTCGTCGCCGTCGGACCCGACGCGACGATGGCGAAGGTGGGCGACCGGCGCGTGGTGTTTCCGTGGATCGGCTGCGGCGCCTGCCCGACCTGCGCCAAGGGCGACGAGCATCTGTGCAACGCACCGCACCAGCTCGGCGTCAACATCGCCGGCGGCTATGCCGACCACGTGCTGGTGCCGCACGAGAAGTACCTGCTGGACTACACCGGTATTCCGCAGGGCCTGGCCGCAACCTACATGTGCTCGGGCCTGACCGCGTTCAGCGCGCTCAAGAAGATCGACCCGCCCGGCCCGGACGATGCCATCCTGATCGTCGGCGTCGGCGGCGTCGGCATGATGGGCGTCCAGTTCGCCAAGGCTCTGTTCGGCAAGGCGCCGCTGGTCGCCGACATCAGCGCCGACCGCATGGCAGCGGCCCAGAAGGCCGGCGCCGGCGCGGCCTATGACGCGTCGGACGCCAAGATCACCCGGCAGATCAAGGCCGACACCGGCGGCGGCGTGTGCGCCGCCATCGACTTCGTCGGCTCGGAAAGCTCGTTCGCGCTGGCGCGGGGCAGCCTGCGCAAGGGCGGCACGGCGGTCGTCGTCGGCCTGTTCGGCGGCGCCTTCACCATGCCGATCCCCATGTTTCCGTTTACCTCCATGCAGCTGAAGGGATCGTTCGTCGGCTCCCTGGCCGAGACCAGGGAAATGCTGGAGATGGTGAAGAAGGGCGCGGTCGATCCCATTCCGGTCGCCGAGCGCCCGCTGGACCAGGCCAGCGCCACGCTCGACGACCTGCGCAACGGCAGGATCACCGGCAGGGTCGTGCTGCGGCCCTGAGGCCGCGCGTCGCTACCGGTTCGGCGCGACGAGCGCGAAATGCGCGCCCTGCGGATCGACGCCGTTGATGATCCAGTTCCCGCCGGGAACCTGGTGCGGCCCCATCAGGATCTTGCCGCCGCGCGCGGTGACCTTCCCGACCGCTTCGTCGATCGCCGGCACGTTGAAGTAGAACTGCCAGCACGGCACCGGCACCTGCTCGGGCTTGTTCATGATGGCGCCGATGGCTTGGCCGGTGTCGTCCATGGAACACAGCCGGTACTTGCCCATGGGACCCATGTCCATGGCGTCGACCTGCTTCCAGCCGAACTGGCTGCGGTAGAAGTCGACGGCTTTCTCGCCGTCGGCGGCGTAGAGTTCGCGCCAGCCGACCGTGCCGGCGGTGTCGTTGCCCATCGGCGGCATGTCGCCGGAGCCGGAGGGCTGGAGCATCATGAACACCGCGCCGCCCGGATCGGTCAGCACGGCGAACCGGCCGACCTGCGGAATATCGGCAGGCGGCTTGTGGATCGAACCGCCGCCGTCCGCTATCCGCTTCGCATCGGCGTCGATGTCCGTCGAGTGGATGTAGCCGACCCAGCAGGGCGGCAGGTTCTTCGCGTCGGCGGGGATCGCCATGATGCCGCCGATGCTGCGCTCGCCGACATTCAGGACCGTATAGTCGCTGTCTCCGCCGAACGCCTGCGGCGTCCAGCCGACCACGTCGGCGTAGAAATCCGTCGCGGCCTTGGGGTCTGAGGTCATCAGTTCATACCAGAAGAAGGATTGGGTCACGTCTCTCTCTCCTCTCAGGCGCCTGCGGCGGCGCGTTCGATCTCAGCGATGTCGATCTTGATCTGCTTCATCATGGCCTCGACGCCGCGGCGGGCCTTCTCCGGGTCCGGATCGTTCATGATCTCGAGCAGGCGCCTCGGGACGATCTGCCACGACAGGCCCCAGCGGTCGGTGAGCCAGCCGCACTGCATGGCCGAGCCGCCCTCGAGCAGCGCGTCCCACAGCCGGTCGGTCTCGGCCTGGTCGTCGGTCAGGACCGAGATCGAGGCGGCGGGGGACATCGTGTAATAGGGACCGCCGTTCAGCGCCTGGTACTTCTGGCCGTCGAGGGTGAAGTCGACCAGCATGGTCTCGCCCTGCCTGCCGCTGGGCGAATCGGCCTTGAACGGCACGACGCTGTCGATGCGCGAGTTCGGGATCAGCGACGTGTAGAACCGCGCCGCCGCCTCGCCGCCCTTTTCGTACCAGAGACAGGTGGAAACCTTGCCCATCACTTGCTCCCCGCTTCGACGATGACCTCGAAACCGCCGAAGATCATGCGCTGGGCGTTGAACGGCAAGTTGCCCTCGGGAAAGTTCATCCGCAGGTCTTCCATCGCCTTCTTCTGGCCCGCGTTACGGACTTCCTTGGATGGCCAGGTGATCCACGAGAACACGACGTTCTCGCCCTTCTCGGTCTTCACCGCGCCGTAGAAGTCGGTGACCTTGCCTTCCGGCACGTCGTGGCCCCAGGCCTCGACAATGTGGGTGGCGCCGTATTCGCGGAAGATCACCGCTGCATCCGCGGCCATCTTGCGATAGGCCTCCTTCTGGCCTTCCGGCACCGGAATGACAAATCCATCGACATAGCTCATCGGTTCTCTCCTCGGGTTGAGAGGCCCCTGGCCGCGATTCCGTTGGCCTCGTTGGATATGATGTGCCTGTCCGGCGGTATCCCCGGCGACTCGATCCTCGGTTGCGACTTGACACCCTTACCCATATAAGTTATAAAAAACAACTATGAAGTTAGAAAAAACAACTAATGCCTATTCGCTGCCGGGCCGCAGTTATGACGACGCGTGTGGCGCGGCGCACGCGCTGGACCTGGTCGGCGAGCGCTGGGCCCTGTTGGTGATGCGCGAGCTTATGCTGGGACCGTTGCGTTTCAGTGACCTGAGGGCCGCGCTGCCCGGCATTTCCGCCAACGTGCTGACCCAGCGGCTGGAAGGTCTGGAAGGTATCGGCGCGCTGGTTCGCCGCAGGCTGCCGCCGCCGGGGGCGGTCCAGGTCTACGAGCTGACGCCGTGGGGCTACGAGGCCGAGCCGATCCTGCAGGCGCTGGGCCGCTGGGCGACACGGTCGCCGATGCACGACCCCACACTGCCGCTGAGCCCGGTGTCGCTGATGCTGTCGTTCCGCACCATGTTCGATCCCGTCCGCGCCGACGGCTTCGAGGCGCGGATCGGCTTCCGCCTCGGCGGCGAGGACTACATGGTGCGGATCGGCAAGGGGCGCATCGAAGCGGCCCGTGCGCCCATCGAGAATGCAGATGCGGTATTCACCGGCACAGCGCCCGCCGTGGCGGGCGCGGTCTATGCCGGCGTGCCGCTGGCCGTGCTGGAGGCCGACGGCGCGCTGGAGGTGGACGGCTACAGGACCATCGCCAACCGCTTCGTGACGCTGTTTCCGCTGCCGCCGAAGATCCAGACCTAGAACAGTCTCGTCAGCATGTAGAACGACGCGCCGACGGCCGCCGAGGCGGGGATCGTGACCAGCCAGGCGACGACGATGCGGCCGGCCACGCCCCAACGCACCGCCGACGCGCGCCGCGCCGCGCCGACGCCGACGACGCAGCCGGTGATGGTGTGGGTCGTCGACACCGGGATGCCGAGGGCCGCGGCGGCGAACAGCATGACCGAGCCGCCGGCCGAGGCGCAGAAACCCTGGTGATGCGACAGTCTGGTGATGCGCGTACCCATGGTCCGGATGATCTGCCAGCCGCCCGACAGGGTACCCAGCGAGATCGCCACGTAGCTGCTCAGCACCACCCAGTGGGGCACGTGGAACTCGCCCTGCAGCATGCCCTGCGAATAGAGCAGCACGGTGATGATGCCCATGGTCTTCTGGGCATCGTTGGCGCCGTGCCCGACCGAGTAGGCAGCCGAGGACACCAGATGCAGCTTGCGGAACATGCCCTCTGCTGACCGCGCGGTGGCACGCATGAACAGCCAGGACGTCGCCAGGATCAAAAACATGGACAGGACCAGACCCATCATGGGCGACAGCAGGATGGCCGAGGCGGTCTTGATCACGCCGGGCCAGACGATGCCGTCGAGCCCGGCCCGCGCCACGCCGGCGCCGACCAACCCGCCGATCAGCGCGTGGCTCGAGGACGACGGGGTGCCGCGCCACCACGTCACCACGTTCCAGAACATGGCACCGACCAGCGCGCCGAAGATCACCTGCGGATCGACGATGTCCTTGTCGATGATCCCCTTGCCGATGGTCTCGGCCACCTTCAGGCCGAAGATGAAATAGGCCGCGAAGTTGAAGAAAGCCGCGAACACCACCGCCTGAACCGGGGACAGCAGCCGCGTCGACACCACGGTGGCGATGGAATTGGCCGCGTCATGCAGGCCGTTGAGGAAGTCGAACGCCAGCGCCAGCGCGATCAGCCCGACCAGGAACGGCATGGCGATGATCGTGGTGGTCATCAGGCGTGATCGATCACGAGTCCGTCGATCTCGTTCGCCACATCCTCGAACCGGTCGACCACGCGCTCCAGGTGGCTGTAGATCTCGCGCGCCACGATAAAGCGCAGCGTGTTGGTCTGGCCGTGGGTCTTGAACGACGCCTTCAGGCCGGCAGCGTAGATCTCGTCGGACTGGCCTTCGATCTTCACCAGCCGCTCGGTCAGCTCATGCAGCCGCACACCGTTGTCGCCGATGTCGCGCAGCAGCGGCAGCGCCTCGGAAATCAGCCCCGAGGCATCGACGATGATCGCGGCGATGTCCTTCATTTCCTGATCGAATTCCTTAACCTCGTAGAGGCTGATCGCCTGGGCGGTCTGCTGCATCTGGTCGATGGCGTCGTCCATGGAACTGATCAGGCTGATGATGGCGCTGCGGTCGAACGGGGTCAGGAAGGTGCGGCGCACCGTCTGCATCACCTCGCGGATGATGTCGTCGGCCTCATGCTCGCGCTCGTTGATCTCGCGGATGTGGTCCGGCATGCCCGGGCCGCCCTGCAGCAGCCGGACCAGCGCGTCGCTGCCGGCGGTGAGCGTACGGGCATGCGCTTCGAACAGCGCGAAAAAGTTCCCCTGGCGCGGCAGCAGCGCCTGGAACCAGTGGAACATCCGGAATCCTCTTCCCACGTCCCTGACGCTGGCCCGGCGCCCGGCTTTGATGGCGCGGTTGACTTCGCTTGCCCTGAAGCTGCGGATGATGCCCTTCAGGTCGGGTTCGTCCACGGCGTCGGCGGCTTCGACCAGCGAGAACCAGCGGCGCTCGCGGCGGTCCTGCTCCTTCCACTCATCCAGCTCGTTGGTGACGGCGATGGGAAACACGTCCACGTCGACCATCAGCGAGGCGCCGTTGCTGCGCCGCTTGCGATAACGGTAGGAGCCGATCGATGTCGGGCACGCGGCGCCCAGCACGCCCGCTTCCTCCTCGGCCTCGTGCGCGGCCGAGGCATGGGCGGACAGGCCCTTCACCAGGTTGCCCTTGGGCAGCACCCATCGCTTCGTCTCCATGGACGTGACCAAGAGCACGCTCACGGGCGCGTCGAGCGCGGCCGATGTGGCCCTGTACGGCAATGCGGCGATCTGCTGAATCGCAACCCCCCAATAACGGCACGATGACTGCACTAACGCCAGCGGCGCGGTACGTCAAATGCGTTTCGACATGATTGCACGGAACGCCGCTGCCAGCCAGCGCCGCACCCGAAACGCTTGGTGTTCCCGTATGTTCCGGTATCCTGGTCCGTCTTTCGACGCTCGTGGACCGCTGCCTGGCGCTATGTTTCCGGCTGAGGCGGGACGCTCTCAGGCCATCGGTCTCCGGCCGCCTGCGCAAGTCTGTCGGCGATGCTGGCGCGCAGCGTGAGCACGCCGATCTGCGGCGTGCCAAACTGAAGCCGGGCGAGGTGCCAGACCAGCGCCTTGCGGCGGCTGACCGAGATGTCGCCCCACGGCACCAGGAAATCGTGGCTGAACGGCCCCAGTATCCGGGCGATGCCCAGCCGCAGGCCGGACGGGCACACGCTCAGCTGCAGCACGCCGCGCAGGTTGATGCCCGGCCCCATCAGGCCGGACTGCGCCTGCAGATGCAGCATCGGCTCTTCCGCCCGGTCCGGATAGGCCTTGGCGAGCCGGAACCAGCCCGACGCGAGCGCCAGTGCAGCGGTGACCAGCAGCCAGATCAGCACAAAGACCACCAGCATGCCGACGGGAATGAGCAGCAGGATTGGATGATCCGACACCGATGAACCGTCGTCCAAAGCCCTACCTCCCAGTACAAGCAGCGTCCGCGGCGGATTATGTCCGGGCAACCAGCTCCCTGATGCGCGCGGCCAGGTCGTCCATGGCGAACGGCTTGGTGAGCACTTCCATGCCCGGATCCAGATGGCCGTTGCCGATGGCGGCATTTTCGGCATAGCCGGTGATGAACAGCACCTTGAGCCCCGGGCGCAGATGACGGCCCATGTCGGCGACCTGCCGGCCATTCATGCCGCCCGGCAGGCCCACGTCGGTGACCAGCAGGTCGATCCGGGCATCGGAGTCCAGAACCTTCAGCGCCGTGGCGCCGTCGATCGCCTCCAGCGAACGGTAGCCGAGCTCCTCCAGCACCTCGATCACCAGCATGCGCACCGTCGGCTCGTCGTCGACGACAAGAACGGTCTCGCCGTCGCCGGCGGGGAGGGCGTGCGCCTCGGGATCGCCGGAGTCGTCGGGCATCGCCTCGCCCATGTGGCGGGGCAGGTAGATGCAGACCATGGAGCCGTGGCCTACCTCCGAATAGATCCGCGCCTGACCCCCGGACTGGCGGGCGAAGCCATAGATCATCGAAAGGCCCAGCCCGGTGCCCGCGCCAAGCGGCTTGGTGGTGTAGAACGGGTCGAAGGCCCGGGCGATCACCTCGGGCGTCATGCCGGTGCCGGTGTCGCTCACGCAGAGCGAGACGTACTGGCCCGGCGGGAGGTCGCGCTCGCGGGCGGCGCGGGCATCGAGCCAGCGGTTGGCGGTCTCGATGGTCAGCCGGCCGCCTTCCGGCATGGCGTCGCGCGCGTTGATACACAGATTGAGCAGCGCGTTCTCGAGCTGGTTGGTATCGGCGAAGGTGGTCCACAGGCCGCCCGCGCACACCACCTCCACCGCGATCTCGGGTCCCACGGTTCGGCGGACCAGTTCCTCCATCCCGGCGATCAGCCGGTTGACGTTGAGCGCGCGGGGATCGAGCGTCTGGCGGCGCGAGAACGCCAGCAGCCGGTGGGTGAGCGCCGCCGCCCGCTTCGCCGAACCCTGGGCGGCGGCCACGTAGCGTTCGATCTCGCCGAAGCGGCCCTGGGCGACGCGGGTGCCCAGCAACTCCAGGCTGCCGGAGATGCCGGTCAGCAGATTGTTGAAGTCGTGGGCGAGACCACCGGTAAGTTGGCCCACCGCCTCCATCTTCTGCGCCTGCCGAAGCTGCTCCTCGGCCAGGCGCAACGCCTCGGCCTGTTCCTTCTCGAGCGTGACGTCGCGGCCATGGCAATAGATGAGGTCGCCCTCGAGCGCGGTCTGCCACGAGATCCAGCGCGGCGTACCGTCGGCGTGGCGCAGCCTGATGTCGAAGGCCGCATGCTGGCCGTCCGATGCGGCGGCGAACGCCGCGTCCACGTCGGGCAAGTCGTCGCGCCAGGCAAGGTCGTGGTAAGGGCGGCCGGGGATTTCGGCCGGATCATAGCCCAATATGGCCTTCCAGGCCGGGTTGGCGGCGCGCAGGACGCCGTCCATACCGACAATCACCAGCAGGCCGCGCGAGTTCCGCCATGCCCGGTCCCGCTCGGCGGTGCGTTCCTCCACCTGATGCTCCAGCGATGCGGCCAGCGCGCGCAGCTCCTGCTCGGCGCGGCGGCGCTCGATCACCGTGCGGGTACGGTCGGCCACGTCCCGGATCAGCGCCAGCTCGTCCTCGGTCCATTCCCGGGCGGTGGAATGATTGAGATAGAGCAGCGCCACCAGGCCGCCATGCTCGGTAACCGGCATGTTGACGACCGACTGGGCGCTGATGGCCTTGAGCGCGGCGGCGGTGGCGGCGGTGCGCGGGTCGGTCTCGGCGTCGGCGAACACCACCGTGTCGCCGCGCTTCAGGTCCTCGATATAGGAGCCGTAGTCGCGGAAATGCAGCACACCGGCCAGGCTGGAGATGCCCGGCGCGTTCCAGTCGCGCTCGATGGTGATGGTCTCCGCGACCGGGGACGGTGCCGTAGCCGGCGCGGTCCACGCCCAGCGCCTGCCCCAGGATTTCGCCGGCCGCATAGGAGAGCTCGGCCAGGTCGTCCTTGTCGCGGAACCGGTCGGTGAGCTCGAGCAGCTTGCGGCGGCGCTCGGCGACGACCTGCGACGTGGTCTCGACGCAGACCCCGAACCGCCCGGCCACGGCGCCATCCTCGCCCCGCACTGGCGTGTAGGAGAACGAGAAATGCGCTTCCTCGAGCCGGCCCTGCCGGTCGAGCCGCAGGTTGATGTCCTTCATATGGACGGCCTCGCCGGCGAACACCCGGTCGAACAGCGGCCCCAGATCCGCCCACGCCTGGCTCCATAGCAGCGCGCTCGGCTGACCGAGGGCGTCGGGATGCTTGCGCCCCAGGATCGGCGCGAATGCGTCGTTATACAGCCAGATGCGTGCCGGCCCCCAGGCCATGAACATGGGCTGGCGCGACTCGTGCATCAGCCCGGCCATGGTCTTCAGCGGCGCCGGCCAACTTTCCGGCGCGCCGAGCGGCGTCCGCGCCCAGTCGTAGGCACCGATGAGCGCGGCCATGCCGTCCGATCCCTGCTGCGTCCCGCTCACGCCAAACCCACCCTTGCCCCGCAGTGTAGCGAGCGGTGAATGACGCGGATAGCGGGTTGGTTCCGTGACCGTTCAGGCGAGAATGCTGGCGATGGCGCACCTGATGGCGGCCTTGGTTGGACCGATGGTCCGGGTCATGGTGCGTCCGCGATGTTGAAGTCCGCGGGGTCGAGTCCGAGTACGCCGCAGATCCGGATCGCCGCAGCGCGCTCCTCGGCGTCGAATCCGCCGTCGGCGGCCGCGATCGCGCAGCACGTCTCCACCAGGAGCGCCGGGTAGCGCTGGGCGCCCCGCAGCTTGGCTACCGCCTCGAGGGATTCGCGCTCGGCCCGGTCATGGTCGCTGACGAAGCGGTCACTGAGTGCTTCGAATGTCGCCAGCACGTCATCGAGGCCGAATATGGCGATGGGTTCGAAACCGCGGATCAGTGCGAGCATGCGGCTGCGCTCGTCCTGGGTGACCCATCCATCGGCATAGGCCACGATGGCACAGCCGGCGATGATCCCTTCCATGAGGTGCTCGCTGCGTGCCCTGTGAACCTCGTCATTGAACTCTTCCCAGGTCCTGTTCGAGAATCTTTCGAGTGAACGTCGATACGGCATGTTCAGTCCTTTCTGCTTGTTCGGGGCTCCATCGCCCCGCGATGTCTTTCGCTCGCTGTCTGCCGGTAAACGGCCGCCGCCTGCCGGTTGGGCGGCCGCGCCGACAGCCACAACCTGCTGAGCCGTGGTCTTGTCCCTCACGGCCGTCCCGGCAGGGTGCCGGCGGCCGGTTTGCGCGTGCGCCACAGCGAATAGGCGACGCCCGCCGCGAGGATCGCGAGGGTGATGACCAGGGATAGGGTCGGCGGGAACTTCTCGAGTCCGGCCAGATCGGCGACGAACACCTTTCCGCCGATGAAGATCAGCAACACCGCCAGGGCGGTCTTGAGGTAGTGGAACCGGTCAACGATCGCCGCCAGGGCGAAGTACAAGGCGCGCAGGCCCAGAATGGCGAAGATGTTGGAGGTGTAGACGATGAACGGATCCGTGGTGATGGCGAAGATCGCCGGCACCGAATCCACGGCGAAGATGACGTCCGCGATCTCGATCAGAACCAGCGCCATGAACAGCGGCGTGGCGAACCAGACCAGCTTGCCGGTCGCCGGCTGCGGCAGCTTGACGAGAAATCGCTGGCCGTGCAGTTCGTCGGTGACGTTGAACCGCCTCCGGAACATCTTCAGCAGGGGATTGTCGGCTATCGAGCGGGGCTTCTCCTCGAACGCCAGCATCTTGATGCCGGTCAGGACCAGGAAGGCGGCGAACACGTAAAGGACCCAGGAGAACTCCGAGACGATCGCCGCGCCAAACCCGATCATGATCGCCCGCAGCACGATCACGCCCAGAATGCCCCAGAACAGCACCCGGTGCTGATAGGCGCGGGGGATCGCGAAGAAGCTGAAGATCATGGCGATGACGAACACGTTGTCCATCGCCAAGGTCTTCTCGACCAGAAACCCGGTGAGGTAGTTCATGCCGGGTTCGGCGCCCAGATACCACCAGACCCAGCCGCCGAAAGCGAGGCCAAGGCCGATATAGCCGGCTGACATGACCAGGCTTTCGCGCACGCCGATTTCACGGTTGTTCCGGTGGAGGACGCCGAGGTCGAGCGTGAGCAGGCTGATGACGATGCCCACGAAGGCCAGCCACATCCAGAGCGGCTTGCCGAGCCAGTCGACAATCAGGAATTCTAGGTCCAAGAGGGGCCTCCCTTGCATCTGCCGGCTTGCGATATCGGGTAGTGGTCCGACATCGCGGGAGCGCCGACAGCATCCCGCCAGAGGGGCCCGGACCAGGGGTTAAACCCTACTTCGGGTGCCAAAGCGGAGATTCAAGATCTCGCTGGATGAAAAATCGACGACTCGGGTCGAACCCGGGCCCGGACTGCATACCGGGAGCGAGAAACCAGCAGGCTGATCAGTTCAGATCGCGACGCAGCGTTTCCATCAGCTTCTGTGCCTGCTGTGTGATCGCCGTCTCGGGCTTCAAACCGAGGCACGTCTCCACCGCTTCCCGCGCGCCCTTCAGCTGGCCTGACTTGGCCTGGATGGCGGCGCTTTCCAGCCAGAGCCTTGCATCCGCCGGGGCGATCAGCAGCATGCGCTGCATGATCTGCAGGCCGCGGGCATTGTTGCCGCCCTGCAGGGCGCGGCCGCGGATGTTGTTCAGCAGGCGCAGCAGCACCGCGCGGTCGGGCATGGGCTCGTAGTATTTCGGCTCGAGCTCGGCGTCGGGGCCCACATAGGTCTTCAGCATCTGGCGCAGGGCCGGCGGCTCGACGGTGACGCCGGCGTGGAACGGGTCGATGATCACCCGGTCGGATTCGCCGTCGAGGCGCAGCACGAAGTGGCCGGGGAAATCCAGGCCCCAGGCCTGCCAGCCGGCGCGGCGCGCGGTCTCGATGTAGAGGATGGCAAGCGCCACGGGCAGGCCTTTCCTGCGGTCGATCACCGACATCAGGTTGGCGTTGACCATGTCGTCATAGGTCTCGCGGTCGCCGCCATAGCCGTGCTCGATATGGATCACCGTCGACAGCGCGTCGCTCCGGTCGGCGGCACCCGGGATCCGTCGGTTCAGCAGGCTGGCGGCCAGGTCATCCAGGTGGCGCAGATAGGGCCCGACCTCCCGGCCGGGATGGTCGAGGGCGGCGAGCAGCAGCGCGGCCTCGGCGAGCGGCATCGTGTCGCCGTCCGCCGCTCCGATCTCGCGCAGCCGTGCCTCGTTCTCCTCGATCCCGGTCATTCGGCGGCCCGCGAGACCTCCGCCCGGTCGAACGCCAGCCGCAACTGCTTCAGGCCGCGCAGGATGAAGTTGGCGTGGTGCTCCAGCGGTTCCTGGCCATCGACGAGGCGGATGTTGGCGAGCCGGCGCAGCAGGGTGCGAAAGCCGAGGAACATCTCCTCGCGCGCCAGCATGGCGCCGACGCAGAAGTGGACGCCGACGCCGAAGGCGATCTGGGCGCCGGCGTTGCGGCGGCAGACGTCGAGCGCGTCGGGATCCGTGAAAACCTTCTCGTCCCGGTTTGCGGCGGCCCAGCGCAGATTGACCAGCGAGCCGGCGGGAATCTCGTGGCCGCCCAGCACCGTGTCGCGCGTGGTCACCCGGAACAGGCCGGCCACCGGCGATTCCAGGCGCAGCACTTCCTCGCAGAAGGTGCGCATCAGCTTGTCGTCGCCAGACTTGAGCTGGGCGAGCTGGTCGGGATTGTCGAGCAGCAGCACCATGCCGGCGGCGAACGCGTTGGTGGTGGTCTCGTTGCCGGCCACCAGCAGCTGCTGGATGATCGACAGCAGCTCGGAGCCGTTGAGCGGCCGGCCATCAGGATTGCCCTCCTCCTCCAGCCGGGCGTTGACCAGGTCGCTGAGGATGTCGTCCTGAGGTTCCCTGCGGCGTTCCTCGATGCGCTCGAGGAAATAGCGCTGGAACTCGATCACCAGTTTCATCCGCGCCAGCTCGGCGTCGGCACCGATGTCGAGGCCGATGGGGATCGACGCGTCCGACCAGTCCTTGAACTTCTGCATGTCGCGGCGCGGCACGCCGAGCTGGTCGGCGATGATGTAGATCGGCAGCTTGATGGCGAACTCGGCGACGAACTCGACCTCGCCCCTGTCGATGAAATCGTCGATCAGCTCGTCGACGATCTGCTGGATGTATCCCTGCATGCCGCGCACGCGTCCGGCGGTGAACGCGCGGTTGACCAGGTTGCGGTAGCGGGTGTGCACCGGCGGATCGGCCGAGATGAGCGTGCTGGCGAACGGCACGCCCTCCCGCTCGTACAGTTCGACCACCTCGGGATAGGCGCCCATGCTGCCCGAGGCGCCCTGGTTGATCTGGCTGGAGAACACTTCGGTATTGCGCACCGCCTCCATCACCAGGTCGTAGCGGGTGACGATGAAGTAGCCGGTCTGCGGGATACGGTAGACCGGGGCCTGCTCGCGCAGTGCCCGGTAGGCCGGAAACGGGCATTCCAGCGTGTCCCGATCCAGGAGGTTGAGGGTCGTCAGGTCCGTCATCGCGTCCTCTCCCATACGCGCCGTTTCCCGCCTTGAAACCGCCATTTCCAGGGCCCCGGAGTGTAACCCGCGAGGCCCCGGACCGATAGATAAACTGGTTGCCGAGCCTTGGGAAAAAAGGTAAGTAATGCTGATATAAATCGGCGGTTTCGCCGGTTGAATGGCGCAGGATTGCCGGAAGCTCCTGCAGCCCCATGTTCCGATACGGCTGACGCATGGCAGCCAAGGAAATCTGGGGCTTTGGTAACTCCCGGCGAATCGGTACTCTTAACGGCCTTTAAGAAAAGACCGGAGAACGCCCCGTGACCCCGCAAGACGGCCACGAGGCATTTTCGCGGCCTGAAGGGAGACACCCCAGGATGTCGAAGCCAGACAGGGACTTGATCATGCCCGGCCTGCCAAAGGCCCAAGGGCTTTACGATCCGCAGCAGGAACATGATGCGTGCGGCATCGGCTTCGTCGCGAACATCAAGGGCAAGAAGAGTCACGAGATCGTCCAGCAGGGCCTGCAGATCCTGCTCAACCTGGACCACCGGGGCGCGGTGGGCGCCGACCCGAAGGCCGGCGACGGCGCCGGCATCCTGATCCAGGTGCCCGATGCCTTCATGCGCACCGAGGCCGGCAAGCTCGACATCACTCTGCCCAAGGCGGGCCACTACGGCGTCGGCGTCATCTTCCTGCCGCGCGACGAGGCGCTGCAGGAGCAGATCAAGGAGATCGTCGAGGAGACCACGGCGCTCGAAGGCCTGCGCTTCCTGGGCTGGCGCGAGGTGCCGGTCGACAATTCCGATTTCTCCGAGGCGCTGAAGAAGACCGAGCCCTGCATCATGCAGTTCTTCGTCGGCCGCGGCGCCGCCGTGCTCGACGACGATGCGTTCGAGCGCAAGCTGTACATCCTGCGCAAGGTCGTCTCGTCGGCCGTCGAGAAGATGGGGCCGGACGTCTATGCCTGGTACTACATCCCGTCGCTGTCCTCGCGCACCGTGCTCTACAAGGGCATCCTGCTGGCGACCCAGGTCGGCGCGTACTATCTGGACCTGCAGGACCCGCTGATGGAATCGGCGCTGGCGCTCGTCCACCAGCGGTTCTCCACCAACACCTTTCCGTCCTGGAAGCTGGCGCATCCGTTCCGGTTCATCTGCCACAACGGCGAGATCAACACGGTGCGCGGCAACATCAACTGGATGAACGCGCGCCGCGATGCGCTGCGGTCCGAGGTCTATGGCGAGGACCTGGAAAAGCTGTGGCCGCTGATCCCGGAAGGCCAGTCCGATTCGGCCGACTTCGACAACGCGCTGGAACTGCTTGTGCATGGCGGCTATTCGCTCGCCCACGCCATGATGATGCTGATCCCGGAAGCCTGGGCCGGCAATCCGCTGATGGACGACCAGCGCCGCGCCTTCTACGAGTATCATGCCGCGCTGATGGAGCCGTGGGACGGCCCGGCCGCCGTGGCGTTCACCGACGGCCGCCAGATCGGCGCCACGCTGGACCGCAACGGCCTGCGTCCGGCGCGCTACATCATCACCGACGACGACATGGTCATCCTGGCGTCGGAAGCGGGCGTGCTGCCCGTGCCCGAGAGCAAGATCGTCAAGAAGTGGCGGCTGCAGCCCGGCAAGATGCTGCTGATCGACACCGTCGAGGGCCGCATCATCGACGACGAGGAAATCAAGGCGCAGCTCGCGTCGGCCAAGCCGTACAAGAAGCTGCTGGACGCCGCGCAGATTCAGCTCGAGACCCTGCCCGAGCGCGAAGGCCTCGACACACCGGAGTCCACCGTGCCGCTGCTGAAGCAGCAGCAGGCGTTCGGCTATACCCAGGAAGATCTGCGCATCCTGATGACGCCGATGGTGCTGACCGGCCAGGAAGCCGTCGGCTCCATGGGCAACGACACGCCGATTCCGGCGCTGTCGAACCAGCCCAAGCCGCTCTATTCCTATTTCAAGCAGCGCTTCGCCCAGGTCACCAACCCGCCGATCGACCCGATCCGCGAGGAACTGGTGATGTCGCTGACGTCGTTCATCGGCCCGCGGCCCAACCTGCTGGGCCTGGGCGCGGGCGGCCACAAGCGGCTGGAGGTGCACCAGCCGATCCTGACCAACGCCGACCTGGAGAAGATCCGGCATATCGGCGACGTGGCCGGCAACCCGTTCCATACCCTGACCGTCGACGCCACCTATCCGGCATCCGAAGGCGTGGCCGGCATGAAGACCGCGCTCGACCGCATCTGCCGCGAGGCCGAGGACGGCGTCGAGGCCGACTACAACATCGTCATCGTCTCCGACCGGGCGGTGAGCCAGGACCGCATCCCGATCCCATCGCTGCTCGCCACCTCGGCGGTGCACCAGCACCTGATCAAGCGCGGCCTGCGCACCGGCGCGGGCCTGGTGATCGAGACCGGCGAGGCGCGCGAGGTGCATCATTTCTGCCTGCTGGCGGGCTATGGCGCCGAAGCCATCAATCCGTGGCTGGCGTTCGACACCGTCGTCAACATGCTGCCGCATCTCGAGGAGCAGATCTCCGAGAAGTACGCCAAGGAACGCTTCATCAAGGCGATCTCCAAGGGCATCCTGAAGGTCATGTCCAAGATGGGCATCTCGACCTACCAGTCCTATTGCGGCGCCCAGATCTTCGACGCGGTCGGCCTGTCGACCCAGTTCGTCGCGGACTACTTCTACGGCACGCCGACCAAGATCGAAGGCGCCGGCCTGCCGGAGATCGCCGAGGAGAGCGTGCGCCGCCACCAGTTGGCGTTCGGCAACTCGCCGGTCTACGCCAACCAGCTCGACGTGGGCGGCGACTACATGTACCGCATCCGCGGCGAGGACCACATGTGGACCCCGGAAACGGTCAGCGCCCTGCAGCACGCGGTGCGCGGCAACAGCCAGGACCGCTACCGGCAATTCGCCGCCGCCATCAACGACCAGGGCGAGCGGCTGATCACCCCGCGCAGCCTGTTCGTCATCAAGGAAGCCGCGACGCCGATCCCGATCGACGAGGTCGAGCCGGCGGCCGAGATCGTCAAGCGGTTCGCCACCGGCGCCATGTCGTTCGGCTCGATCAGCCGCGAGGCGCACACCACGCTGGCCATCGCCATGAACCGGATCGGCGGCAAGTCGAACACCGGCGAGGGCGGCGAGGAGCCGGACCGGTTCGTGCCGCTGCCCAACGGCGATTCCATGCGCTCGGCCATCAAGCAGGTGGCCAGCGGCCGGTTCGGCGTGACCGCCGAGTACCTGGTCAACGCCGACGACATCCAGATCAAGATGGCCCAGGGCGCCAAGCCCGGCGAGGGCGGCCAGCTGCCCGGCCACAAGGTCGACGAGGTCATCGCCAAGGTGCGGCATTCGACGCCGGGCGTGGGTTTGATCTCGCCGCCGCCGCATCACGACATCTATTCGATCGAGGATCTGGCGCAGCTGATCTTCGACCTGAAGAACGTCAATCCGCAGGCCCGCATTTCCGTGAAGCTCGTCTCGGAAGTGGGCGTGGGCACGGTCGCGGCCGGCGTGTCGAAGGCCAAGGCCGATCACGTCACCATCTCCGGCTATGAGGGCGGCACCGGCGCCAGCCCGCTGACCTCGCTGAAGCATGCGGGCTCGCCGTGGGAGATCGGCCTCGCCGAGACCCAGCAGACCCTGGTGCTGAACCGCCTGCGCGGCCGCATCGTGGTGCAGGTCGACGGCGGCCTTCGCACGGGCCGCGACGTGGTCGTGGGCGCGCTGCTCGGCGCCGACGAGTTCGGCTTCGCCACCGCGCCGCTGATCGCGGCCGGCTGCATCATGATGCGCAAGTGCCACCTGAACACCTGCCCGGTCGGCGTCGCCACCCAGGACCCGGACCTGCGCAAGAAGTTCACCGGCATGCCCGAGCATGTGATCAACTATTTCTTCTTCGTCGCCGAGGAAGTGCGCGAGCACATGGCGGCCATGGGCTTCCGCACCGTGGACGAGATGATCGGCCGGGTCGACATGCTCGACATGCGCAAGGCCCACGACCACTGGAAGGCCAAGGGCCTGGACTTCAGCCGGCTGTTCCACAAGCCCGACATGGATGCCGGCGTCGCCATCCGCCGGGTCGAGGAGCAGAAGCACGGCATCTGGGACATTCCGGACCGCGTGCTGATCGCGCAGGCGCAGCCGGCGCTGGTCGACGGAACGCCGGTGAAGATCGATATTCCGGTGCGTAACGTCAACCGCACCGTCGGCGCCATGCTGTCGGGCGAGGTGGCCAAGCGCTACGGCCATGCCGGCCTGCCCGAAGATACCATCGCCGTGAAGCTGACCGGCACCGCCGGCCAGAGCTTCGGCGCGTTCCTCGCCCGGGGCGTGTCGTTCGAGCTGGAAGGCGAAGGCAACGACTATGTCGGCAAGGGCCTGAGTGGCGGCCGGATCGTCATCTATCCGCACCATGAGAGCCCGATCGTGCCGCCCGAGAGCATCATCGTCGGCAACACGGTGCTGTACGGCGCCATCGCCGGCGAATGCTATTTCCGCGGCGTCGCGGGCGAGAGATTCGCCGTGCGCAATTCCGGCGCGACGGCGGTCGTGGAAGGCGTCGGCGACCATGGCTGCGAATACATGACCGGCGGCATCGTCGTGGTTATCGGCAAGACCGGACGCAACTTCGCGGCGGGCATGTCCGGCGGCATCGCCTATGTGCTCGACGAGGACGGCGATTTCGACCGGCGGGTGAACCTGCAGATGGTCGAGATCGCGCCGATCCCGGCCGAGGACGACGTGATGAACCGGATTCTGCACCTGCAGGGCGACCTGGAGAACCACGGCATCGTCGACCTGGACCATGACATGACCCGCCACGACGCCGAGCGGCTGTGCCTGCTGCTGAAGAAGCACCTGCACTACACGGGCAGCGACCGGGCGAAGGAGATACTGGAGAACTGGGCGCGCTACCTGCCCAAATTCATCAAGGTCATGCCGGTCGACTACCGGATGGCGCTGGAGCAAATGCAGGCGAAGCGGAACGTGCAGCGCACCGTCGCCGCGGCGGGAGGACGCTGACATGGGCAAGCCGACCGGCTTCAAGGAATTCGACCGCGTCGACCGCAAATACGCCCCGGTCGAGGAGCGGGTGAAGCACTACAACGACTTCGTCATCCCGCTGCCGCCCGAGGACCTGAACAAGCAGGCCGCGCGCTGCATGGATTGCGGCATTCCGTTCTGTCACAACGGCTGCCCGGTCAACAACATCATCCCCGACTTCAACGACCTGGTGTACCGCAACGAGTGGAAGGAGGCGTTCATCACGCTGGATTCCACCAACAACTTCCCCGAGTTCACCGGCCGCATCTGCCCGGCGCCATGCGAGGCGTCGTGCACGCTGAACATCGACGACAAGCCGGTTACCATCAAGACCATCGAATGCGCGATCATCGACCGGGCCTTCCAGGAAGGCTGGGTTCTGCCGCGCCCGGCGCCCTACCGCACCGGCAAGAAGGTCGCGGTCGTCGGCTCCGGCCCGGCGGGCATGGCGGCCGCCCAGCAACTCGCGCGCGTCGGCCATGACGTGACGCTTTACGAGAAGGCCCGCAAGGTCGGCGGCCTGCTCCGTTACGGCATCCCCGACTTCAAGATGGAAAAGCACATCATCGACCGCCGCGTGGCGCAGATGGAGGCCGAGGGCGTCAGGTTCGAGACCGGCGTGCATGTGGGCGTCGACATCGATGCCAACGACCTGATGAAGAAGTTCGACGCGGTGCTGCTGACCGGCGGCGCCGAGAAGGCCCGCGACCTGCCGGTTCCCGGCCGCGAGCTGGACGGCATCGAGTTCGCCATGGACTTCCTGCCGCAGCAGAACCGCCGCGTAAGCAGCGAGCCCGTCGGTAACGTCAAGGAGATCCTGGCCGGCGGCAAGCATGTGGTCGTCATCGGCGGCGGCGACACCGGCTCCGACTGCATCGGCACCAGCTTCCGCCAGGGCGCCCTGTCGGTGACCCAGATCGAGATCATGCCGCAGCCGCCCGAGCGCGAGAACAAGCCGCTGGTATGGCCGAACTGGCCGATGAAGATGCGCACCTCGTCGTCGCAGGCCGAGGGCGCCGCCCGCGACTTCGCGGTGAACACGGTGAGCTTCGAGGGCGAGAACGGCCATGTGACCGGACTGAACTGCATCCGGGTCGACGATCGCCTGCAGCCCATCCCGGGCACCGAGTTCCGCATCGCGGCCGACCTTGTGCTGCTCGCCATGGGCTTCGTCAGCCCGGTGCACGAGGGAATGCTGAAGCAGCTGGGCGTGGCGCTCGACCCGCGCGGCAACGTGGGCGCCGACACGGTGCGCTACCAGTCGTCGGTCGGGAAGGTGTTCGCCGCCGGCGACATGCGCCGCGGCCAGTCGCTGGTCGTCTGGGCGATCCGCGAAGGCCGCCAGGCCGCCCGCGCCGTGGACCTCTACCTGATGGGCTCGACCGAGCTGCCGCGCTGATCCACCATGGATGAAGCCCAGCGCGCCGATCTGGTGCGCGCCTTGCGCGACATGCTCGCGGACGGGGCGGAAACCGAAGAGGTCCTCGCGATCATCCGGGCAGCCGCCGACGACTTCGGCGATGCACGCGCCCTGGTCGCCCTGATCTTCGGCATCGGGGCGGAAGCTGCCCACGAGATGATCGCAGACAGCGCCACCTGGGAAGACCGCCGCGAGCCCATGCTGGACGACGCCCGCGTCCTCGACGATTTTCGAAGCGGAGACTGAGGCGCCAGGGAACCATATGGCGGCGGCGGCGCGGAAATGGCGACTCAGGGATGGCACGGGAAGCCCGACAGCCGGTACACTCTCCACGACCAAGGGGAGAGAACCATGAGCGAGAAGCCTTTCAACTACGACTATGTCGGCGGCTACACCCTGGACGAGGACGCCGAGCGCGAGCTTATCGCGGCGCAGAACGAATGCACCTTTATGTGGTCGACCAAGGAAGGCTGGCCCGTGGGCGTGATCATGTCCTACATCTTCGAGAAGGGCTGTTTCTGGCTGTCGGTGTCCTCGCTCCGGGTGCGCGTGCAGGCCGTCGAGCGCGACCCGCGCGTGTCCATCGCCATCACCAGCAAGGGCACCAGCACCCTCGCCAGCCGGGCGCTGACCTACAAGGGCACCTGCGAGGTGTTCAAGGACCAGGCCACCATCGACTGGTTCCTGCCGCTGCTCGCCAAGCGCCTGCGCGGCGGCGACGAGGAAGCCCAGAAGCTGTTCGTGAAGCTGAACGACACCCCCAACCGCCGCGTCCTGAAAGTGACCCCGGTCAAGCGCATCGGCTATGACGGCCAGAAGATGCGCAAGGCGACGGAAGAGGCCGTGGCGGCGGGACGGGAAATCGGGCCGGGCTAATCGGCAGCTAAACCCTCACCATCACCTTGCCCATGTTCGAGCCGTCGAACAGGCGGTGATAGGCTTTCAGCGTGTTCTCGAGGCCATCGACCAGCTCGACGTTGTAGGTGAACTTGCCGGCGCGGTGCCAGTCCATCAGCGTCTTCTCGATCTCGCCGCACTGGCTGAAAAAGTCGGGCGAGAAGAAGCCCTGCACCGTGGCGCGCTTCATCAGCAGCTGGTCGAAATTGCTCGGGCCGGGCTTCTTTTCCGTGTCGGCGTATTGCGACACTAGGCCGCAGATGGCGATGCGGGCATACATGGCCATGTGGCCCATGATCGTATCCAGCACCGCGCCGCCCACATTGTCGAAATAGACGTCGACGCCGCCCGGGCACAGCACGTTCAATTCGTGCGACAGGTTCTGCTGGCGGTAGTTGATGGCGTGGTCGAAGCCCAGCTCCTCGGTCAGCCAGCGGCACTTGTCCTCGCGGCTGGTGAGGCCGATGACCCTGCAACCCAGATTGCGCGCTACCTGCCCGGCCAGCGATCCCGTGGCGCCCGCGGCGGCCGAGACCACGACGGTCTCGCCCTTCTTGGCCTTGCCCACGTCGACGATGCCAGCATAGGCGGTCCAGCCATTGGGGCCGCCCATGGCCAGGTAGGCCGGCAGGTCGATGTCGTCCTCCACCGGCAGCTTCTGGAACAGGCCCGACTGCTCGCTGGCCAGCGAATAGTCGGCCCAGTGGCCGAAGGTGCGTAGCCGGTCGCCGATGGCGAAATCCTTGTGCCGCGACTCCACCACCTCGCCGATCATCATGCCGGCCATCGGCGTGCCGACCGGCACAGGAGGTTGATAGCCATCGGTGCGCGGCCCCATCCACATGCGGGTGCCCGCGTCCATCGATAGGTAGAGCGCCTTCACCAGCACCTGGCCATCGGCCGGCGTCGGGATGTTGCCGTGAAGGTGGAACTCCAGCGCGCTCTCGAAATCGTCGCCTTCGGGCCGGCGCGCCAGCACCCAGTTGCGGTTGGTGTTGCCGTCCATGGCTGTCCCCGTTGTTTTGTATAGCCTAACACGTTGCGCGCGGCCGGGCGCGGCGATAGCGTCGGAACATTGGCATGAGGGGAAACAGGATGCGCATCGCCACAGGTTCCCTCTCCCTCTGGGAGAGGGTCAGGGTGAGGGGCGATGCCCGTCATACGCTCCGCCGCAGCCTTGCATCGGCAACGCCCCTCACCCTGCCCTCTCCCAGAGGGAGAGGGTTGGTTGGCGTGGTGGCGATGATGGTGGCGTTGTCCGCGCCCGCCTTCGCGGATGAAGCCGCCGACATCCATGCGCGCATCCTGACGCTCGACACCCACATCGACATTCCCGCCGACTACGCCACGCCGAAGAACGATCCCGGCGTGAAGGGCGACATGCAGGTGGATCTGCCGAAAATGGCCGACGGCAAGCTCGATGCCGGCTTCTTCATCGTCTATGTGGGCCAGGGCCCGGAAACGCCGGAGGGTTACGCCGAGGCGTACAAGCAGGCGGTGCAGAAATTCGACGCCATCCACCGGCAGGCCGAGCAGTATCCCGAAAAGATCGAGATGGCCTACTCGCCGGCCGACGTGGAGCGCATCGTCGGCGCAGGCAAGCTGGCGTCGTGCATCGGCGTGGAAAATCTCTATCCGGCCGGGCCGGACACCTCGAAGATCGCCGAGTTTTACCGGCGCGGCGCCCGCTACATGTCGCTGACCCATTCGGGCGACAACCACCTGGCCGACAGCGCCAACCTGCAGGGCCAGCTCGACCAGGCGTCGAAGGAAGTCCATGGCGGCCTGACCGGCATGGGGCGCGCGGCCATCGCCGAGATGAACCGGCTGGGCGTGATGGTCGACGTCTCGCACAGCTCGGAGGCGACCACGCTGCAGGCGATCGAGGCGTCGAAGGCGCCGGTGATCGCGTCCCATTCGGCGCTGCGCGGCGTCTACGACATTCCGCGCAACCTCAGCGACAAGGCGTTGCAGGCACTGGCCGCCAGGGGCGGCGTGGTCCAGGTGGTGGCGTTCGACGCCTATCTGCGCGCGCCGAAACCCGAGAAAACAGCCGCCACGAAACAGCTGCGCGAGGAACTGGGCCTGACCACGCCGGCCGCGTGGAAGGCGATCACCGACGAGCAGCGCAAGACCTACATGGCGCGGCTGAAGGCGCTGCACGCCCAATACGGCCGCGCCGGCGTCAGCGACCTGGTGGATCACATCGATTACGCCGTAAAGCTGGTCGGCATCGACCATGTGGGCATCGCCTCCGACTTCGGCGGCGGCGGCGGCATCGCCGGCTGGGAAGACGCCTCGGAAACCGGCAACGTCACCGCCGAGCTGCTCAAGCGCGGCTATGTGGAAGCGGACATCGCCAGGCTGTGGGGAGGCAACCTGCTGCGCGTGTGGCGCGCGGTGGAGGCGGCAGCCGCTTCGAAGTGATCAATTCGGCGCGGGGTTCCGCTGCGGCGGCGTCTGGCGGCCCGCCGGCAAGTCCTCCTCCTCGTCCACGATCGGCCGGGCGGTGGTGAGCGTCAGCGCCTGGGTGGGCGACGCGAAGCCGGCGCCTTCCTCCTCGACGATCTCCTTGATGCGCAGCGCCAGCTCTTCCTTGGCGAGCTGCCATTTGCCGGCGTCAGGCGTGGCGGTGAAGCACTGCACGGTCATCTCGATGCTGGACGTGGTCAGGCTGTCGATCCGCACGACGATGCCGTCCTTCGAGAACGCATCGCCACCCCTGATATAGTCCTCGATCTCCTGCCGGACGGCGCGGAGCTCGGCCACGGTCACGCGATGATCCAGGCTGATCTTCCAGTTGATCTGCCGCGCGGTGAAACGGCTGAGGTTGGCGACGGCGCCGTCGGCCAGTTTCGAGTTTGGCAGGAACACCGGCGCCTTGTCGCCGCGGCGGATCGAGGTCGAGCGGAAGCCGATGGTCTCCACCGTGCCCTCCAGCCCGTCGACAGAGACGATTTCGCCCTTGTTGAAACGCTTCTCGCTGAGAATCGCCATGCCGGCGATCAGGTTCTTGAACAGATCCTGCGCGCCCAGCGCCACGGCGACGCCGAACAGGCCGAGGCCCGCGAGCAGCGGACCCACCTGGATGCCCCACATCTCGAGAACGATGGCGGCGCCGATGAAGGCGATGACTAGGCGCAGGGCCTTGACCACCCAGTCGACCGTTGCCGCGCCCAGCACGTCCTGCAGCGGCCGGATCACCCGGCTGAGCGGCAGGATGGCACGGTGGATCGCCCAGAAAATGGTGAACGCGACCAGCGACCGGATGATCAACTCGAGCGTCACCCAGTATTTCGGCGACGGATCGAGGAAGCGGAACGCCAGGTAAAGTCCGAGGATCACCGGCACCAGCCGCAGCGGCGGCGCGATCGCCTCCAGCACCACGTCGTCGAAGCGGTTCTGGGTGCGCGCGGTCGCCCGCCTCAGATTGGCGATGACGATGTGCGAGAACAGCCGCCGCACGAACACCGCGAGCACCACGATGGCGATGGCGATCAGGATGTCGCCCACGGTGGTGCCGAGAAGGCCGTGGTTCCACACGTCCACCGTCAGCGTCCAGAAATCATGCACCCGGTCCATTCCCAGCCTTCCAATGCGTATTCGGATCGACAGGACATAACGTCCGCGAGGCCGAAAAGGTGCGCTTTGATCCGCCGGGCCGCCATGCACGTATCACACGGCGTGGAGGCACAGATGACACAACAAGCCGCAATCTCTACCATCGGCCCGGCGCCCGCACCCTGGCGACGCACGGGAAGTAAAAGACGTATGCAACAACGGACCGTCACGTCTCCGGAACAGGCCAGGCGTCTCGAAGCGCTTGTGGGCCGGATCGCCTGCCAACGGGACCGCGGTGCCTTCATCGAGCTGTTCCAGCATTTCGCGCCGCGCCTGAAGGCATTCATGATGCGCGGCGGCGCCGACCCCGAAACCGCCGAGGAAATCGTCCAGGAAGCCATGATTACCGTCTGGAACAAGGCCGAGCAGTTCGATCCGGCGCGCGCCGCGCTGTCGACCTGGATATTCACCATCGCCCGCAACAAGAGGATCGACATGCTGCGGCGGCAGGTGCGGCCCGAAATCGATCCGCTCGACATCGCCATCGATGACGAACCCTCGCCCGACGCACGAATGGCGCTGGCGCAGGCATCGGCCGACCTGCGCGGCTCCATCGCCCTGCTGCCCGCCGACCAGCGTCAGGTGCTGATGCTGGCATTCTTCGAGGACAAGTCCCACGGCGTCATCTCGGTCGAGCTGGGCCTGCCGCTGGGCACGGTCAAGTCGCGCATCCGGCTCGCGCTGGCCCGGCTGCGCGGCATGATCGGGGAGCACCTGCCATGACCGCCGACCTGGACCTGCTGCTGATGGACTATGCGAGCGGCGCGCTGCCGGAAGGCCCCGCCCTCGCCGCCGCAACCAAGCTGGCCCTGGACCCGGCCGCGCGCGCCGAAATGCGCCTGCTCGAAGCGACGGGCGGCGCCCTTTTCGCCGGTGTCGAGCCGGAAGCGGTGTCCGAGGACCTGCTGGCCGCGACGCTCGACCGGCTCGACGGCGCCCCGGCGTGGACCGGGTTCGCCTCGCCACCGCTCGACGCCGAGACCCGCCGCTTGCTGCCCGCGCCACTATGGCGCTATGTCCCCAAGGGGCTGGACGGCCTGCAGTGGGAGCGGTGGGGCAACAACGTACGCGAGGCGGTGCTGCCCGTGGCCGACCGTCGCTACCGGGCGACGCTGCTGCACGTCCGGGGTGGGCATGGTGTTCTGCACCATACGCACGAAGGCCTGGAATATACGGTGGTGCTGTCAGGCTCGTTCCATGACGAGACGGGGCAATACCGCGCCGGCTCGTTCCAGATCTGCGACGGCTCGGTGCGCCACAGGCCGATCGCCGACAAGGGCGAGGATTGCCTGTGCCTCACGGTGCTGGACGCGCCGATGCACTTTACCGGCCTGATGGGCCGGTTCATCAATCCGAAGGTCAGATTCTAGGCTACTCCCGCGTCAGCGAGACCTGCATGACGTCGATGGTCTTTGCGCGGAAGCCGCCTTCGCAATAGGCCAGGTAGTAACGCCAAAGCCGGCGGAACCGGTCGTCCAGGCCGTCGAAGCGCAGGCCTTCGGCGGCGGTCTCGAACCGCTCCCGCCACAGCCGCAAGGTGCGGGCGTAGTGGTCGGCATAGAACGCTTCGTTCAGCACCTTCAATCCGGCCCGCCCCACCTGCTCGCGGAACACCTTGAGCGACGGCAGCATGCCGCCGGGAAAGATGTGGGTCTGGATGAAGTCGGGCCGGCGCCGGTAGGATTCGTAGGCGTCGTCGCGGATCGTGATGACCTGCAGCGCGGCGCGGCCGCCCGGGCGCACGGTCTGGGCCACCTTGTCGAAGAACGCCGGCCAGTATTTCTCGCCCACGGCCTCGAACATCTCGATCGACGCCAGATGATCGAACTTGCCCTGCACGTCGCGGTAGTCGACGAGCTGGACCGACACCTGGTTGCCAAGGCCGGCGCGCTGGATGCGCTCGCTGGCATAGCGGTGCTGTTCCTGGGAGATGGTGATGGAGGTGACGTCGACGCCGCGCTCGCGCGCCGCGAACTCGGCGAAACCACCCCAGCCGCAGCCGATTTCCAGCAGCCGCTCGCCCGGCTTCGGGTCGATCATGTCGAGCAGGCGGCGGTACTTGTGGTGCTGGGCTTCCTCGAGCGTCGTGTCCTCGGTCGGGAACACGCCCGAGGAATAGGTGACCGTATCGTCGAGCCAGGAGGTGTAGAACTCGTTGCCCAGGTCGTAATGGGCAGCGATGTTGCGCCGGCTGCCCTTTCGCGAGTTGGGCCGCACCGAGTGCGCCAGCCGCTGCAGCGCCTGTGACAGCTTGTGGCCCTGGATCTCGCGACGGGCGCCCAGGCGGTTGCGGGCCGCCAGCTCGATCAGCGCGGCGAGGTCGGTGGTTTCCCAGTGACCGGCGATATAGGAATCGGCGAATCCCACGCTGCCGGCGCCGAACAGGCGCTTCAGCGCGTCCCAGTCACGGAAATGCAGGTCCGCCTCGGGCCCGGGCGCCGCGCCGCTGAAGGTACGGCGTTCGCCCGACGGCACCTCGACGGTGAGGATGCCGGCTTCCAGGTGGCGGTCGATGAAGGCGAAGAGCTGCGCCTCCCCGGCGCGGCTGAGCAGGCGGCCGATCCCGCCCAGCGCCATGCGCGGCAACCCGAGCCCCTGGGCGGCGATGCGCCCGGCCGGACTACGGTCCGGCAGCATAAACTGGTTCATGGACACGCCCCGCTACCTGTTCGCCTGAAACCTCCGTATCGGGCGGCGGCGGGTGGCGAAAAACCCGTGCGCCCTTGCGCCAGAGCTTCAATGCCTCCCAGTGGATACCGCCGATAACCTTCAGCGTCATCAAGGGATGCCGGATAAACATTCGCGCCAGTATGCCATCTGTCAGCGGCTTGCGCACCCCCGACAGGGCGGCGAACAGGACGTTGCCTTCCGGCGTTTCCTCGCGGATGGCGACGGCAAGAGTTTCGCCGGGTTCGCCGAGCTTGAAGTGGTAGCGCGCCTCCATGCCGATGAATGGCGAGACGTAGAGGTTCTTGTCGCATTCCTGGCGGATGGTGCCGCCGTCGCCGGTCACCGGCAACAGGTAGGAATGGCGGTCGCGGTGGGTATTGGTGACCTCGTAAAGAATGGCGCGCAGCGCCCCCTGCGTATCATGGACGTAATAGACGCTGAGCGGGTTGAACACGTAGCCCAGCACCCGCGGGAAGCACAGCAGGGCGATCCGGCCCACCGCAAAATCGTGGCCCTTCTCGGCCAGCGCGCGCTCGACCCAGGCCCGGGGCGCGCCGCCGTCGCCGAAATCCCGGTCGCGGAAGCTGAACAGGTTGAAGCGGTTGTGCGAGAACAGCCAGAGTTTCCGGCCCAGCTCGCCGATCTCGTCCAGGTCGAGCAGCAACGAGAACACCCGGTAGGTGAAGCGGTGGCGGAACGGACGCACGCGGTGGTGCATCACCGTCGATTCATACAATGCCGAGCGCATGACCGGTTCAGGCCACCGCCGCTTCGGCGGGCCGGTCGGCAAGCCAGGGCAGCTGGGCTCCCAGCGCTATCGCGACGTTGAGGCCGGAGGTGAAGGCATCCTCGTGGAAGCCGTAGCCGGAATAGCTGCCGCAATACCAGATCCGGTCGGCGCCCTGGATCTCGGGGAGCCGCTTCTGCGCGGCGAGCGCCTTGCCGTCGAACGACGGATGGTCGTAGGTGAGACGGGCGATGACCGCCTCGTCGCGCGGTTCGTGCAACGGGTTCAGGGTGACGAACAGCGGCACGCGCGGATCGATGCCCTGAAGACGGTTCATCCAGTAGGTGACCGACAACCGGCCCTCCACATCCTCGGCGCCGCTCGACAGGTAGTTCCAGCTCGACCAAACGTGGCGCCGCCTGGGCATCAGCGTGCTGTCCCGGTGCAGGATGACGGCGTTCTTCTCGTAATCGAAGGTGCCGAGCACCGAGTGCTCCTGCACCGTGGGCGCGGGCAGCATCGCGAAGGTCTGGTCGGCATGGGCGGCGATCACCACCTGGTCGTAGATCGTGCCCTCGTCCGCGTCGGTCTTGACCCGTACGCCCGACGCCTCGCGCGTCACTTCGCGGACCGCATGGCCGGAGCGCACGTCACCGCCGAAATCGTCGAGGATGGCGCGCACATAGGACTGGCTGCCACCGGTGACGGTACGCCAGCGCGGGCGGCCGTTCACGGTCAGCAGCCCGTGCTGCTGGTAGAACCGGATGAAGGTTGCGGCGGGAAATTCCTCGATCTTGTGGACCGGCATGGACCAGATCGCCGCCGCCATCGGGTACAGGTGATTGAAGCGGAAATATTTCGAATAGCCCTGACGGTCGAGCAGCTTGCCGAGGGTGATGCTTTCCAGATCCTCGCGCTCGAGCAACAGCGGCATTTCCCGGTAGAAGCGCAGCACGTCCCAGACCATGCGCCAGTAAAGCGGCCGCGCCACGTTGCGGCGCTGGGCGAACAGGCCGGCCAAGCCGGTGCCGGAGTATTCGAGCTGGCCGTCGCGGATCGACACCGCGAACGACATGTCGCTGCCCGATGTGGCGACACCGAGATGGGAGAACATGGACACGAGGTTCGGGTAGTTCACCTCGTTGTAGACGATGAAACCGGTATCCACGGGCACGTCGCCCACCGCCGTCGGCGCGGTCATGGTGTGGCTGTGGCCCCCCAGGCGATTGTCGGCCTCGTAGAGCGTGACCCGGTGGCGCTTCGACAGCGCCCACGCTGCGCCGAGGCCTGCCGCTCCGGAGCCGATGACGGCAATGCGCTGATGCGGCTGCGGCGCCTGCTTGATGGCGATGATGTTGTGTGGCTGGCCCGTGCTTGTCATATGTCTCAATTCAAACGGCAATTTCGTCGCTCATCCGGCCATACGCGGCCAGCGCCAGTTTACGCGCCTCGGCATGGTCAACGATACGATCCGGATAAGACTGCCCAAGCCTCAAACCCATCGTTCCCCGGCGAGCGGGCGTCATTGTCCAAGGCTCCGTAACGTACGCATCCGGAACATTGCCCAGTTCCGGTATCCAGCGACGCACGAAACACCCTTCTGGATCGAACTTCCGCGCCTGCAGCGCCGGGTTGAAAACCCGAAAATATGGAGCCGCATCAGTACCACAGCCGGCGACCCATTGCCAGCCGCACGAATTATTGGCGGCGTCCGCGTCGACCAGCGTGTCGAGGAACCAGGCCGCGCCGAGCCGCCAGTCAAGCCGCAGATCCTTGACCAGAAACGACGCGGCGATCATGCGGACACGGTTGTGCATCCATCCGGTATGCCAGAGCTGCCGCATACCCGCATCGACGATGGGGTATCCGGTCGCCCCGCGCTGCCAGGCGCGCAGGGCACTGTCATCGTGGTCCCAGGGGAACGCCTCGAACTGGCGGCGCAGCGGACGGTGGGTCATTTCGGGGAAATGTTGCAGCAGGTGGCACGAGAACTCGCGCCACATCAGCTCGCGCAGGAATGCCGCCACGCCAGCGCCGCCGGCCTCGGAATGATGGATCGCCGCATGCCATATCTGGCGGGCGCTGATCTCGCCGAAATGCAGGTAGGGCGATAGCCGAGATGTGCCGTCTTCGGCGGGCAGGTCGCGGGCTTTGTTGTAATCCGCGGCCGTCCGATCGAGAAAGGCATCGAGGCGTTGCGCCGCCGCCGCCTCGCCCGGGGTCCAGCTCTCGCGCAGGCCGGCGGCCCAGTCCGGTACGGCGGGCAGCAGGTTCCAGGCGGCGAGCGTGTCGCCGGCGGGCCAGTGGTCCGGCGCGGCCAGCGCGCTGGGGGCAGGCATCGGCGCGGCCGGCGCCTGCGCATCGAGGCAAGCCTTGTGGAACGGCGTGAACACCCGGTAGGGGCCGCCGTTTTGGGTCAGCAGCGTTCCCGGCTCGAACAGATGATTGCCGGCGAACAGCTTCAGTTCCACCCCTGCCTCGGCAATCAGCCTTTCGACCGCCCGCTGCCGCGGTTCGTGGGACCGGCTGGCGAGAATTCCGCCAGCGCCTGTCTCGCGGACCAGTTCGGGCAGGATGCGGGACGCGTTGCCGCGTCGCAGGATCAGCCGCGATCCCAGCGCGCCGAGCGACTCCGAGAGCCGCTCGAGGCTGTGGTGCAGCCACCAGCGGCTGGCCGCGCCCGGCATGGCGTGGCGGTTGCCCTCGTCAAACACGTAGACCGGGATGACCGGCCTGCCGCTGCGCGCCGCCGCGGCGAGCGCAGGGTGATCCGCGAGACGCAGGTCCGACCGGAACAGGACGATAAGAGGCGAGGATGCGGACATGAACCCTGTACGCCCGGCGTGCGGGCGCGGATCACGGGAAGCGGGAATCGCTAGCTGATGCGGTTGAATTCGATCAGCGAGCCGTCGGCAGCGGCGACGAACTGCATCTTCACGAGCTCCCCGGTTTCGCCGTACCACAGGTCCAGGTTGACGGGCTTGCCGGTCTCGGCGATGACACCGGTCACCTTGTAGCGGTGCGCCGCGACCGTCGCGCCTACCGCTTCGACCTGCTCGACGCCGACAGGCACGATATTGACGTCGATGGGCGAGCCATACTGGGTATTGAACCAGCGCGAGGTGGCCATCATTTCAGGACGCCAGTAGCTGGTCGGCGGCAGGGTGTCCGGCAGCACCCGCTGCTGGTCGTTGGCCTTCACGACCAGCTTGTCGTCGCCCGCCACATGGGCGTCGACCACCCATTCCTTGCCGTTCTGCTTGGTCGCGCTTTCGAACGCCACCATCCGGTCACCCGACCATAGCTCGGTCGCCTGGTGCTTGTAACGATAGACGGTCACGAACACCATTTCGACCTTCAGCGCCGAGCTCACCTCGACCTGAAGCCGGTCGTCCTTGGCCCGGAAGCCGATCTTGTGGGTGCCGATCTGCGCGCCCTTGCGGAACACGGCGAACTCGATGCTGCCGTCCTGCGGCACGCCGGCTTCGGTCGCGGGCGAATTCAGACTCGCCGTCGACGGTGCGGCGACAGTCATGGCGGCAGCGATCAGGCTCGTCGCGAAGGGGGCTCTTAAGCGCATCCGGTTCTCTCCAGAAGCTTAAACGCTCGCACTCCTGAACGGGTTTCCTGCCTGACCGCCGATGGTGCGGCCGAAGGTCCCCCGCCGGGGCTGACCCTAGCACGGGTCTGCCCCACGGCAAAGACGGCAGGTGACGCTACTTGGCGCGGGCGAGTTCGGCCGTCGTCCACTGCACGCTGTCGGTCAGCGCGTCATGGACCGCCTGGTCGAAGGCGGCGATGACCGGGTCGACATTGGGCGACGTCGCCTGGACCTTGGCTTCGACAACCTTCTGGCCGACCACGGCGACGGGGCCAAGTCTGACCAGGGTGAGCGCCAGCCGCACCCTGATCTGAGGCGTCGTCGCCCCCTGGAAATACTCGGCCTGGAAGTCGCGGATCTGCACCTGCAGCTCGAAGCCGGCAGGTGCCACGGCGCCGCCGCGGGCCTGGGTGACCGTCTGGCCCGCGCGTTCAAACGACTCGACCAGCACGTTCTGGACCATCGCCGCCGGACGCGCCGCCCAGCGCGCGCCGGCGAAGAACTGCAGCTCGTTTGGCGACGACCGCCGCGCGATCAGGGTGGTGTCGAGGCCGTTGGCCGAGGTCGGATCCTCGACCAGCAGCAACGACCTGGAGCCCTGCGCGTCGATGGTTTCGGGCGCCGTCAGATTGTAGAGGCCGGGCGCCGGGCCGTCATTGGGCAGCTTGATCAGCCCGCCGCAGGCGCCGAGCAGCGCGGTGATCAGGACGATGGCCGCCAGGCGGCCCGTGTTGCGGAGCGGCATCATTGTTTGGGTGCCTCGATCTGGGGCGTCTTTGGCGGGAAGATGAATTCGGTCGGGCTGTCCTCGAGCTTCTCCAGCACGCGGTTGAGCGATGCGGCGGCGCGCTTGGCCTCGATGGCGAACTGACCGATCTCGGGCAGCGCGGTCGAGGCGAAGTTGGAGACTGCCGGGCGGTTCTCGCTGACCATGGCGTCCAGGTTCTTGCTGAGCTGCTCGAAGTTCTTCGCTGTCTGGCGGAAATCGGCCAGCGCGGCGGGCAGGTCGTTGGCGGAGAGGTTCTCCAGGTTGCCGGCGAGGCGGTTGATCCGCTCCATGGCCTCGCGCGCCTGGATGATCGCCACCTTGATGTCCGCGTTGTTCTCGGCGACGGCGCCGGAGACGCTCTCCAGATTGCCCAGGATCGCCGAAACCTTGCCGATATTCTCATCGCTGATCAGCTTGGCGGCCTGGTCGAGGGCGCGGATCGCCGATGCAAGCACCTCGGGCGCCGTCTTGAACACGCCCTGCAGGCCGGTGATGCGCGACGGGATGATCGGATATTCCTCGCCCTCGGGCGTGGTCAGCGGCTGCCCGGGCTTGTTGTCCTTGTCCTCGTTGATGAGCTGCACGAACGAGACGCCGGTGAAGCCCATCACCTCCAGGGTGGCGACCGTGTCGGTGGTGACCGGCGTGTTGGACAACACACGGATGGTCACCTTGATGCGGCTGGTCTTGACCGGATCGACCGAGATATTGCGCACCTCGCCGACCAGCAGGCCGTTGAACCGCACCTCGCCCGATTTGGCGAGGCCGGTGACCGGCGTGTCGAAGTAGATGTTGAAGTGATTGTAGTCCTTGTTGAAATCGGCCTTCGCCGCCCAGAAGAAGAACGCGACCAGGCCGATCGACAGGGCCAGGACGACGGCACCCATGAGAACGTGATGTGCGCGGGTTTCCATGTTGATGGCCTATCTTTTTCCGACGCCTGCGGCCCGGGACCGCGGACCGTGAAAATACTCGCGAATCCAGGGATGGTCGCTTTCCAGCATGTCGTCGATCGTCCCCACCAGTTTTACACGCTTGTCCGCGAGCACCGCAATCCGGTCGCAGACCGTAACGAGCGAGTCGAGATCGTGGGTGATCATCACCACGGTAAGGCCCAGCGTCTTGCGCAGATGGGCGATGAGATCGTCGAATGCCGCGGCGCCAATCGGGTCGAGGCCGGCGGTCGGTTCGTCAAGGAACAGGATTTCGGGATCGAGCGCGATGGCGCGGGCAATGCCTGCGCGCTTCTTCATGCCGCCCGACAGCTCGGACGGCAGCTTGGGCGCCGCGTCGGGCGGCAGCCCCACCATGGAGAGCTTCATGGAGGCGATCTCGTCCATCAGCTCCTGCGGCATGCCGCGGATGTGCTCGCGCATGGGCACCTGGACGTTCTGGGCCACGGTAAGCGCGCTGAACAGCGCGCCCTGCTGGAACAGCACGCCCCAGCGCTTCTCGATGCGCCGCTGCTCGAAATACGACAGGGTGAGGAAGTCCTCGCCGAATGCCCAGACCGATCCGGCCTGCGCCTTGTTGAGGCCGATCACGGTGCGCATCAGCACCGACTTGCCGGTGCCCGAGCCGCCAACGATGCCGATCACCTCTCCGCGATAGATGTCGAGGTCGAGATCCTGGATGATCGGTGACCCGCCGAAGCCGACCTCGAGCCCGCGGATGGCGATGGCGACGTCCTTCAGCGTCGACTGCCGGGCTTCCTCCGGTGATTGTCGATGCAGCCGTTCCAGATCCTCGGCGACCATCACACACCGATCGTCGTGAAGAAGATCGAAAAGAACGCGTCGAGCACGATGATCATGAAGATCGATTCGACCACCGACTTGGTGGTGTGATGGCCGACACTTTCGGCACTTCCCTCGGTGGCAAGACCTTCGTAGCAGCCGATCAGGGCGATCAACGCCCCGAAGATGGGCGCCTTGATCAGGCCGACGCCCAGGTCCCAGCCCAGGATGACGTCGTGGGTGCGCTCGAGGAACTGCATGGGCTCGATGCCCAGCGACAGCCAGCTGATCAGCCCGCCGCCCAGCAGGCCGACGACATCGGCGTAGAAGGTCAGCAGCGGCATCATGACGACGAGGGCGATGAAGCGGGGCACGACCAGCGTATCCATCGGCGAGATGGCCAGCGTGTCCATCGCATCGATTTCCTCGTTCATCTTCATCGAGCCGATTTCGGCGGTGAACGCGCTGCCGGAGCGGCCGGCAATGATGATCGCCGACAGCAGGATTCCGAATTCCCGCAGCACCGCCGTTACCACCAGGTTGACGGTGAAGATCTCGGCGCCGAACAGCCTGAGCTGGTAGGCGCCCTGATGAGCGATGACGATGCCGATCAGGAACGAGATCAGCCCGACAATGGGCATGGCGTTGAGGCCGATCAGCTCCATCTGCTTGACCGTGGCGGTCAACCGGAAGCGTTGCGGCTTCGAGGTGTAGCGCCACAGCGTCTCCATCAGCAGGCCGACGAATGCCAGCGACGCCGTCGCCTGGCCGCCGACCCGCATCACCGAGGCGCCGATGTCCTCCAGCATGCGGATGGCGACATTCGGCTCGGGCGGCTCGATCAGGCACAGTGCGTCGTGGGCCGTCGCCTGTTCGATCAGCGACATCTGCTCTTCGGTGCCGCCCCTGTATTCCACGTCGTGGCCGGCCGCGCGCAGGTCGCGCACCGTGCGGTACAGCAGCCAGGCGCCCGCGGTGTCGAGCCGGTCGATTCGGTTGAGGTCGACGAGAATGGGCTCGTCCTTGTGGAAGGATAGCGCCTTGAGACTCTCGAACAGCGGCGGCGAATTGGTGGCAACCCACGCGCCACCGGCCTGAAGCGTGGCGCTGCCGTCAGTCCGATCCTGCGAAATCCTCGGCTGATTGCCGATGGCCGCGCTCTGCCCCATATACCCTCCCGACCGTAGACCGCAGTATCAACGACTTGGCGGACATTTGGCAATGTTGTCGGTAATCCGGTCCCGCGCCCATTCCAGTGAGGTGATGTGCCGTGACGAGCGTAAACGATGTACTAGGCTTCTGGTTCGCTTCGGACAGCCGTCCGGATCAATCGCACCCCGAGGGACGCGACCTCCAGGCGTGGTTCGTGCCCGATCCCGTCTTCGACGACACCATCAGGCGGCACTTCATGGGCGCCTGGGAGCGCGCCGCCCGGGGCGAGCTCGACGGCTGGTCCGAGTCGGCCGAGGGCGCGCTGGCGCTGACCGTGCTGCTCGACCAGTTTCCGCGCAACATGTTCCGCGGCCAGCCCCGCGCCTTCGCCACCGACGGCAAGGCGCTGGTGGTGGCGCGGCTTGCACTGTCGCGTGGCTTCGACCAGGCGGTGCCGCCGGTGTGGCGAAAGTTCTTCTACCTGCCGTTCGAGCACGCCGAGGACAACGAGGCCCAGGCCCGGTCGGTGGCGCTGTTCCGGGGCACCGGCGAGGCGCCGGCAACCCGCTACGCCGAGAGGCACCAGGAGATCATCGCCCGCTTCGGTCGCTTCCCCCACCGCAACGCCATCCTCGGCCGGGCGAGCACGCCCGAGGAAGAAGCATGGCTCGCGGCAGGCGGCGAGACGTTTGGTACGAAGGTCTGATCCGCGGCACAGGGTTTTGGGCCGAAACCGCTTGGCCGCGGGTGGGGCCGGAGATATAAACCGGGAAAAGCCGACAGGAGTCCCAACGATGCACAATCCGGATCAGCTGCCGCTGCTCATCGCCTTCATGCTGTTCACCTTCGTGGTGATGGGCGCGATGTCCTATCTGTTCGCCGGGTGGATGAAGCGCCACAAGGAAATGGAAGAGAAGTGGACGACCGGCGCGGCTCACGGCCACGATCACGGCCACGACCACCACCACTGAGTTACCGCTCAGGCGAAACGCGGATCCTGCTCGGTATGGATCCATGACCGCATGGCGCCGACCAGCGCCAGGCATGTGAGCTGTTCTGTCGCATAGGCGCCCGTATCAATGCCGATGCGACTCGGCCGGTCTGACGACGGAAACTCCTCGGGCTTGAACGCGACCGAATGGCCGTGGACCACTACCTTGCCGTGATCCCGGGTCGAGCGCAGGAATTCGTCCCTGATCCACATCAGATCTTCCGGATCCTGACGGCGTAGCGGCACGCCGGGCTTCACGCCCGCATGCACGAAGACATAGTCGCCCTCGGTGTGCTGCATCGCCAGCCCGCGCAGGAAGGCAACATGGGCGGGCGGCAGGGCGCGGGCCAGCGCGTCGCGAAGGTCCTTGGCGCGGTCCACGTCCCAGCCATCGACAGGCAAGCCGTAGCTTTCCATCGTGGCCTCGCCGCCGTTCTGGAACCACACGCCGCCATCGGCGGGCTGGCTGAGGAACCGCAGCATGAGGTCCTCGTGGTTGCCCATCAGGCAAACGGTTTCGAACCCGGCGGGCGGCGCGAGCAGCCGGTCGATGACGCCCTTGCTGTCGGCGCCCCGGTCCACATAGTCGCCGAGCGTGATCAGCACCTTGCGAAAGCCGTCATAGCGCGCGGCGTGAACCTGGATCTTTTCCAGCACCATCTCCAGCAGGTCGGCCCGGCCGTGGATGTCGCCGATGGCGTAGACACAGGTTCGCTCGGGAACCTGGCAGAACTTGCGCCGCTTCTTGAACAACCCGAACACGGCCGCGCCTACTTCGTGGGCGGCGCCGATACGGGCGCCGGCGCCTCGGGCTTTTCGGGCGGCACTTCGAGAACCGGTGTCACCGGCGCGACCGGCGCCACAGGCGCGGGCGGGGGCGTTTCCAGGATCTTGATGATGCGCGGGTTGCCGATGCGGCGCGCGTGGTCGATCGGCGACATGCCGGTATAGTCCGCCAGGTTCACGTCGGCGCCGACGCTGACGAGCAGCGCAACGATGTCCTCGGACTTGGCGCGCACCGCCTTGATCAGCGCCGTCTCGCCCTGCTTGTCGGGCGCGTCGATGTCGGCCTTGTAGTAGACCAGCAACTGGGCGCAGGTGAGCTCGTTCTGGGTGGCGGCGCGCATCAGCGCGGTCTCGCCTGTCGTCCGGTTGGACAGGTCCGGGTTGGCCTTGAATTCCAGGAACGTCTTGACCAGGCTGGCGTCGCCGATCTCGACCGCCACCATCAGCGCCGGTGTGCTGTCGAATTCGCGCCCGTTCACATTGCCGCCGTTGACCAGATAGGGAAGCACCTTGCTGTAGTCGCTTTTGCGGATACTTCGGATGAACTCGGCATCCGGCGTCATCTGCGCCATGGCCGCGCCGGCCGACACGCACAGCACGGCGACCGTCACGATCAGCCTGCCGCCGAGGCGCCCCCAGTAACCCGTCATTGCCCGTCATCCTTCCGTGTTGGCGAAGCACCCTATATATAGGGCGCTGGCCACGACCTGTGCCGACCCTAAACCAACCCGACCCGCTTTGGAACCCGGCCGCATGCGCCTGCTGATCCCCATCGCCCTCGCCCTGCTGCTCGCCGGCGCCGTACCGCTGTCCGGCTGCGGCGAGACGGCGTGCAAAGTGAAGGGCGACGCCGCCGTCCCCATCGGCGGCGCGTTCGAACTGACCGACCCGTCCGGCAAGGCGGTCACCAACGAGACGCTGAAGGGAAAGTACCGCATCGTCTATTTCGGCTTCACCTTCTGCCCCGACATCTGCCCCACCGAGCTGCAGAACATCAGCGGCGCGCTCGATACACTGGGGAAGGACGCGGACAGGTTCACGCCGGTGTTCATCACCATCGACCCGGAACGCGACACGCCCGACGTCGTCGGCAAATACCTGACGAGCTTCCACCCGTCCTTCATCGGCCTGAGCGGCAGCGCCGAGCAAGTGGCCAAGGCGGCCGGTGCCTACCGCGTCTACTATGCCCGCGAGGTGCCGGCCGACGCGCCCGACGCCTACACCATGAACCATTCCGGCTATGTCTACCTGATGGACTGCGAGGGCCGGTATATCAGGCATCTGGACCCGAACAGCTCGTCCGCGGTCATCGAGAAGGCGCTCAGGGACCTGCTGGACCCCGGCAGCGCATGAGCGACGCCCTGCCGTTCTGGAAAACCAAGACTCTCGCCGAGATGAACCGGGAGGAATGGGAATCCCTGTGCGACGGCTGCGCCCGCTGCTGCCTGCACAAGCTGGAGGACGAGGACACGGGCGAGATCATGCAGACCAATGTCTGCTGCCGCCTGCTCGACACCGAGGCCTGCAGCTGCACCAAGTACAGCGAACGCCGCCGGCTGGTGCCCGACTGCCAGGTGCTGACGCCCGAGAACGTGGCCATGTTCAACTGGATGCCGCGAAGCTGCGCCTACCGGCGGCTGCATGAGGGCAAGGACCTGGAATGGTGGCACCCGCTGGTCTCCGGCGATCCCGATACCGTCCACCAGGCCGGCATCTCGGTGCGCGGCAAGGCGGTCTCGGAGCGCGACGCCGACGACCTGTTCATGCATCTGGTCGACTGGGAGCTTTAGCCGAGTTCGTCCCGCACCTGGAACGGCGTCGTGAAGCGCCCGCCGACCTCGTTCCTGAAGAACTCGAAATACCCCCGGCACGTGTCCAGCAACCGCGCCCGGTCGGCCTCGGTTCTCACATAGGGCGTGCATCCCGGCCTCAACGACGGGCTGTGGAAGCTGAAGGTCAGCACCCGCGTGCCGTCCGCCAGCAGCTTGCGTGTGAGCCGCTTCAGGTCGGCCAGCGAATAGCCTTCGGGCGACAGCCGGATGCGCTCCAGCAGGCCCAGCCGCGAGAACGCCGCCTTCAAGCGCGCCCGCTCCAGCGGCGGCGACGCCACGAGCCCGTGCAGCGGGTTGCCGATCGGCGCGAGCACGCCGCAATAGCCGGCGGTCGACGGCAGCTCGAGCAGGCCGCCGCCCGGCCCGAAGCGGAACGGGTCGGCCGAATAACGCGTGTGGTCGGGCCCGCCGTCACGACGGCCGTCGAAACTCGGGCAGATGCTCAGGTCGATTTCGAATCCCAGCCCGGCGATGATGCCGGGCGTGGACGGGCCGATGCCATAGCGCCCGGCCTTGTGGATCACCGGCCGCACGCCGAAGCTGTCGGTGACGCGGGCGACAAGCGCCTCGAGCTTGGCGCGCTCCAGCGCCGGTGGCAGGTTGCCCTGGTAGGAGTTCCGGCGGCTGATGGCTTCCTCGAAGGGCGGGGTCACCCAGCCATGGAGCTGGGCGGCGAGCACCGCCCTGCCCGCCGCGATCCAGCCGCGCAGCGCGGCTGCAGGGTCCGGGTTGTCGGCAATCGGATAGTCGACGGCATAGACCGGGACAATGCCGAAGCCCTCGAAGAGCTCCTGGGCGCGGCCCAGATCGTCGAGCGCCTCGACCGAATGGCTGGTGCGGCCGAACGGGCCGGTCCAGTCGAACTCCTCCTCGGTGTCGATGACGACCATCAGCGCGGGCGCCGCCGAAGCCGGCAGGCTCAATACGCTCCGCTCGAAATCCGTCATCGCCTCGTCCGGAAGCCGTTGAACTCCGCACTGTCTGTTATCGGGGTGAACGGCGCAACAGGCTCAGTCGGCCTCGCTCTGCTTCACCTTGTCGGCGCGGACCATCAGGTCGCGCCAGATCTTCGCCGGCATGCCGCCGCCCGCCACATGGTTCATCGGCGAGTTGTCATCGTTGCCGAGCCACACGCCGGCGACATATTTGTCGGTGTAGCCCACGAACCAGGCGTTGCGCCATTCCTGGCTGGTGCCGGTCTTGCCGGCGGCGACGCGGTTGGGCAGGCGGGCGTTGCCGCCGGTCCCGTAGGACACCACGGCGCGCATCAGCTCGTCGAGCTGCTCGACCTGCTGCTGGGCGACGACACGCCCCCGGTTCTGCTTGCGCTTGTAGACCTTGTCGCCGTCGGCGTCGCGGACCTCCAGAATGGCGTAGGGCCGCGCCTCATAGCCGCCATTGGCGATGGCGGCATAGGCGCCGGTCAGCTCGATCAGCCGCACTTCGGTGACGCCGAGCGAGACGCTGGGCAGGGTGCTGAGCGGCGTGGTGATGCCGAGGCGACGGGCCGCTTCCACCACCGTCGACTGGTCGGCGGCGTTGGCCAGCTTGACCGCCACCGTGTTGATGGAATCGGCGAAGGCGGTGCGCAGGGTGACCGGCCCGCGGAATTCCTCGGAGTAGTTCTGCGGCTGCCACCCGTCCAGGATGACCGGGGAATCGCGCATCACCGAGTTGGGATCGTAGCCCGCCTCGAAGCCGGCCAGGTAGACGAACAGCTTGAACGCCGAGCCCGGCTGGCGCAGCGCCCGCACCGCGCGGTTGAACTCGCTCTGCTGGTAGTCGCGGCCACCGACCATGGCACGCACCTCGCCCGCCGGCGTCATCACCACGATGGCGCCCTGGCTAACCTTGCCGTCGGCGCCGCCCTTCTCCAGTCCGTCGGTCAGCGCCTGCTGCGCCGAGAACTGCAGGCCCGGCTCGAAGGTGGTGCGCACGGTGAGATCGCTGGTCGGCTCGCCCACATATTGCGGCAGCTCGGTCATCACCCAGTCGGTGAAGTAGCGGGCACTGTCGCCGGCCGAGCGCGAGGCGACCTGGGGTATGGCGATGTTGCGGCGCCGGCCCTCGGTGAGGAAGCCGGCGTCCACCATGGCGTCGAGCACCTGCCGGGTGCGCGCGGCCGCGGCCTTGGGGTCGTTGAGCGGCGAGTATTTCGACGGCGCCTTGAGTAGGCCGGCCAGCATGGCGGCCTCGGGCAGGGTCACGTCCTGCACCTCCTTGGCGAAATAGCGCCGCGAGGCGGCCTCGACGCCATAGGCGCCGGCGCCGAAATACACCCGGTTGAGATACTGCTCGAGGATCTGGTCCTTGCTGAGCCGGCGTTCCAGCGCATAGGCCAGCATGGCCTCCTGGATCTTGCGCTTGGCGGTCTTGTCGGGGGTCAGGAACAGGTTCTTGGCAAGCTGCTGGGTCAGGGTCGAGCCGCCCTGCTTGACGTCGCCGCTGCGGATATTGACTACGACGGCGCGCACCACGCCCCAGAAATCCACGCCCTCATGGGTGTAGAACCGCCGGTCCTCGATCGCCAGCACCGCCTTCACCACGTTGACGGGGATGCGCCTGCGCGGCACCCATTCGCCGCCGACGCCGCCATAGGCCGCGATCTGCGCGCCATGCCGGTCCAGAATGGTGACGGCGGGCGGCCGCTTCTGCGCCAGGGTCTTGTCCACGTCGGGCAGGTCGACGACCCACCAGACGGCGATCAGCAGCAGGACGCCCGCGATGCCGGCGGCGGTCGCCAGCAGCCAGGCCAGCAGGGTACGCTGCCAGCTGCCGCCTTTGCGGGGCGGCGCCGGGTTCTTGGGCGGGGTCTTGCGCGGCGGGCTGGGATTCTTCGTGTTTGCCATGGATCAGCGGGCTGTCCGGCGCGAATGCGGGCGCAGCTTATGCAAGGGAATGGTGACGGAAAAAGGGCGGCTGGGTGCGAACCTGCGGGTCGCCTGGTTCAGTATCCTTGTTAACCGTTCCTGTCGAAGCACGAGTGGATATAGCACGGCCCTGTCGTACCGAAAGCGGCATCGGCGCCTGCCGACAAAAAATTGTTGCCGCTTCGTAATGTGGGCGGTGACGGGGAGCTATTGGGCAGGCGCGGCAGCGGCGGCTTCCGCCGAGGGCGTGCCGATATGCTCGGCGAGGAACGCTTCCAGCTCCTTGAACCACAACAGCCGGTCGGCCGACTTCTCCATGTGATGGTTTTCGTCCGCCATCTCGAGATATTTGACCGGCTTGTCCAATCCCTTGAGCTTCTCGGCAAGTTCCCTCGAATGCTCGACCGGGACCACGTCGTCGGCGGTCCCGTGCGCCAGCAGCAGCGGCAGCGCCACTTCCTTGGCACGCCGGAGCGGGGAGATCTGCTCCAGTTCGTCCTTGTCGAGGCTGCCAGCGACCCGCTGGTAGTCGTAGCTGTCCTCGACATAATCGCCGTGGTCCCTCAGGAACCGCTTGATGTCGGTGACCGGTGCGAACGCGGCGGCGCATTTGTAGGTGTCTGGCGTGCGGATGGCGCCCATCAGCGCGGCATAGCCGCCATAGGAGCCGCCGACGATGCAGACCCGGTTCGGATCGGCGATGCCCTCGGCCACCAGCCACTTCACGCCATCGGTCAGGTCGTCCTGCATGGTGCGCCCCCACTTGCCGTAGCCCAGGGACTCGTAGCGGTCGCCATAGCCAGAGGAGCCCCGGTAATTCGGCTGCAGCACCGCATAGCCGCGGCTGGCCAGGAACTGTACCCACATGTCGAACGACAGCGTGTCGCGCACCCAAGGTCCGCCATGGGGCATGATCACCGCCGGGCCAGGTCCGCTCCAGCCTTCGGACAGGGTCAGGTAGGCCGGGATCGTCAGGCTGTCGCGGGCCTCATAGCTGACCGGCTTCATGCGGGCCATCTTCTCCAGCGGCAGCTTGGGATAGATCCGGCCGAACTCGACCATCCGCCGGGGATTCTGCGTCATGTCTTAGAGATAGTAGCGGCCGGCATCCCGGTCGCTCGACGAGCCGATGATGGCGTATTGCTCGTCGGCACTGCTGGAGACGATCTGGTTGACCCGTCCGGGCAGGACCGCATCGATACTCTCGTGCAGCTTCCTGTAATCCTCGTCGAGGTAGTGCAGCTTCGGCGTGTCGTCGACATAGCCGACGGCAAGTACCTTGTGCTGCGCCCGCGACACCACCAGGCCTTCGATATCGACCCTATCGTTCTCGTAGACCTTGCCCGCCAGCTCGCCGGATTCCAGGTCGAATCGGAAGACGGCGTCGCGGCCGTTGACGTGCGACGACATGACATAGACGTACCGCTCGTCGAAGCTGAACCCCAGCGGCCGGAAGCGGCCGTCCTCAAACAGATCGTTCTTGGTCAGGCTGATCCACTGGCCGTCCGCCTTGCGGATCAGCATCAGCCGCTCCTTCTTCTTGTCCCAGCCATAGGCGTAGCGGACCGTGCCGTTCCAGTCGGCGTACCAGTCGCGGACATACTGGTTCTTCTCCGGCTTCTGCAGCAGTTCCTTCTCGCCGGTCAAAATGTTGATCTTGTAGGCGTTGGACTGGAAGTCGCCCTCGTCGCTGAAGCCGATGATGATGTGGTCCGGATCGTCGGGCAGGAACGAAATAACGTCGTCGAAGCGGAAGCGGAACCATTTGAGGCGCCTGACGTCGAGCAGCAGCTTGATGTCGCTGCCGTCCTTGGCATAGGACAGCAGACGCCGGAACGGAAAACGCTCCGATCCGAAATACCGCATCTTGCTGTAGGTCGTGACGCTGACCAGCAGTCGGTCTGACGACTTCCACGCCACCCAGTTGAAGTCGACCTGGTCGCCCGATTTCTGCTCGCCAATCAGTGTCAGCGTATCGTTCTCCAGCCGGTACGTGACCAGATAGTCGTCGCCGTCCTTGTAGGTGAAATAGGCGATCTGCTTGCCGTCGGGCGAAATCGCCGGGCTCCAGATCGACGCGTCGGCGGCAAAATCCTCGACCGGGATGGGATCGGCGGCGGCCGCGGCGGGCAGGGCAAACATCGCGAGGCACAGGAATGTGCGGCAATAAGACTTCACGGATTCTCTCGGGTGACGAAATGACGCGGTTGCCGGATACCGTCCGGCGTCCGCGATCATAGCGCGGGCCGCGCCAACCGGCAGAGAAAAAAGCAGCGCTGCCTAGATATCCAGGTTGGCGACGAACAGCGCGTTGGCCTGGATGAATTCGCGGCGCGGTTCGACCACGTCGCCCATCAGCTTGGAGAACATCTCGTCGGCGGTGTCGCCGTGGCTGACCTTGACCTGCAGCAGGGTGCGGGCGTCCGGATCGAGCGTGGTTTCCCAGAGCTGGCTGGCGTTCATCTCGCCCAGGCCCTTGTAGCGCTGCACCGCGATGCCCTTGCGGCCAAGCGCGACGACGGCGCGGAACAGCTCGAGCGGCGAGGAGATCTTCACCTCCTCGTCGCGGTAACGCAGCGTGCCCGACTTCTCATAGGCCTGATTGAGTTCGGTCGCCATGGCGTCCAGTGCCCGCGCCTCGGCCGATTCCAGCAGGGCGGCATCGATCACGTGCTCTTCGCGCACGCCGCGCAGCTCGCGGCTGAACGACAGGCCGCCATGGGCCACCGTGCCGCCCATCCAGCCGCGTTCGGTTTCGGACGAGAGCGCGTTCATCCGCGCGGCCACGTCGGCGGCGACACGGAGCGCCAGGGCGTCGTCGGACAGCAGGTCCCGGTTCAGCGCACCGGCGATGGCGAGCTGCTCGATCAGCGGCCGCGAATAGCGGCTGGGCAGCGTGTCGAGCAGCGACTGCACGCGGGACGCGCGCAGCACCAGCGCCCGCAAATCCTCGCCCGCGCGCTGGGCGCCGTCGTGCAGCGACAGCACCATGTCGCGGATGCCGGATTCGATCAGGTAGAGATCGAGCGCCGGCGTGTCCTTGAGGTAGACCTCGGACTTGCCGCGGCTGACCTTGTAGAGCGGGGGCTGGGCGATGTAGAGGTGCCCGCTGTCGATGAGCTGCGGCATCTGCCGGTAGAAGAAGGTCAGCAGCAGGGTGCGGATGTGGGCGCCGTCCACGTCGGCGTCGGTCATGATGATGACCTTGTGATAGCGCAGCTTGCCCAGGTTGAAGTCGTCGCGGCCGATGCCGGTGCCTAGCGCGGTGATCAGCGTACCGATCTCCTGCGAGCCGAGCATGCGGTCGAACCGGGCGCGCTCCACGTTGAGGATCTTGCCGCGCAACGGGAGGACCGCCTGACGACCGCGGTCGCGGCCCTGCTTGGCCGAGCCGCCGGCCGAATCGCCCTCGACGATGAACAGCTCGGACAGCGCCGGATCCCGTTCCTGGCAATCCGCCAGCTTGCCGGGCAGGTTGGCCACGTCGAGCGCGCCCTTGCGCCGTGTCATCTCGCGGGCCTTGCGCGCCGCTTCGCGGGCGAGCGCCGCTTCCATCACCTTGCCGACGATGATCCTCGCGTCGGAGGGATGCTCCTCCAGCCACTGGTTGAGCTTCTCGTTGATCAGGCCTTCGACCACCGGCCGCACTTCGGACGACACCAGCTTGTCCTTGGTCTGCGACGAGAACTTGGGATCGGGCACCTTGACCGAAAGCACACAGGTCAGGCCTTCGCGAGCGTCGTCGCCGGTCAGCGGCACCTTGTCCCGCTTGGCGCCCATCTGCTCGTTGGCATAGCCGTTGACGGTGCGCGTCAGCGCCGCTCGGAAACCGGCCAGATGCGTGCCGCCGTCCCGTTGCGGGATGTTGTTGGTGAAGCACAGTACGTTCTCGTGGTAGCTGTCGTTCCACTGCAGCGACGCCTCGACCGTGATGCCGTCGCGCTCGCCGATGACCATCACCGGGGGCGAATGCAACGCCGTCTTGTTGCGGTCCAGGTAACTGACGAACGCCGAGACACCGCCCTCGTAGTACAATTCCACATGCTTGTGCTCGGCGTGGCGCTGGTCGTGCAGATTGATCCGCACGCCGGAATTGAGGAATGCCAGCTCGCGCAGCCGGTGCTCCAGCGTGTCGTAATCGAACACGATCTGCGGGAAGGTCTGCAGCGACGGCAGGAAGCGCACCTGGGTGCCGGTCTTGCCGTCGGACGGGCCCACCGGCTTGAGGTCTTCCTGCGGCTCGCCGTGATGGAAGCGCATGTAGAATTCCTGGCCGTTGCGCCAGATGCGCAGGTCGAGGTATTCGGACAGCGCGTTGACCACGGACACGCCGACGCCGTGCAGGCCGCCCGACACCTTGTAGGAATTCTGGTCGAACTTACCGCCGGCATGCAGCTGGGTCATGATCACCTGGGCGGCCGAGACGCCTTCCTCGGTGTGGATGTCGGTGGGAATGCCGCGGCCGTTGTCGGTCACCGACACGCTGCCGTCAGGATGCAGCACCACGCGGATGTCGTCGCAATAGCCGGCCAGCGCCTCGTCGATCGCGTTGTCGGTCACCTCGAACACCAGGTGGTGAAGACCGGAGCCGTCCTCGGTGTCGCCGATATACATGCCGGGGCGCTTGCGCACCGCGTCGAGGCCGCGCAGCACCTTGATGGAATCGGCGCCGTAGTCGGAGCCGTCATTCACCGGGATCTGGTCGTCGTCAGCCATCGGTCACCTTGCCCTGGGCGACGCCGAGGAACAGCGCCTTGCCCGTCAGTCTCTCGAACAGCGCCCGGTCCGTGCCTGTCATCCAGGCCTGGGAACCGAGCGCCAGAATTTCATCGAACAGCGCCTCGCGCCGTGTCTGGTCCAGATGCGCCGCCACCTCGTCGAGCAGCAGCAGCGGCGGCGCGCCCCGGTGCACCGCCTGCAGCCGCGCATCGGCCAGCACCACGGCGACCAGCAGCGCCTTCTGCTCGCCGGTGGAGCACAGCGCGGCCGGCAGGCCCTTCGCCAGGTGCACCACCTCCAGGTCGGCGCGGTGGGCGCCTTCCTGTGTACGGTTCGCATCCCGGTCGGCGGTACGGTTCCGGCGCAGCAGCGCCTGGAGCCGGCCTTCGACCTCGACGGCGGCGTGCTCGGCCAGCAGATCCTCGGCGAGGCCGCGCACGGTCAGTTCGGCGCGCGGGAACGGCCCGATGCCGGCGGCGAGCGCGCCGCGCAGCCGCATCACCGCCTCGCGCCGCGCCGCCGCGATGGCGACCGTCGCCTCGGCCATGCGGCCCTCGAGCGCGGTCAGCCAGGCGTCGTCACCATTGCCCTCACGCAGCAGCTTCAGCCGCTCGCGCATCACCCGCTCATAGGCGCCGACGCGACGGCCATGCTCCGGGTCGTAGCCCAGCACCAGCCGGTCGAGGAATCGGCGGCGGTCGGAGCGGCCATCGGTGAACAGCCGGTCCATCTGCGGCGTCAGCCAGACCACGCGGATCAGGTCGGCGAGCGCCGCCGGTCCGCGAGCCGGCGCGCCGTCGATACGCACGACACGCCGCTCGGCGCCCTCATCGTCGTCACTTTCAGGCGTCCTGCCCTCGATGCCGGTGCCGACGGCCGCAACGCCCGACGGCGTGTCGATCCGTGCCGCCACCGACCAGCCACCCGTGCCGCCGATCCGCGCCAGCTCGGGCAGGCGCACGCCGCGCAGGCCGCGGCCGGGCGTGAGATAGGACAGCGCCTCCAGCACATTGGTCTTGCCGGCGCCGTTGGCGCCGGTCAGCACCACCGGGCGTGGCGCCACCTCGATCCGCTCCGCGGCGTAGTTGCGGAAGTCGGTCAAGGTCAGCCGGGTCACGGCCAGCGGCAACGCCGCCGCTTCGGGAGCGTTCCCCCGCCCGGCATGTTGTTCGGCCTGCAGCATTCTTTTCCCGGATGCGACCGCGTCAGACGCGCATCGGCATCAGCACATAGAGCGCGGTTTCGTCGCCGCCGTCCTGCACCAGCGTCGGCGCGGCCGCGTCGGCGAAGGACACGCGCACCGTGTCGCCTTCCACCTGGCTCATGATGTCGAGGACGTAGCGCGCGTTGAAACCGATCTCCATGGCCTCGGACGAATAGCCGGCGGCCAGTTCCTCGGTGGCCGAGCCACTGTCGGGGCTGTTGACGGCGAGCGTCACCTTGTCGGTGTCGATGATCAGCTTCACCGCCCGCGACTTCTCGCTGGAAATGGTCGAGACGCGGTCGATGGCCTCGGCGAACAACCTGGCGTCCACCTCGAGCAGCCGCTCGTTATTGGCCGGGATCACGCGGACATAGTCCGGGAAGGTGCCATCGATCAGCTTTGACGTGAGGACCGCGTCGGCGAAGTCGAAGCGGATCTTGCTGTCGGACAGGCTGACCTGCACCGAGCCTTCGGCCTCGTCGAGCAGCTTGCGCACTTCCTGCACGGTCTTGCGCGGCACGATCACGCCGGGCATGCCGGCGGCGCCCAACGGCATGGGCAGCCGGACGCGGGCGAGGCGGTGGCCGTCGGTGGCCACGCCCACCAGCGTGGGCTCCTTGCCATCGGCCACATGCAGGTAGATGCCGTTCAGGTAGAAGCGGGTTTCCTCGGTGCTGATGGCGAAGCGGGTCTTGTCGATCAGCTTCTTCAGGTCGGCGACCGGCAGGCTGAAGCGGTGCGGCAGCGCGTCCTCGGCCATCACCGGGAAATCCTCGCGCGGCAGGCAGGCCAGCACGAACCGTGAGCGGCCCGCGCTGAGCGTCAGGCGCTGCTCGCCGCCCCGGTATTCAAGCTCGACCTGGGAGCCTTCAGGCAGCTTGCGGACGATGTCGTAAAGCGTATGTGCGGGCGTGGTGATCGCGCCCGGTGCGGTCACGTCGGCGGTGACGGATTCCACCACGGCCAGGTCCAGATCGGTGGCCGTCAGGTTGAGCCGCCCGTCCGCGGCCTCCAGCAGCATGTTGGACAGGATGGGGATGGTGGTGCGCCGTTCGACGACACTTTGCACGTGGCCTAGCGACCGCAGGAGCGCCGCGCGTTCGATGGTGAGTTTCATGGGCTCTTGGCTATGGTTGAACCTACGGTACGGAGGCTAATAAGCCCCTGTCTTACTTATGCTTTTCGGGACAGCCCAGCGGCTGCCGCCCGGACCCGGAAATCGCCCCCCTGAGACAGCGTTCAACCGGACCGAGACTTTAGCAGACGAAGGCCGCAATGACACGAAAAATGGGGTACCGGACCCCATTCCACGCCATCATTCAACTAGGCTGAAACGCTCAGGTTTCCAGGGTGCGGCGGAGGTTTTCGATGTCCTGGTCCAGGCCGCTGTCGGTTTCCCGAAGCTCCTCGATCCGGCGCACTGCATGCATCACCGTGGTATGGTCACGGCCGCCGAATTTGCGGCCGATCTCGGGCAGGCTGCGCGAGGTGAGCTGCTTGGACAGATACATGGCCACCTGCCGTGGCCGGGCGACAGCGCGGGCCCGGCGCGCCGACAGCAGGTCGGACAGGCGGACGTTGAAATACTCGGCCACATGGCGCTGGATCTCGGCGATGGACACCCGCCGGTCGTTGGAGCGGATCAGGTCCTGCAGCACTTCCTGGGTCATCTCCAGGGTGACCGGACGGCCTACCAGATCCGAATAGGCGGTGACCCGGTTGAGCGCGCCCTCGAGCTCGCGCACGTTCGAGACGATCTTGCGCGCCAGGAACTCGGTCACTTCCTTGGGCAGGTCGTCCCGGCCCATGGCCTCGAGCTTGGACTGCAGGATGCCGACACGCAGCTCGTAGTCGGTCGGATGCACGTCGGCGACGAGGCCCCAGCCGAGGCGCGATTTGATGCGGTCCTCGATGCCCTCCAGGTCCGACGGCGAACGGTCTCCCGAGATGATGACCTGGCGGTGCTGGTCGATCACGGCGTTGAAGGTGTGGAAAAACTCTTCCTGGGTGCTGTCCTTGTTGGCGATGAACTGGACGTCATCGATCATCAGCACGTCGACCGAGCGGAACTGCTCCTTGAACGCCATGGTGTCCTTGTACCGGAGCGCCCGGATGAACTGGTACATGAACTTTTCCGCCGACATGTACAGCACCTTGCGCTCCGGATTGCGGGCGCGGATCTCGGCGGCGATGGCGTGCATCAGGTGGGTCTTGCCCAGGCCGACGCCGCCATAGAGGAACAACGGGTTGAACTGGACCTTGGCGCTGCTGGCGACGCGCCGGGCGGCGGCGTGGGCGAGTTCGTTGGATTTGCCGACCACGAAGCTGTCGAAGGTGAAGCGGGGATCGAGCGGGGCGCTGTAGGTATCGCCCGCGGGGTCCAGCTCGTCGCCATGCCCATCGGGTCGGGCCGGACGGCCGTTCGGCTTTGCCACGGGCACCGCCACGACGGCGATCGGCCCAGGCAACGGCGCCTGAACGCTGACCACCAGCTCCACATCGATCATGGCGCCGGTTTCCTGGCGCCAGTGGTCGATGATGCGGCTGAGATAATGGGTCTTCACCCAATCGCACATGAAGCGTGTCGGCACCGTGATCAGCACCTTGGAACCTTCGGCCCGCAGCACGCCGAGCGGCTTCAGCCAGCTGTCGAAGGTGGCGTCGCCGAACTCGGTGCGCAGTTTGGCGCGAATCCGCTGCCACGCTTCCTGCCAGGGTGTCATCATGGACGGGTTGGCCGCATCATTATGTATCCCCCCGAGTCGGTGGGTTTCACTGGTCACTTTCGGACTCTTCAGTTCTGGGTCCAGGGGAGGCCGCGTACTTTCCAGCCATTCACCCGGCCTCGATGCCGGTCAGCGTCGGGATCTCCCTCGAATCCCTCGGAAATGTTGTAGCAGCGCGTGTAGCCCTTCTGGGTCATCAGCCGGGCCGCCGCCGCCGAGCGCGCGCCCGACCGGCACAGGAACAGGACCGGCGTGTCATGGCCTGGCTTGATGGCCTCGACCTCGTCGGCGAATCGATCGTTGCGCTGGCCTTCGGGAAACGACTGCCACTCGATGAAGACCGGTTTTTTACTGAGCGGTGACAGGTCGGCGACACCCACATAGGTCCATTCCGCACGGGTGCGAACGTCGACCAGAAGCGCGGAAGGCTCGGATTCCAGCAGATTCCATGCGTCCTGCGGAGACAAATCGCCCGCGTAATCAGACATTCCCGACCAATCCTCCCGCTTTCCCTCGTGGCAACACGCCGACTCTCTGAATTAGAACCAGATCATCGTCGAGTCTTCGTAAGAAGAAGTAAAGACGATCCCCGCAAAGGCTAGAAGTATAGCCTTTTTGTTACATATTTGTTACTTGCAGAGATCCGCCCACCTTCGAATCTGGGGAGGAGAGTAGCAAATTACACGACATTGGCAACAGCCGCCGTGGACTACTCGCCGATTTGTGACGGCTCTATGTACATTGTGTTAAGCCGCCTACCAGATATAGGTCTGGCGGGTTGCGGCCCTCGGCATGGCAGGGGAAAACGGATCCCGGGCATAGGCACGCCGGACCAGATCGGCCCGGCGTCGAGTCGGGGATCAGGCCTTCAGCGAGCGGACGCGCGCATTCAGGCGGGAGATCTTCCGTGAGGCGGTGTTCTTGGCGAGCACGCCCTTGGAGACGCCGCGCATGATCTCCGGTTCGGCGATCTTGAGCGCCTCGGCGGCGGCGGTGGCGTCGCCCGATTCAAGGGCCTTCTCGACGCCCTTGATGAACGTGCGGATGCGGCCGCGGCGGGCGCGGTTCACGTCGGTGCGACGCTCGGTCTGGCGAATGCGCTTACGCGCCTGCGGCGAATTGGCCATGTGTGTTCCGTCTCAACGCTAAATCACGAACAGGGCGCGGCTTATAAGGCCTGAGCCCCCACCCGTCAACCATTGGATCGCGCCGGGGAGGAAGGCCTTCCCGGCGCGCCGTTCCTAGCGATTCTTGAACTGCGCGGGGCGCTTTTCCACGAACGCGGCCATGCCTTCCTTCTGGTCGTCGAAGGCGAAAAGCGCGTGGAACGTGCGGCGCTCGAATCGGACGCCTTCCGACAGAGTGGTCTCGTAGGCCCGGTTGATCGCCTCCTTGGCGACGATCACCGACGGGCGCGACATATCGGCAATGATGGCGGCGGCCTTCAGCGCCTCGTCGATCAGCTGCTCGTTCGGCACGATCCGGCTGACCAGACCCGAGCGCTCGGCCTCCTGGGCATCCATCATGCGGCCGGTCAGGCACATGTCCATGGCCTTCGACTTGCCGACGAAGCGGGTCAGGCGCTGGGTGCCGCCCGAGCCGGGGATGACGCCCAGCTTGATCTCGGGCTGGCCGAACTTGGCGCTCTCGGCGGCGATGATGAAGTCGCACATCATGGCCAGCTCGCAGCCGCCGCCAAGCGCGAAGCCGGCGACCGCCGCGATCACCGGCTTGCGGGTGCGGGTGACCGTTTCCCAGTTGCTGGTGATGAAATCATCGGTGAACACATCGATGTAGTTCTTGTCCTTCATCTCGGTGATGTCGGCGCCGGCCGCGAAGGCCCGCTCGCTGCCGGTGATGACGGTGCAGCCGATGTCCTGGTTCTTCTCGATTCCGTGAAGTGCGTCGGTCAGCTCGTCCATGAGCTGGCCGCACAGGGCGTTGAGCGCCTTGGGCCGGTTGAGGGTGATCAGCGCGACCTTGCCGCGCACCTCGAAATTGATGGTTTCGTACGCCATGGGCTTCCTCCGGGAATTATGTGCCGTCATAGGGCAGGCCAGCGTTTTGGCAGAGCTTGGCACGGCATGCAAGCGGTCGGGCGCTACCGCTGATGCTTGTTGCAGAAGAAGGTGGAACGGCCGCTCTGGACGATGCGCGAGATGGTGCCGGTACAGCCAGGCTGTCCGCATGGCTCGCCTTCGCGTCCGTATGCCTTCCAGGAGTGCTGGAAATAGCCCAGTTCGCCGTCGACCTGGGCGTAATCGCGCAAGCTCGACCCGCCGGCCTGGATGGCCCTCTCGAGCACGTCCCGGATAGCGGGCACCAGCCTCTCCGCGCGCTGCCCCGACACGGAACAGGCAAGTCGGCGCGGAGATATTCCAGACATGTGCAATGCCTCGCAGACATAGATGTTCCCGAGGCCGGCGACCACGCGCTGGTCGAGGAGCGCGGCCTTGATGGGCGTACGCTTGCCGTCGAGCGCTTTGGACAGGGAATCGGGCGTGAAGCCGTCGCCGAGCGGCTCCGGACCCAGATGGACGAAATAGGGGTGGGACGCCAGCTCGTCCTCTCGCGTCAGCGCCATGAAGCCGAAGCGGCGCGGGTCGTGGAACACCACGCGGCTGCCGTTGCCCACCTCGAAGATCACATGGTCGTGGGTGGCGAGCGGCGGCGGTTCGCCCCCACTGGAATCCTTACCACTCTGCGGGGCCCACAGGTTCATGCGGCCTGACATGCCCAGATGCATGATCAGCACCTGGCCATCGTCGAGATGAACCACGATATATTTGGCACGGCGGTCGATGCGTTCGATCCGGCGTCCCCGCAGCCGGTCGGCGAAATCGGGCGGCAACGGAAAGCGCAGGTCGGGCCGGCGGGCGGTCACCTGCGTCAGGACGCGGCCTTCCATGGCCGTGCGCAGGCCGCGGCAAACCGTTTCAACCTCGGGCAATTCGGGCATGGGATGCGCTGTAACGTTTCTGGTAGCCGTCAGGCGGGTGGGGTAAGGTGCGCCGCATGATAGAGGATCACGGCGAAAACACAGCCCTTTCCGGGTCCACGGACGCTGACCGCGGCGCCAGCTTCGGCTTTCGCGACGTGAGCCCCACGGAAAAGACCGCGCTGGTGCGCGGCGTGTTCGATTCCGTGGCGACCCGCTACGACATGATGAACGACGCCATGAGCGGCGGTGTCCACCGGCTTTGGAAGTCGGCCATGATCGACTGGTTGCGCCCGCGCCCGGGCATGCGCGTGCTCGACGTGGCAGGCGGCACCGGCGATATCGCCTTCCGCGTTCTCGACAAGGCCAACCGCGACGTCCCCGAGGGCAGGACACCCGCCGCCGTCACCGTCTGCGACATCAACGAGGCCATGCTGAATGTGGGCCGCGACCGGGCGGTGAACGCCGGGCGGCTCGACAACCTGGACTGGATGGTGGGCAACGCCGAAGCGCTGCCCTTCGACGATTGCGCCTACGACGCCTACACCATCGCCTTCGGCATCCGCAACGTGACCGACATCCCGGCGGCGTTGCGCGAAGCACGGCGGGTGCTGAAACCCGGCGGCCGTTTCCTCTGCCTGGAATTCTCCAACGTGGACATGCCGTTGCTGAAGCAGGGCTACGACTTCTACTCCCTCAACATCGTGCCCCAACTGGGCCGGCTGATCGCAGGCGACGCGGAGTCCTACCGCTACCTGGTCGAGAGCATCAGGCGCTTCCCGGACCGCGAAACCTTCGGCGGAATGATCGAGGCGGCTGGCTTCTCGCGCGTCTCGGTGCGCGCCCTGTCGGGCGGCATCGTCGCCCTGCATTCGGCCTGGCGCGTCTGATCCGGCGCCGATGTTCGCCGCCGCAGGCCACTTCCTGAGACTGTTCAAGATCGCCCGCACACTGGCGCGGCACGACGCCATGTTCCCGCTCGACCTGCTGGCCATGCCGCCGGGCATGCGCGCGTCGCTGAACATGCTGACCGTGTTCAATCGGCGGCGCGTGAACGCGCCGATCCCGCCCGGCGAGCGGCTGGCGCATGCGTTGGAGGAACTGGGCCCCACCTTCATCAAGCTTGGCCAGGCGCTGGCGACCCGTCCCGATATCGCCGGCGACGACGTGGCCGAGGCGCTGACCCGGCTGCAGGACCGGCTGCCGCCCTTCCCCGGCGCCGAAGCGCGGGCGATCATCGCCGCCGATCTGGGTCAGCCGGTCGACGTGTTGTTCTCCGAGTTCGACGACGCCGCGGTTGCCGCCGCCAGCATCGCCCAGGTGCACAAGGCCGTGACCGCCGACGGCGTGAAGGTGGCGGTAAAGGTGCTGCGCCCCGGCGTGCGCGAGGCGTTCCGCCGTGACCTGGCGACGTTCTTCTGGTTCGCCCGGCTGATGGAGCGGCGCGTGCCGGACACGCGGCGCCTGCGGCCGGTCGAGGTGGCGCAAACCTTCGCCGAGACCGTCGCGCTGGAGATGGACCTGCGCTACGAGGCGGCCGCCGCTGGCGAGCTGCGCGAGAACATGGAAGGCGAGCCGGGCTTCCGCGTGCCGCGCGTGATGTGGCCGACCACGTCCGAGCGGGTGCTGACCACCGAGTGGATCGACGGCACGCCTCTGGGCGACCGCGACGGCCTGGCGGCCGCCGGCGTCGACATGAGCGCGGTGGCCGCGGTGCTGGTGCGGGTGTTCCTGCTGCAGGTGATGCGCGACGGCTTCTTCCATGCCGATTTGCACCAGGGCAATCTGTTCGTCGACCCGGACGGCAATCTGGTCGCGGTCGACTTCGGCATCATGGGCCGGCTGGACCGCAAGTCGCGCCGTTACCTGGCCGAGATTCTGCGCGGCTTCCACACCGGCAACTACCGCCGCATCGCCGAGGTGCATTTCGAGGCGGGTTACGTGCCGCGCACCAAGAACATCAACAGCTTCGCCCAGGCCCTGCGCGCCATCGGCGAGCCGATCGCCGGACGGCGGATGCGCGACATTTCGTTCGGCAGGCTGCTCGCCCAGCTGTTCCAGATCACCGCCACCTTCGAGATGCGCACCCAGCCCCAGTTGCTGCTGCTGCAGAAGACCATGGTGATGGCCGAGGGCCTGGCGATGTACATGGACCCCGAGATCAACATGTGGGAGGTGTCGCCGCCCGTGGTACAGGGGTGGCTCGCCGACAACATGGGGCCCGACGCCTATATCCGCGAGACGGCCGAGTCCGCCCTGTCGCTGCTGCGCTACCTGCCGCTGATCGCCGACGAACTGGAGAAGCGCGCCGCCGTTGTGACCGGCGAAGGCATCGTGCTGCACCCGGAAACCGCGCGGCTGATCGGCGAATCGCAGAGCCGGCACCTGCGCAGCCAAGGCGCGGCGCTGTGGGTGATCGCCGCGCTGCTTGCTCTGTTGATAATAATTCTCAACTAAACTACTTGTTGTAATGCCGGAATGTGATACCTAGCGTAACTACACTTCCGGACCGTGAATTGGCGCCAACATGCTGCAAGACAAGCGAGTCCTCCTGATCATCGGCGGCGGCATCGCCGCCTACAAGGCGCTCGACCTGATCCGCCGCCTGCGCGAGCGGGGCGTGCGCGTCCGCGCTATCATGACCAGGGCCGGGAGCGAATTCATCACGCCCCTGTCGGTCGCCAGCCTGACCGGCGAGAAGGCGTACACCGAGTTGTTCTCGCTGACAGACGAGGCCGAGATGGGCCACATCCGCCTGTCACGCGAGGCCGACCTGGTGTTGGTCGCGCCGGCCACCGCCGACCTGATGGCGAGCATGGCGCACGGCATCGCCCGCGACCTGGCCACCACCGCGCTGCTTGCCACCGACAAGCCGGTGATGATCGCGCCGTCCATGAACGTGCAGATGTGGCTGCATCCGGCGACCCAGCGCAACCTGCGCACCCTGGAAGGCGACGGCATCCTGCGGGTCGGCCCGGGCAGCGGCGACCTGGCCTGCGGCGAGATCGGCGACGGCCGCCTCGCCGAGGTGATGGACATCGTCGCCGCCGTCGAGACGTTCTTTTCGGCCAATGCCCGCGCCAGCGACCGCCCGCTCGCCGGAAGACGCGCGCTGGTGACCGCCGGCCCGACCCACGAGGCCATCGACCCGGTGCGCTACATCGCCAACCGCAGTTCGGGCAAGCAGGGCTACGCCATCGCCCAGGCGCTGGCGGCGCTGGGTGCCGACACCACCCTGGTTTCGGGCCCGACATCCCTGCCCGATCCGGCTCACGTTTTCACCGTTCGGGTCGAATCGGCCCGCGAGATGCTGGCCGCCTGCGAAGCCGCGCTCCCTGCCGACGTGGCGGTATGCGTCGCCGCCGTCGCAGACTGGCGCATGGCCGACGACAGCCGCCAGAAGATCAAGAAGAACGGCGGCGGCCCGCCGACCCTGAAGCTGGTCGAGAACCCAGACATCCTGGCCGGCCTGTCGGCCCGCGCCAACGACCGGCCGCGCCTGGTCGTCGGCTTCGCCGCCGAGACCCAGAACGTGATCGCCTATGCGCAGGCCAAGCGGGCGAAGAAGCACTGCGACTGGATCGTCGCCAATGACGTGTCGCCCGCCACCGGCATCATGGGTGGCGACGACAACACGGTGCATCTTGTGACCGCCGATACGGTCGAGAACTGGCCGCCGGCAAGCAAGACCGCGGTCGCCGATCGCCTTGCCCGCCGCATTGCCGACCATCTTGGGGAGCCAACCGTCTGATGCGCGTTTCCGTCTCGATCCGCCGCCTGCCGCACGCGGAAGGCCTTCCCCTGCCGGCGTACCAGACCAGCCAGGCCGCGGGCGCCGACCTGACCGCCGCCGTCGGCGAGGACGTCACCCTCGCGCCGGGCGGGCGCATGCTGGTCCCGACGGGCATCGCCATCGGCCTGCCGGAAGGCTACGAGGCGCAGGTGCGGCCGCGTTCGGGCCTTGCGCTCAAGCAGGGCGTCACCGTGCTCAACACCCCGGGCACCATCGACGCCGACTACCGCGGCGAGATCGGCGTGATCCTGATCAACCTGGGTCCGGAACCGTTCACCATCCGCCGCGGCGACCGGATTGCCCAGATGATCGTCGCGCCCGTGGTGCAGGCCGAGTTCCGCGAGGAAGAACTGACCGAGACGGCGCGCGGCGCCGGCGGCTTCGGGTCGACCGGCAAGGGTTGATCGGTGCTGAAGCTCTCGCGAAAAACCCTCTATGCGCTCGAGGCGGTGGTCGACATCGCCTACAACGCCCGTGCGGAGCCGGTGCAATCCAAGGAGATCACGGCTCGCCAGGGCATCCCGCAGCGCTACCTGGAGCAGGTCATGCAGCAGCTGGTGCGCGCCGGCATCCTGAAGGGCGTGCGCGGCCCGCGTGGCGGCTACCTGCTGGCCCGCGAGCGCCGGCGCGTGTCGGTGGGCGAGATCGTCCGGGTCATCGCGGCGATGGAGGACGAGGGCGGCACCGGCTATGAGTCCGAGTCCGCCATGGGCAAGCGGATCATCGCCCCGTTGCTCGACTCCATCCAGCAGGACATGATGGAGCGGCTCGATTCGGTGACCGTCGAGGATCTGTGCAGCGAAGCCGCGGGGACCGGCGTGCCGCGCGAGTCCAAGGACCGCCTCGACTTCACCATCTAGAGCGCTTTCGCCGCCCGGAAGCCGAACAGAACCTGAATTCCGGAACTAACAAGGAGCGCCACATGTCGATCAGCAAGACGGGGACCAAGGGCCGCGGCAAGGTCTACGATTCCATCATAGATACCATCGGCGACACGCCGCTGGTGCGCATCGACCGGCTGGCCAAGGCCCACGGCGTCAAGGCCAACCTGCTTTGCAAGCTGGAGTTCTTCAACCCGATCTCGTCGGTGAAGGACCGCATCGGCGTCGCCATGATCGAGGCCATGGAAGAGGCCGGCGTGCTGAAGCAGGACACGGTCATCGTCGAGCCCACATCGGGCAACACCGGCATCGCGCTCGCCTTCGTCTGCGCGGCCAAGGGTTACCGGCTGATCCTGGTCATGCCCGAGAGCATGTCGGTGGAGCGGCGCAAGATGCTGCTGCTGCTGGGCGCCGAGCTCGAGCTCACGCCCGCCGCCAAGGGCATGCGCGGCGCCATCCAGCGCGCCGAGGAGCTGAAGGCCACCTTCCCCAGCGCCGTGATCCCGCAGCAGTTCGACAACCCGGCCAACCCGGGCATCCACCGCATTACCACCGCCGAGGAAATCTGGAACGACACCGACGGCGGCGTCGACGCCGTGATCTCGGGCGTGGGCACCGGCGGCACCATCACCGGCGTCGGCGAGGTGTTGAAGGCGCGCAAACCGAGCGTGCTGATGATTGCTGTCGAGCCCGAGGACAGCCCGGTGCTGTCCGGCGGCCAGCCCGGCCCGCACAAGATCCAGGGCATCGGCGCCGGCTTCATCCCGTCGATCCTCAACACCGAGGTGATCGACGAAGTGCTGACCATCGGCAACGAGACCGCGTTCGCCTATGCCCGGGAACTGGCGGCGACCGAAGGCATTCCGGTCGGCATTTCCTCGGGCGCGGCGATCGCCGCCGCCGTGGAGATCGGCACGAGGCCGGAGATGGCCGGCAAGAACATCGTCATCATCATCCCGTCCTTCGCCGAGCGCTACCTGTCGACACAGTTGTTCGAAGGGCTTTGATGGACTTCAGCGACGACCAGATCGAGCGCTACGCCCGCCATATCATCCTGAAGGAGGTCGGCGGCGCCGGGCAGCAGAAGCTGCTGGCCGCGAAGGTTCTGGTGGTCGGCGCGGGCGGTCTGGGGTCGCCGCTGCTGATGTATCTGGCCGCGGCCGGCGTCGGCACCCTGGGGATCGTCGACGACGACACCGTGTCGCTGTCCAATCTGCAGCGGCAGATCCTGCACCGGACCGACGACATCGGCCGGCCCAAGACCAGCAGCGCGGCCGAGGCGTTGGGCGCGCTCAACCCGGACGTGAACATCGTCCTGCACCACGAGCGGCTGAACGCGGCCAACGCGCTCGCGCTGGTCTCGGGCTATGACCTGGTTGCCGACGGCAGCGACAATTTCGAAACCCGCTTCCTGGTCAACGACGCCTGCTACCTGGCCCGTGTACCGCTGGTGTCGGCGGCCATCGGCCAGTTCGAGGGCCAGCTTTCCACCTACCGGGCGTTCGAGGGCGACAATCCCTGCTATCGCTGCGTGTTCCCGGAGCGGCCGCCGCCTGGCACGGTGCCGAGCTGCGCCGAGGCGGGCGTGATCGGCGCGCTGGCGGGCGTGATGGGCTCGCTCCAGGCCGTCGAGGTGATCAAGGAGATCACCGGCATCGGCCAGTCCATGACCGGGCGCCTGACGATCTACGATGCGCTCGACGCGCGCTTCCGCACCCTCAAGCTCCGCCGCGATCCCGGCTGCGCCCTGTGCGGCGAGCACGCCACGATCCACGACCTGACGGCTCACGCGGCATGAGCGGCATCGACAAGCTCTCGCTCGTCATCCACTCTGGCGACTATTCCCGCATGCATTATGCGCTGGTGCTGGCGAGCGCGGCGGCCGCCATCGGCAAGCCGGTCACCATCCTGTTCGCCGGCACGTCGGTCCAGGCGTTGGCGAAGAACTGGCGGTTGCCCGACGAGGACCACCGGGTGAAGGCCCTGCGCGTCGCCGGCTTCGAGGAACTGCTGACCGCCTGCCGCGACCTCGGTGCCCGCCTGCTGGTCTGCGAGACGGCGCTGGCCCTGTGCGAGATGAAGCCCGCGCAGTTGCGGACCGACCTCAATCTGGAAGTGGCAGGCGCGGTCAGCTTCCTCAGCGACGCATCGGCAAACGGTGATATGGTTTTCGTGTAAGGTCGCCTTACATTTCGTTATCATTGACGTCAATGCTAGCGAAGGATCAATCATGGCCACCTTGACCGTCCGAAATTTCGACGACGCCCTTGCCAGGCGCCTTTCCGTGCGCGCCGCAAAGAACGGAGTATCGCGGGAGGAGGAGGTACGGCGGATACTGGCGGCCGTGCTGGGGCCGGAAGACGCAGAGATATGGGCCGCCCTCGATGCCGCGCGCGCGAGGACCCGTCCACAGAAGACAGACAGCACGGATCTGGTCAGACAAGACCGGGATTCCCGCCGGTGACGCAGTTCGTCGTCGACGCCAGCGTGGCCCTCAAATGGGCAATCCAGGAGAATAAGAGCGAGAACGCCAGACGATTGGCTGGCTCCACCATGTTCGCTCCCGGCCTGATGCTGGCCGAATGCGCGAATGCCCTGTGGCGGAAGTCTCGCGTTGGAGACCTGGCACCCGAGGAAGCGGTGAGCAACCTGTCGCTCATTCGGGCTGTACCAGTGAACTACATATCAGACGAGGCTCTGGCCGAAGCCGCTCTCATCATCGCCCAGTCTTTCGACCATGCGATATATGACTGCCTCTATCTGGCTCTATCCCTGCGCCAGAACGCGCCGCTGGTGACGGATGACATGCGGCTGCTCGCGAAGTGGACCGCGGCCTCCGGTATTCCACAACCCCTCGCGCTCGCAGATTTGGCCGATTCTTAAAGCAGCCCTTCCAGCACGCGGTCGGGCGGGGCGTGGCCGTCGACGAAGGTCTTGATGTTGATGATGACCTTCTCGCCCATGTCGATGCGGCCCTCGATGGTGGCCGAGCCCATGTGCGGCAGCAGCACCACATTGTCCATGGCGAGCAGCTTGGGGTTCACCGCCGGCTCGTGCTCGAACACGTCGAGGCCGGCGCCGGCCAGCTCCTTGTTGCGCAGCATGCGGATCAGCGCGTTCTCGTCGATCACCTCGCCGCGCGCCGTATTGACGATGTAGGCATGCGGCCGCAGCAGCGCCAGGCGTCTTGCCGACAGCAGGTGGAAGGTGGCGGGCGTGTGCGGGCAGTTCACCGAGACGATGTCCATGCGCGCCAGCATCTGGTCGAGGCTTTCCCAGTAGGTCGCCTCCAGCTCGCGCTCGGTTTCCTCGTGGACGCGATTGCGGTTGTGGTAGTGGATCTGCATGCCGAACGCCCTGGCGCGGCGGGCGACGGCCGAGCCGATGCGGCCCATGCCGACGATGCCGAGGCGCTTGCCCCAGATGCGGTGGCCCAGCATGCCGGTCGGTGCCCAGCCGCCCCAGTCACCGCTGCGCAGCAGGCGCTCGCCTTCCGACAGGCGGCGCGGCACGGCCAGTATCAGCGCCAGGGTCATGTCGGCGGTGTCCTCGGTCAGCACGCCGGGCGTGTTGGTGACGGTGATGCCGCGCTGGCGGGCGGTGGCCAGGTCGATATGGTCGACGCCGGTGCCGAAATTGGCGATCAGCCGCAGGTCCGGGTTGGCCTGCACCAGAACGCCGGCGTCGATGCGGTCGGTGACGGTCGGCACAAGCACGTCCGCGTCCTTGGCGGCGGCGATCAGTTCGGCATGGGTGAACGGCTTGTCGTCGAGGTTGAGGCGGACGTCGAACAGTTCCATCAGCCGCGTCTCGATCGGATCGGGCAGCTTTCGGGTGACGATGACCTTGGTCTTTCTGTACGTCATCGAGGCGCCCTCCACGGCGATGGAAACGGTCGGATATCGAGGGATTCTGGCCCCTTCCCTCCGGCTGTGTCTAGCAGATGTACCCTCCGGTTTCAAACCTGCAAGGCCTCGGCCGGCCTTGCCCGCTTGACCGATTCCCAAGGGCGGCATAAACCTTTGACGGTGCATGGGGATAGGCAGGCCATCCGTTTGAAGACCGTTGCGAGACTCCTGATCGCGCTGTGCCTCGCGGCCACCCTTCCCGCTGCGCCGGCATGGGCGCAGCCCGACGAGGAAGAGGCCGGCGCCGGCGGCGTCACCGGCCTGCCGCTGCCACGGTTCGTCACCCTGTCATCGGGCAAGATCAACATGCGCGTCGGCCCAGGCAGCCGCTATCCCATCGACTGGGTCTACAGCCGCCGCGGCATGCCGGTCGAGATCATCGCCGAATACGAGCTGTGGCGGAAGGTGCGCGACGTCGACGGCACCGAGGGCTGGGTGCTCAAGCACATGGTGTCGAGCAAGCGTGGCGCCATCGTCACCGTGGCCGTCGCCACCCTGCGCCGCGAGCCCGACGACGACGCCGCGCCCGTGCTCTATGCCAAGAAGGGCGTACAGGGCATGCTCGACGAATGCCGCAGGGAATGGTGCGAGCTGGAAGTGGACGGCTCCAAGGGCTGGCTGCGCAAATCGAGCCTCTGGGGCGCCTACCCGCACGAGATCTTCAAGGAGTAGCGGGCGAACCCCCGTCGATCAGGGCGAGCACCGGCTGCAGCACCTCGTCCAGCGCGGCGCGCTGCGCCGCGGGCGTCCAGAACTCGCTGTCGAATGCCGCCTGGATGGCAATGCCGTAGATTGTGGTCATCACTTTCTGCGACAGGTCGTGGGCCATCTCCGAGCGACAGCCCAACGATTGCAGCAGCTCCTCGATGATGCGCCTGCCGTCGCGCGAATACTCCTTCTGCAGCCGCGCCAGTTCCGGATTGAACAGCGCCTCGGTCCAGAAGCAGAGCCAAACGACCCAGTCGTCCCAATTCTGCCTGTCGAGCGGCAGGATCTGGTCGATGGACGCCAGCCTGGCGCGCGCATCGGCGCCAGGGGGCGGGACGCGCCGCGCGGACGCCCGCGCCACGACGAACCGGTAAGTCTCGGCCAGGATCGCGTTCCGGCTGTCGAAATAGTGGCTGATCGCGGTGGTGCTGCAGCTCATCTCGCTCGCCAGGTTGCGAAAGGTGACGGCCGCCATGCCGCGTTCCGCGACCAGCTTGGCCGCGACCCGCGCGACATCCTCGCGCCGCTGGTCCTGATCTACGTCTAAAGGCACTTTGCATCCCGCCGGAGGAAACAAGATGTATGTTATACAACATCCGTCTTATATTATGGTCCACCAAGCCGTTTAGCATACTTCCGGGCGTATCTTAAGCGCCCGGAAGTTTGGTGGGCGGACCGAACGGGGAAGCGATGAATCTGGACCATGTCGCGAGCATCGGCGACCTGCGGCTGATCGCCCGCCAGCGCATCCCCGCGCCCGTCTTCGAATGGCTGGACGGCGGTGCGTTCGAGAGCGAGACGCTAAAAGCCAATGTGGACGACTTTCGAGCGTTGCGGCTGCGCCAGCGGGTCATGAAAGACATCAGCGCCCGCGACCTGTCGGCGACGGTGCTGGGGCAGTCCCTCTCCATGCCGCTGGTCATCTCGCCCACCGGTATGAGCGGCATGGTACCCGGCGGCGATGGCGGCGAGTTGATGGCGGCACGGGCGGCACGCGCCGCCGGCATCCCGTTCACCCTCGGCATGATGGCCATCAAGTCCATCGAGGATCTGCGGCGGGAGCTGGACGGCTTCTGGTTCCAGATCTGCATGCTGAGCGACCGCGGGATCATGCGGGACATCGTGGAGAGGGCCCGCGACGCCGGCTGTCCGGTGCTGGTGCTGACCATGACCTGGCCGATCCTGTCGCAGATGAACCGGTCCATCCGCGGCCGCCACGCCCGGCTGCCGCCGCGCTATACGCCAGCCAGCATCCTGACCTATGCGCGGCATCCTCGCTGGGCGCTGAAGACATTGGGCGCCATGCCGATCCGGTTCGGGAACTTCGTGCCGCACATGGCCGAGCCCGAGATCGCCAACATCGTCACGCTGCTGGATGCGTCTGCCACCTGGAAGGACGTGGAGTGGCTGCGCGGCATCTGGCCGGGCAAGCTGCTGGTCAAGGGCGTGATGAACCCGGAAGACGCACAGCTCGCTATTGCCGCCGGTGCCGACGGCATCAGCGTGTCCAACCATGGCGGCAATATGCTCGACGCATCGAGTTCGACCATCGCCGCCCTTCCCGCCGTCGTCGAAGCCGTCGGCGACCGCGCCGAGGTGCTGCTGGACGGTGGCATTCGCAGCGGCCAGGACGTGCTGAAGGCGATGGCGCTGGGCGCGAAGGCCTGCCTGGTCGGCCGCGCCCATCTCTATGGCCTAGGCGCCGCGGGCGAGGCGGGCGTGTCCAAGGCGCTCGACATCATCCGCAAGGAACTGGACATCAGCGTAGGCCTGACCGGGCTTGCGCGCGTCAGGGACGCCTCGCCGGCGATCCTGTGCTGACACAACGGGGAGAACGACCATGAAAATGCTGACGCCGATCAAGCTGGGACCCATCGAACTGCGCAACCGCGTGGTTTCGACCGCCCATGCCGCCTACACCGACTTCTGGCAGGCCGGCAACACCGGCGAGCGCTACATGGCCTACCAGGAGCGGCGGTCGGAGGGCGGCACGGGCCTGATCATCCTCACCGCCATGCATGTCCACCATTCCAGCCAGATTCCCGGCCACTATGTCTACGAGGCCGAGGACATCGCGAAGAAATACCAGCAGATGAGCACGCGCGTGCACCGGCACGGCGCGAAAATCATCCAGCAGTTGTTCCATTTCGGCGTGCAGCAGAAATCGGACCCGCGCGACGACTGGACGCCGCTGTGGGGCTTCTCCGGCACCACATCGCTGGCGGGCGAGGTGTCGCACAAGATGAGCGACGCGGAGATCGAGGAGGTGATCGACGCGTTCGCCCGCACGGCGAAGATCGTCGTCGACAACGGTCTCGACGGCGTCGAACTGCACGGCACTCACGGCTACCTGATCCAGCAATCGTTCACGCCGCGCGCCAACCGTCGCGACGACAGGTGGGGCGAGCACCTCTATTTCGTGAAGACGCTGGCGCAGCGGGTGCGCGACGCCATCGGCCCGGACAAGGCCATGGGCTTCCGCATCTCGGTCGACGACTTCATCAAGCCGGAAGACGGCGGCGTGGGGATCGACCGGCTGGCAGAGATCGCCAATGAGGTGACCGGCACCGGACTGTTCGACTACCTCAACCATTCCGAGGGCTCGGGCGGCGTCGACTATGCCCGGGCGATCGGTTCCTATCGCCACACGTTCGGCGAATGGCTGCCGCTGACCCGCAACCTGCGCGACGCGATCGGCGCCAGAGTGCCTGTCGTCGGTGTCGGCAAGATCCCGACGCCCGACCTGGCTGAACGGGCGCTGCAGGCGGGCGACTGCGACCTGGTCGGCATGACCCGCGCCCAGATCGCCGATCCGGACCTGGTGAAGAAGCTGTGGCACGGCATCGGCCACCGCATCCGCACCTGCACCGGGTCAAACCAGGGCTGCTATGACCGCGCTCGCTATCCCATCACCTGCTTCCACAACCCGGAAGTAGGTGAGGAGAACCGCTTCAAGAAGCTGGACGTCCCGATCGAGGGACCCAAGCGCGTGCTGGTGGTGGGCGGCGGTCCGGCGGGCATCAAGGCGGCCGAGATCGCGGCCAGGCGCGGCCATGATGTGACGCTGGTCGAAGCCGGCTCGCGTCTCGGCGGCCGGTTGAACCTGGTGGCGCCCATGGGCGATGCCGCCAACCTGCTGACCTCGGTGAACTGGATCGAGCAGGAGCTGTCACTCCTGCCGGTCAGGATCCTGCTGCAGACTTTGGCGGACGAAGCCTTTGTTCGCGACTTCAAGCCGGATGCGATCATCATGGCGACCGGCGCCGTGTCGACCAGCGACCTGGGCGCCGAGAGCGACGGCTCGATCCCGGTCATCTCATCCGACGCCGCCGCGCAAGGATTGTTCAACGAGGTGAAATTCGACCTCACCGGCACGCGGGCGCTCATGGTCGACGTGCGGGCCAACTATGAGACCGCGCTGGTCATGGAGTCGCTCGCCAAGCGGGGCAGCAAGGTCACCGTCGCCACGCCGTATCTGCATTTCGGCGTCAATATCGGCGCCTCCCACCAATACGAATACCTGCAGAGCTTGCCGGGCCTGGGCATCGACGTGCTGCCCACGACCGTGGTGGCGCGCGTCCAGGATGGCGAGGCGCACCTCAGGCACGCCTTCAGCGGCGCCATCTCGCCCCAGGGCTTCGACTTCATCGTCGCCGGCAGCAGTCCCACCCCGCGCGACGAACTGTGGGAAGTGTTTGCCCGCTATGCGCCGACGAAACTGGCAGGCGATGTGGTCGCACCGCGCTCGGCCCTCGAGGCCTACCGCGAGGGCGACCGCGCCGGCCGCACGGTGTAGATTTTTCCAGGGACAAGGAACGAGGAATCACATGGTCACCACACCGGAACTGCTGCGCGCCGACAAGGTCGGCGCGTGGGACGACACCGCCGACGTCATCGTCATCGGCTACGGCATCGCGGGCGCCTGCGCCGCGCTGGAGGCGCGCCGCGCCGGCGCCGACGTGCTGGTGATCGAGCGGGCAAGCGGCGGCGGCGGCGCAAGCGCGCTGTCGGCCGGCATCTTCTATCTGGGCGGCGGCACCGCCGTGCAGAAGGCCGTGGGCTACGACGACACCGCCGAGGACATGTTCAAGTTCCTGATGGCCAGCACCGGCGCGCCGGACGCCACCATCGTTCGCCGCTTCTGCGATGACGCGGCCGACCATTTCGACTGGCTGGAAACCCAGGGCGTGCCGTTCGAGCGGACCTATTACAAGGAAAAGGCGGTGATCGCGCCGACCAGCGACTGCCTCGCCTCGACCGGCAACGAGAAGGCGTGGCCCTACTACACCTTCGCCACGCCGGTGCCGCGCGGCCACAAGGTGGCCAAGGTCGGCGACGGCGGCGGCGCGCTGGCGATGAACGCGCTGATCGCCCGTTGCGCCGAGGAGGGCGTGCGGGTCGAGGCCGACAGCGAGGTGAAGGCGCTGGTCCGCGACGATGCCGGCCGCATCGTGGGCGTCAAGGTGCGCCAGACGTCGGGCATGATCCATCTGCGCGCCCGGCGCGCGGTGATCCTGGCCGCGGGCGGCTTCGGCATGAACAAGGAGCTGATGCGCCAATATGTGCCGCAACTTCCCGAGGCTGCCGAAGCGCTGGGTATTCCCAACAATGACGGCGCGGCGCTGATGCTGGGCCTGTCGGCGGGCGCGGCGACCCAGGCCATGAGCGGCACCATCGCCACGTCGTCGTTCTATCCGCCGGGTCAGCTGATCAAGGGCATCGTGGTGAACACGCGCGGCGAGCGCTTCGTGGCCGAGGACAGCTATCACGGCCGCACCGCCGAGCACATCGCCGAGCAGCCCGGCGCCACCGCCTACCTGATCGTCGATTCCGAGGTGTTCGCCTATCCGGAGATCCAGAAGCGGCTGATCGACGGTTTCGACACCGTCGCCGAGATGGAGGCCGGCCTGAAGCTGCCGCTTGGCTCGCTGCAAAAGACCATGGCCCAGTACAACGCGGCCGCGGCGCAGGGTTCCGATCCGCTGTGGAACAAGCATCCCGATTGGGTGAAGCCGCTGGACAAGCCGCCCTACGCGGCATTCGACCTGTCCTACACCGCGACCAGCTACCGCTACCTGACCCTGGGCGGCCTGCGCACCACTGCCGAGAGCGAGGTGCTGGACGCCGACGGCAAGATCATTCCCGGCTTCTACGCGGCCGGCGCCTGCGTCTCGAGCATTCCCCAGGACGGCAAGGGCTACGCCAGCGGGTTGAGTCTTGGGCCGGGGTCGTATTACGGGCGGGTCGCCGGAAGGAACGCGGCGCGGGCGACGCTGAACAGCTAGACTCGTTTTCATTTAGGTTGAAGCGTATCCGGAGTTTCTGAAGTAGTTGGCGCATTCGTGCGCAGGGAATGCGTCGAGCAGGTTGCCGACGCGGCGCCAGGTTGCCTCGACGGATCGTTCGGCTGCCTTTCGTAGCAACAGCTT
>CALQFM020000007.1 GCA_943329845.2 Candidatus Kuenenia stuttgartensis | reverse complement strand
TCATCGAGACCGTCTACAATGCACAGCGCCTCCACTCGGCGCTCGGATACAAGCCGCCGGTCGAGTTCGAAGAAGAACGCGGCCATTCCGTCAACAGCGCTAACCATGGCAATATCGCCAGGTCACTCAATTAGACGTGTCTCACAAACGGGGTGCAGTCCACTGCACTCAACTTCGCCTTCGCCCTGGCATCAGTTGGCTCAGAACAACCCATAAGCGAGCACCTGTAGCAGCAGTTCATTCCGCCGCCTCGACTGACAGCTTCCCCGGCCCCTTCGAACGCGGCTTGCGGATGACGATTTCCACGTCGCGCCCGAGGGCGGTCGGCAGGCGCAGCAGTCGCTCCATGGAGTAGTCGCGGAAATTGCCCCGCAGAAGCCGCGACACATCGGGTTGAGAGAGGTCCAGCAATTCAGCGGCCTTAGCCTGGGTGAGCCGGCGCTGGCGGATGATCCCGTCGATGCGCCGGACAAGATCGGCCTTCAGCAGATGCGTATCCGCATCCGGCAGGCCGAGATCGGCGAACACGTTGCCGCTGCCAGGTTCAATCCTCACGTCGTCACCCATTCAAAGTCCGCATAGGCGCACTCCCGAGAACATGGTCTTTCCACCATATCATGAAAGTGAAAAATGAAGCCTCTTCCCACGGCCCGCAAACCACGCCACCCAGTCTCCTCAAGCTGGATCAATGCTGTATGGCTCGACATGTGCGATGCTTTGCGTCGTAGTGGCCGGATTGAGGAGGCATCGCGGTGGTCAACCGGAGACAGTTGCTGATCGGGGCCGGAGGAGCGGCGGCGCTGGCCGGTGCCGGCGCCAATCTACCGGGGCGCGGCCACCGGACCCGACCTTGAAACGCGCGCTGATCGCAGGGAGCGTCTATTTCGGCGTTTTGTTCGCTCTCGGCTTCGCGCTGGGCACGATTCGGGTGATCGTGGTGGCGCCGCGGGTCGGCGAGTTGGCCGCCACCATGGCGGAGGTGCCGGCGATGCTGCTGGCGTCGTGGCTTGCCTGCCGCCGGATCGTCCGCCGGTGGTCGATGCCCTACAGGTTGTCGAGCCGCGCGGTGATGTGCGCGTGGTTCCTCGGGCTGCTGCTGGCCGCCGAACTGTTGCTCGGCCTGACGCTGTTCGGCCGGACAGCCGCCGAACAATGGGCGGCGCTGACGAGCCCGGCGGGACTGCTCGGGCTTGCGTCCCAGATTGCCGCGGCGCTCTTGCCGCTGACCTTCGGGTACACGAAGCGACCATAGGCGCGTCTCCTCGGAGCGCTGTCGCCCAACTCCTGGTTCCGGCAACACTCCCCTCAACGCCTGACGCGCTTGCCGCCACGCTCATGCGCGGCTGTAATGGGGCCGGGCCCGCGACATCCCCCGATGGCGCCCGACGGAGCAAGATGTGATAGCCAGAAAACTCAGGCGGGCCGCGCGTACCGTGGCGCGACGCGCGGGCTTCGAGGTTTGCCGCAGCACCGTCGACAGCCGGGCGGACCTGCGGCTTGTCCGCCACCTCGCGGTCCACCGGGTCTCGACCGTGCTGGATGTGGGGGCCAATCGCGGGCAGTTCGCGGGCGAACTCCTCAGGGCGGGCTTTCCGGGCCGGGTCGTCTCCTTCGAGGCGATTCCGGAGGTTCACCGGCAACTCACGGCTGAGGCCGCCGCGCATGGCGACCGCTGGCATGTCGCCCCCTGCTGCGCACTGGGGGACCGGGCGGGCGAGGCGCGGTTTCACGTCACCAACAACCTGGTCAGCAGCTCGCTGCTCGCGCCCAACGAACGGTCGAACGCGATCGGCAAGCCGATGCGCGAGCGCGAGACGATCGCGGTCGACGTCAGGCGGCTCGACGAGATGTTCGTTCCCGACGCGCAGACCGGCGTGCTCTTCCTGAAGATCGACGTCCAGGGGGCGGAGCCGCTGGTGCTCGAGGGGGCGGCACGGCTGTTGCCGGGTGTCCAGGGATTGCTGCTCGAGATGACCGTCGCGCCGCTGTACGACGGCCAGATGCTCGCCGACGAGTTGCATGCGCTGGCCGTGTCGCTGGGTTTCGGGTTGTGGGACCACAGTCCGGTCCTGCGCGACGCCAGGACTGCGCGGCTGCTTCAGTACGACGCGACCTACTTCCGCGACGCGGCGCCGGCCGGCTCCTGAACCGGCGTCACACTAGCGAGGCGTCGAACCTGAGCCGGATCGCCTCGGCGCTGGCGCGGAACGCGGCCAGCACGTCCGGGTCGAACTTGCCCGGCTGGAGGCGGTCGCTGCCGTCGCCGTGCAGGATCATGTCCATGACCGCGTCGTGCGGCAGCGCCGGACGGTAGGGGCGCGGCTCACGCAGCGCGTGGTAGACGTCGCAGATCCCGACGATGCGGGCCTCGCGCGGGATATTGTCGCCCGAGAGGCCGTGGGGATAGCCCGAGCCGTCCCAGCATTCATGGTGGTAGAGGATCACGTTGGCAGCGAGCTTGATGGTACGGTCGGAGGAACGGCGCAGGATATTGAAGCCGAACTCCGGATGCCGGCGCATCAGCGCCCACTCGTGGTCGTCGAGCGGACCGGGCTTGTTGATGATGGCGTCCGGGACGACGATCTTGCCGATGTCGTGGAGCCCGGCGGCGAACCGCAGGATCGACGTCAGCCCGTCGCCCAGCCCCATCCCCCCGCACAGCACCTCGCAGATTTCGGCGACGCCGCGATCGTGATAGCGGAGCGCTCTGGAACGCATCTCCTCGACGGCGGTCAGACAGCTTTCGATATGGGCGACGACATCATTCATCTGAGCGTCCTGTGGCGGTGACGCGACTATTTCACATCATGATATATTAAGTTGGGCCGCAAGGCGAGCCTCCGCCGTCCGCGCGCATGAACCGGGCCATTCCGCCGCTTGGCGCATACAGGGCAGTGTGCGACGCTCTGCCCATCGTCCATCCATCGGGAGGCCAGCCAATGAACTGGGACGCAGTTTCCGCCATCGCCGGCGTGGCGGGCGCCGCCGCCGTCGTGATCTCGCTGCTCTATGTGGCGCGCCAGCTCCGTCAGAGCGCGAGTTTCAGCCGCGCCACCAGCCAGCAAGCCCTGATCGAAAAGACCACCGAGCACAATCGCTGGATCTGCGAGGACCCGCGCCGCATCGAGGTCCTGCGCCGCGCCGCGGGCGGCTTTCACGACCTGACGCCGAACGAGCAGCATCTGGTCTACACCGTGTTCTCCGCCTACCTGACCGGCCTGGAGAACGCCATCTACTTCCGCCAGGCGGGCGTGTGTCCGGACGCGGTGTACGCCATGCAGGAGCGCACGGCGATGCTGATCCTGCGCACCAAGGGCGGCAAGGAGTTCTGGGAAAGCGGCCAGTTCCTGATCGGCGACGACGTCCGCCGCAAGATCGAGGAACTTCTCAGGCGCAAGGAGGACGGCATGCCGCCGCTGCACATCGTCATGCCGTGGCTCGGCGCGCCGGCGCCGGCGGCCATCGGGTAGCGCGCCGGGCGTGACACAGTGGATGAGGCCGGCGAGGTTTACCGGGCAGGTCCGACGGACCTCTAACCCCGATAGCGGAACAGGCCTTCCTGGGCCACCGAGGCGACCAGCAGGCCATCGCGGGTATAGACGCTGCCGCGGTTGAAGCCGCGGGCACCGGAGGCGCTGGGGCTGTCCATGTCGTAGAGCAGCCAGTCGTCCATGGTGAAGGGATGGTGGAACCACATGGCGTGGTCCAGGCTGGCCGACTGCAGCTTGCCCGACAGCCAGGAAATGCCATGGGGCCGGAAGCAGGTGTCGAGCAGGCTCATGTCCGAGGCATAGGCCAGCATGCACTGGTTGAGCGGCAGGTTGTCGCCGACCGGATCGCGGGCCTTGAACCAGATCTGCTGGTAGGGCGGCGCCGCCACCGGATCGACGAAGTCGTGCCGGCTGACGGGTCGCATCTCGATCGGGCGTGGCCGCGCGAAATGCTTTGCGACGGCCTCGGGCACCTTGTCGATGACCGCCATCCGAAGCTCCTCGTCGGTGGGCAGAGACTCGGGCGCGGGCACGTCGGGCATGTCGAACTGATGCTCGAAGCCCTTCTCCGGAATCTGGAACGAGGCGGCCAGGTTGAAGATCTGCTTGCCGTGCTGGATGGCCACCACCCGCCGCGTGGTGAAGCTGGTGCCGTCGCGCGAGCGGTCGACCTCGTAGATGATCGGCACCTTGGGATCGCCAGGCCGGATGAAATAGGCGTGCAGCGAGTGGCAGATGCGGCCTTCCACGGTGCGATAGGCGGCGGTCAGCGCCTGGCCGATCACCTGGCCGCCGAACACGCGCTGCCAGGTCACATCCGGACTGATGCCGCGGAACAGGTTGACCTCGAGCGGCTCGAGGTCGAGCAGCGCGATGACGTCGTCGGTGGCAACGCTGTTGTTTGGGGTTTTCACGGCAGACTCCGTCGGAAGGCAGGTCGCGGTATTATGCGCAGCCCCGGCCCGCTGTCACGTGTTTGCGGCGCAACACGGTTTCCAATCGATCCGGCCCGGTCCATATAGTGAACTCCCGTTACCCGAAGGATACCCATGGCCCGCGCCCCCGCCCCCAGGAAGATCGCTCCCAGACGCAAGCCCAAGGTGCCCGAGGAAAAGGTGCCGGCGCGCCGTGGCGAGGCGGCCAAGCTGGTCATCCGCAACGCCGTGCCCGACGATGTGGACGCCATCATCGGGCTGGTGCAGCGGGTCTATCCCAACGACCTGCCCTATAACGCCGGCATGGTGCGCGGCCAGATCGTGACGTTTCCCGAGGGGCAGTTCGTGGTCGTCTACGAGGGCGAAGTGGTCGGCTACGCCGCCAGCTTCGTCATCGACGAGAAGACGGCCATGGGCCAGCACCGCTGGGAAGAGATATCCGGCGGCGGCTACGGCTCGCGGCACGACCCCAACGGCGACTGGCTCTATGGCATGGAGGTGTGCGTCGATCCGAGCCGGCGCCGGCTGCGGATCGGCCAGCGGCTCTACGATGCGCGCCAGCGGCTCGCCGAGGCCTGGGAGCTGAAGGGCATCGTGTTCGGCGGCCGGATGCCCGGCTGGGCGCGGCGGCGGCGGAAATATCCCGATCCGCTCGACTATGTGGAGGCGGTCAAGGAGCGCGAGATCGACGATCCGGTGATCGGCTTCCACCTGCGCGCCGGCTTCGAGCCGATCGGCGTGTTGCGCGGCTACCTGCCGAGCGACAAGGAGTCGGGCGGGCACGCGACGCACATGGTCTGGCACAATCCCTACGCACCGGAGACGACGGCCGCCGCGAATGCGCCGGCGGGACAGAAGGAGGCAGTGCGCGTCGCCACCGTGCAGTTCCAGCAGCGGATGATCCACAGCTTCGACGAGTTCATCGCCAATGTCGAATATTTCGTCGATGTCACGGCGGACTACCGCTGCGACTTCGTGGTGTTCCCGGAGCTGTTCACGCTGCAGCTGCTGGCGCTGGAAAAGCGCAAGCTGAGCCCGGCCGAAGCGATCGAGACCCTGACGGAGTACACGCCGCGCTTCATCGAGGCGATGCGGCAGCTCGCCATCAGCTACAACGTCAACATCATCGGCGGCTCGCACCCGTCGCGTACCGACGACGACGAAATCCAGAACGTCGGCTACGTGTTCCTGCGCGACGGCTCGGTGCACGCACAGGAAAAGCTGCATCCGACGCCGAACGAGCGCCACTGGTGGAACATCAAGGGCGGCGACACGGTCGCGACGATCCAGACCGATTGCTGCCCGATCGGCGTGCTGATCTGCTACGACAGCGAGTTCCCGGAGCTGGCGCGGCGCCTGGTCGACGAGGGCGCGCGGCTGCTGTTCGTGCCGTTCTGCACCGACAGCCGCCAGGGCTATCTGCGGGTGCGCTATTGCTGCCAGGCGCGGGCGGTGGAGAACCAGTGCTACGTGGTGATGTCGGGCAATGTGGGCAACCTGCCCAACGTCGACAACATGGATATCCAGTATTCCCAGTCGTGCATCCTGACGCCCTGCGACTTCCCGTTCGCCCGCGACGGCATCGCGGCCGAAACCACCGAGAACGTGGAGACGGTCGCCATCGCCGATCTGGATCTGACCGACCTGTCATGGGCGCGGGCGCAGGGGACGGTGCGCAACCTGCGCGACCGGCGGTTCGACCTCTACCAGATCACCTGGAAGGACCGGGCCTAGAGACTACGGCTTCGCCGGCACCTCTTCCTTCAGCACGAACTTGGTGTTGAAGGCGATGGAGATGCGGACCTCGTCCTGCTCGTTGGGATAAACCCAGTGCCGCAAATAGGACGGAAAAATCAGCATGGTACCGGCCGTCGGCACCTTGCGGACCTTCGGCACGAAGTGGCCCGAATTCAGCCCCTCCATCTGCGGAACGCCGTTGCGCGGATCGAGAAACTCGATGTTGCCGCTACGGCTTCCCGGCGGCGTCTCGGGAACCTTAACATAGTAGCTGCCCGACCATTCGTGGTCCGGATGGGCGTGCGGCGTGTTGTAGGCGCCGGGAGGGTTGACGTTGATCCAGCCCTGCATCTTGTAGAGCCGCTTGCTCAGATCGAGCTTTGGCGACACCTGCTTGGTCGCCATGGCGACGGCACTGTTGATCTGGCGGGCAAGCGCCTGGAACGAGGCTTCGGGCCGCCGGAAGAAGTCGGTGGGCGAATGCCAGCCGTGCTGGTTGCTGCGGTTCATCCCTTCCGAGTTGCGGCGATACGCCTCGATGTCGCGGATGAGCGCCTGATTCAGCGCCTCCGCGCCGGGAACCTCGAAGGTAAAGATCGGCGATGCGAAAAGGGGTTCCGCGGTCAGCATGTTTGGCGGCGCCATGGTCTGCGACGACATGATCAGAATTCCCCTGGATCCCTCGGCCGATCCACTCCGCCGTCAGCGACGGCGCTCCCCAGCTGCCACCTGCTACTTGCCGGAGCCGCGCGCCACATTATACCCGAACTCGTCGCGCTCGAGCTGCAGGCCGATCAGGATTTCCTCATAGGGAACTTCCTCACCCTTCTGCGGCAGCACGGCGTTGAGCTTTTGGTGCGAGATGGTGACGCCGCCGGCGCCGAACGCCAGGTTCGTCTCGTAGACGTCCTTCTTCAGGATCTTCTGGTTCTCGTCGGCCAGCGCCACGAAATAGCGCACCGTCGCGCCGGCTTCGCTGGACGCCGGTCCCCGCTCGCCGACGATGTCGAAGGTGACCTTGGCGACAACCTGGGTCTTCTCCTTGTCACCGCCGCACGAAATCTTCAGGTTGGTGACCTCGGCGCGGAGCGCCACGTCGCCTGACTGGCGGCCGGCGCCCGCGAAGCGGGTGACCTGGCCCGTATAGGCGACGATGCCAGCCGGCGGACAATGCTGCTTCATCGCCTCGGACATGGCCATGTCGACCTTACCGCCGAACAGGCCGCATCCCGACAGCGCAAGCGACCCGACCACAACCGCGGCGATCCGCGATACGCCCATGGAAAACTTCATCAATCCGCCTTTTCGACCGAGTCCGGTTGGTTGGATCATCCCCGCCTTCAGGAACCTGAAAGCAGCAGGATGATTGAATCTACAGTGCTTTAGCAGATGATCCGCGTTCAGGCGAACGCAGCCTGCGCTAGAGCTTGCTATGCGCGCCGTCGCACATGGGAGACTTGCCGGTGTGCTTGCAGCCGCAGAACCACACTGTCTTGTCCTTCGTCGCCTTGTATTCCATCGGCGCGAACTCCGATCCCTTGTGGCTGCCGTCGCAGAACGGCTGCTTGGTGCTCTGCCCGCAGGAGCACCACCAGTAGCTCTTGCCCGCCTTCACATCGATGCCGTAGGGCTCTTTCTGGGCTATGACCGGATCAGCCATGATGGTATGTCCCTTGCGCTGCTATACAAATGACGCGTCGGAGCGGCATATTAGAGAACGCTAGGGATCAGGACAAGCGCGCCCGCCCTAGGCTTTCGCGATCTCCCGCCGGCGTCACCCCTCCAACCGCGACTTCAATCCAGCATGGCCGTTTATACCCACGTCGACGAGGATGCCCTGGCGGACTTCCTGGCCCATTACGACGTGGGCGAGGTCATCGCGTTCAAGGGCATCGCCGAGGGCGTGGAGAACTCCAACTTCCTGCTCCAGACCGGGCGCGGCAGCTACATCCTCACCCTGTACGAGAAGCGGGTGAATCGCGACGAGCTGCCGTTCTTCCTGGGTCTGATGGGCCATCTGGCGGCCAAGGGCCTTGCCTGCCCAACGCCGATCGCCGGCGACGACGGCCAGGCGCTGCGCGAGCTGTGCGGCCGCCCGGCGGCGCTGGTCTCGTTCCTGCGCGGCCTGTCGGTGATGCGCCCCACGCCCGTGCACTGCGCCGGCGTCGGCCGCGGCATGGCCGAGATGCACCGGGCCGTGGCCGACTTCGGCATGAGACGCGAGAACGGCCTCGGACTCTCTGGCTGGCACCAGCTCGCCAATGCCTGCCGCGATCAGGCCGAGGCGGTGCGCCCCGGCCTGATGAGCATCGTCGACGACGAGTTGGCATGGCTCGACGGCGCCTGGCCCAGGAACCTGCCGGCGGGCGTCATCCATGCCGACCTGTTTCCGGACAACGTGTTCTTCATGCACGAGCAGCTCACCGGCCTGATCGACTTCTATTTCGCCTGCAACGACTTCCTCGCCTATGACCTGGCGATCGCCATGAACGCCTGGTGCTTCGAGCCCGATCGGTCGTTCAACGCCACCAAGACCCGGCGGCTGCTCGCCGGATACCAGGCGGTGCGGGCGCTGGAGCCCGCCGAGACCGCCGCCCTGCCCGCGCTGGCGCGGGGCGCCGCGTTGCGCTTCCTGCTGACCCGGCTGTACGACTGGGTGAACCAGGTGGAGGGCGCGCTGGTGCGGCCCAAGGACCCGTCGGAATATGTCGAGAAGCTGCTGTTCCACCGCCGGGTGAAGAGCCCGGGCGAATACGGCCTGTGATGGCGCCAGAATCCAAAAAGGTCCGGATCCATACGGACGGTGCCTGCTCCGGCAATCCCGGTCCCGGCGGCTGGGGCGCGCTGCTCGAATACAACGGCACCGAGAAGGAAATCTGGGGCGGCGAGAACCCGACCACCAACAACCGCATGGAGCTGAAAGGCGCCATCAAGGCGCTGGAGGCGCTCAAGAAGCGCAGTGACGTCGACCTCTACACCGACAGCGTCTATGTGCGCGACGGCATCACCAAGTGGATCCATGGCTGGAAGCGCAACGGCTGGAAGACCGCCGACAAGAAACCGGTGAAGAACGCCGAGCTATGGCAGGAACTGGACGCGCTGACCAAGCTGCATGACATCGACTGGCACTGGGTGAAAGGCCATTCCGGCCATGTGGAGAACGACCGGGCCGACGAGCTGGCGCGCCGGGGGCTGGAAGAGGTCCGGGGGATCTAACTCATCCACCGATACAGCCGTCATACCGCCGAAGGGCGGTATCCAGACTCCCTTACAAAGGAATTGGCGCAGAGCGCCGACTGTCAGGCCTGGATCCCAGCCTTCGCCGGGATGACGGCTAAATAATTGATAAACCACAAAAGAAGGGGCGCCGAAGCGCCCCTTCCCGTCTCGAAACCCGAAAAACTCAGAGCTGACCGAGCACCACTTCGGCGCTGGAGTTCTGGAAGGCGCCGCCCTCTTCGGTGTTGAGGTGGGTGACCACGCCGTCCTCGGCGATCAGCGAGAAGCGCTGCGAGCGGTGGCCGAGGCCCAGGCCGCTGAGGTCCAGTTCCAGGCCCAGCGCCTTGGTGAAATTGCCGCTGCCGTCGGCCAGCATCACCACCTTGTCGCCGACGTTCTGGTCCTTGCCCCAGGCGTTCATCACGAACACGTCGTTAACCGCCATGCAGGCGATGGTGTCGGCGCCCTTGGCCTTGATGGCATCGGCGTTCTGCACGAAGCCAGGTAGATGCTTGGCCGAGCAGGTCGGGGTGAACGCGCCGGGAACGGCGAACAGCACCACCTTCTTGCCGCCGAACAGCTCGGACGTGGAGATCGGCGCCGGGCCCTTCTCGGTCATTTGGGTCAGCGTGCCCTCGGGAATCTTGTCACCAACTTTGATCGTCATGGGAATCTCCCTGCTCCTGCGAATATCCGGAATTTCGTCGCCGCCAGGCGGCGGCAGCGGCGGGATCATAGCAGCAGCACAGCCGGAATTGCATGAGGGAATTCGAAGCGCGCCGACCGGTTACAAGCCAACCTCGAATGAGGCTATAGTGGCCTACTGACTCGGGTTTTTCCGCGGCCGCCTCTTGAGCGGCGCGCGAGAAGGCACACTTACAGACAATGCCGAAGCAATCCTTCACACGCGGGCTCGCCCGCAAGCCCGACTACCTTCGCGGCAAGCTGCTGCTTGCCATGCCGAACATGGGCGACCCGCGTTTCGAGCGCAGCGTGATCTGCCTGTGCGAGCACTCGGAACAGGGCGCCATGGGCATCGTCGTCAACCAGCCGGCCGAGCACATCGCCTTTCCCGAACTGATGGACCAACTGCAGATTCCGGCGCCGGTCAACTGCGCGCAGGTCGGTGTGTTCACCGGCGGTCCGGTGGAGCCCAACCGCGGCTTCGTGCTGCATTCGGCCGACTACCTGCACGAGACATCGCTGATCGTGTCCGAACTGGTGGCGCTGAGCGCCACGGTCGACATCCTGAAGGCGCTGGCCCACGGCATGGGTCCGCGACACAGCCTGCTGGCGCTGGGCTATGCGGGCTGGGGACCGGGCCAGCTCGAAGCCGAGATCCAGGAGAACGCCTGGCTGCACACGGAAGTGGATGCCGACCTGCTGTTCGGCACCGAGGCGACCCTGAAATGGCCGCTGGCCATGGCCAAGCTTGGCATCGACCTGTCGATGCTGTCGACCCAGGCCGGCCACGCCTAGAGTCCAGAAAATCTACGCCGCGAAGCGCTTCGTGACCGTGTCGTAGTCCGGCAGCTTCTTCAGCGGGCCGACGGCGGCCATGGTGGGCTTGCCTTCCGTCAACAGGAAGCCGGCCATCTCGGTCACCGCCTCTGGTGTCACCGCGTCGATGCGGGCGACGATTTCCTCCAGCGGGATCACCCGGCCGAACATCAGCAGCTGGCGTGCCATCTGCTCGAGCCGGCTCGACGAGCTTTCCAGCGCCATCAGAGTGCCGGCCTTGATCTGCGCCCGGGCGCGGGCGAATTCGCGCGGCTCGATCTTGTCGCCCATCTTGCGCACTTCTTCGGCGATCACCGTGACCAGCTCGCCGATCTGGTCCGGGCTGGTGCCGGCATAGATGCCGAACATGCCGCCATCGGCCAGCGCGGCGGTGAACGAATAGACCGAATAGGCCAGGCCGCGGTTCTCGCGCACTTCCTGGAACAGCCGCGACGACATGCCGTCGCCCAGGATGGTCGACATCACCTGCATGGCGAAGAACCGGTCGTCGAGGAACGACACGCCGGGGAAACCGAACGTGAGGTGGACCTGCTCGAACTTGCGGTTGCAGCGCGCCTCGCCGCCGCGGTATTCGGCCACGGACAGCGCCTGGGGCACGCTTGGCTTCAGGCCGCCGAACTGGCGTTCGGCCAACTCGACCAGTTCCTTGTGGTCGACCTTGCCGGCGGCCGCGACCACCATGGAATCGGCGGCGTAGTGGCGGCCCATGTAGCCGGACAGGGAGTCACGGGAAAAGCTGGAAACGGTCTCGACGGTCCCGAGGATCGAGCGGCCCACCGGCTGCTCCGGATAGGCGGCTTCCTGCAGCAGGTCGAACACCAGGTCGTCGGGCGTGTCCTGAACCTCGCCGATCTCCTGGATGACGACGCCGCGCTCGCGCTCCAGCTCGACGGGATCGAAGGTCGAGCGCTGCAGGATGTCGCCCAGCAGGTCGACGGCCAGCGGCACGTCCTGGCCCAGCACCCGGGCGTAATAGGCGGTCTGCTCGCGCGAGGTGTAGGCGTTCAGGTGGCCACCGACGTCCTCGATGGCCTCGGCGATGTCGCGGGCCGAGCGATTCGTGGTGCCTTTGAACGCCATGTGCTCGAGCATGTGCGACACGCCATTCTGCTCGACGGATTCGGCGCGCGCGCCAACGCCGACCCAGACGCCGATGGACGTCGTCTGCAGCCGGTCCATGGCCTCGCTGACGACGCGCAGGCCATTGGGCAATGTGGTGATTTCAACGCTCATGCCCGTGCACCTATGTGGTCCTGAACCGACTTCAAGTCGTTGGGCAGAATTTCATACCGCTCGGGCCGCGTCATCAGGTCGGCCATGTGCGGCGGCAACGCTGGATAGACGCCGCTTGCCGCCTTTACCGCGTCGGGGAACTTGGCCGGATGGGCCGTCGCCAGCGTTATCAACGGCACGTCCGCGCCTGACCGAAGGCGCCGTCCCGCCGCCACGCCGACGGCGGTGTGCGGGTCGATCAGCGTGGCGCTGTGCTTCAGCACCTGGGCGATGGTGGCGCGGGTTTCGTCCTCGTCGACCTTGTCGGCGACGAACAGGCTGGACGCGCGGGCGATCTGCTCGTTGCCGATGGCGAGCCTGCCGGTGGCCGAGAAATCGTCCATCAGTTGCCGGATACGGTTGCCGTCGCCGCCATAGAGGTCGAACAGCAGCCGCTCGAAATTGCTCGACACCTGGATGTCCATGCTGGGGCTGATGGTCGGCTGCACGGTGCCGCGGCTGTAGTCGCCGCTGCGCAGGGCGCGCGACAGGATGTCGTTGACGTTGGTGGCGACGATCAGGCGGTTGATCGGGACGCCCATGCGCGCCGCCACATAGCCCGCGAACACGTCGCCGAAATTGCCGGTGGGGACAGCGAAGTCGACGGGGCGGCCACCCAGGGCCAGCGACGCCTGCACGTAATAGACCACTTGCGCCAGCACGCGGGCCCAGTTGATGGAATTGACCGCCCCCAGGTTCAGCCGGTCGCGGAAAGCATGGTCGTTGAACATCGCCTTCACCAGCGCCTGGCAGTCGTCGAAGGTGCCTTCGACGGCGATGTTGTGGACGTTGGCCGACGGCACGGTGGTCATCTGCCGGCGCTGCACTTCGGACACGCGGCCCGCCGGATGCAGCATGAAGATGGTGACGTTCTCACGGTCGCGGCAGGCCTCGATGGCCGCCGAGCCGGTATCGCCCGAGGTGGCGCCGACAACCGTGATGCGCTCGCCGCGCTTTTTCAGGATGTACTCGAAAAGCCGGCCGAGCAGCTGCAGCGCCACGTCCTTGAAGGCAAGCGTCGGGCCGTGGAACAGTTCCAGCAGCCATTCATTGGCGTCGAGTTGGCACAGCGGCGTCACCGCGGCGTGGTGGAACACGGCGGGCGCGGCATAGGTCTCGTGGACGATGGCGGCGAAATCGGCCTCGAGGATGCCATCGACGAACGGACGCATCACCTCGACCGCCAGGTCCGCGTAGGACAGCGCGGTCCAGCGGGTCAGGTCGTCCGCCGTTGCCGACGGCCAGGCTTCGGGGACGTAGAGGCCGCCGTCGCGCGCCAGGCCGGCGAGGACCACGTCCTCGAAGCCCAGGACCGGCGCGGCGCCGCGGGTGCTGACGTAACGCATGGAAATCAGCCCTTCCGCCGATGGTAGAGAACGAAGATCACCGCCGCGGTAATGGCGAAGCAGAACCACTGGATTGCATAGGACAGGTGCGGATCGCTGAGCTTGATCACGGTCTGGCCGCCCTTGGGCCAGCCGCCGGGATTGGGCGTCTCGTCGGCCTCGACGAAGACCGGGAGCGTGGTGATCCCGTGCGCCGCCGCCATGGCGGACAGATCGCCGTCGAAGAAAATCTTCTGCTTGAGATCGGGTGGCGGCATGACGTGCCGCGCAAGCCACTTCTGGCGCCAGGGCAGCCGCACGACGCCGGATATGGTCTTTTCCCCCTGGACCTGGCCTTCGGCGCGCGCCGCCGGATTACGCTGCGGGTCGGGCACCCAGCCGCGGTTGACCAGCACCAGCGAACCGTCGGGCCGCTCCAGCGGCGTGATGACCTGAAAGCCGTAATTGCCACGCGTCGACTGGGCCGGCGTGAAGCTTTCCTTGTCGTGTTGGAACGTACCGGTCAGCCTGACGTGCCGGTATTCCCAGTCCTCGGGAGTGTCGATGGCAGCCGGCATTGGAACCTCGGGCAGGCCGATGCGCTCCTCGATGAGCCGCATCTTGTCGTGCTTCCACGCCATGCGCTGAAGCTGCCAGACGCCGCATGCCGTGCAGACGATGACGGCGATCACCGTGAAGATGGTCGGGATCGGGCGAGGCTTTTGCAGGAAGAGTGTTGTCATGGTCCCCAAAACAGGTTCGGCCCCGCCGTCAGGCGGGACCGAACAAAGATCCGTTGAAGCGTGGCGTGCGCTTTAGTGATGCGCGGCGCCGGCGCCCTGGCCACCGACATAGATGACCATGAACAGGAACAGCCACACCACGTCGACGAAGTGCCAGTACCAGGCCGCCGCCTCGAAGCCGAAATGCTGCTCGGGCTTGAAGTGGCCCTGATAGGCCCGGGCCAGGCAGACGATCAGGAAGATCGTGCCGACCAGCACGTGGAAGCCGTGGAAGCCGGTCGCCATGAAGAAAGTCGAAGCATAGATGCCGTCGGTGAAGCCGAAGGCGGCGTGGCCGTATTCGTAGGCCTGCACGCAGGTAAAGAGCGCGCCTAGGATGATGGTGCACCACAGGCCCTGCTTCAGGCCCTTGCGGTCGCCCTCGATCAGCGCATGGTGCGCCCAGGTCACCGTGGTGCCCGACAGCAGCAGGATCAGCGTATTGACGAACGGCAGGTGCCACGGATCGAAGGTCTGGATGCCCTGCGGCGGCCAGGTGCTGCCGATGAAATGCGTCGGATAGAGCGCCGCACCGAAATAGGCCCAGAACCACGCGACGAAGAACATCACTTCCGACGCGATGAACAGGATCATGCCGTAGCGCAGATGAAGCTGCACCACCGGCGTGTGGTCGCCGCCATGGGCTTCCTTCACCACGTCGCGCCACCAGACGAACATGGTGTAGAGCACGCCGAGCATGCCCAGCGCGGCCAGCCACCAACCCTTGTGGTGGATGGCCATGACGCCGCCGCCGAAGAGCGCGAACGCGCTCATCGCGCCGACGAACGGCCAGATGCTCGGCTCGACGAGATGGTAGTCGTGATTGGGTTTGGCGTGCGCGTCGGCCATGTTTCGTCCCTGCTCGCTTATTGCACGGCCGCGGTCTTGCCGCCGGCCTCCTGAGTTTGGTTATAGAAGGTATATGACAGCGTGATCGAGGTCACATCCTTCATGTTGGCGTCGGTCATGAAGGCGGGATCAATAAAGAAGCTGACAGGCATGTCAACCTTCTGCCCCGCCTGAAGCGTCTGCTCGGTAAAGCAGAAGCACTCCACCTTGGTGAAGTAGGCGCCGGCCTTCGCCGGGGTGACGTTGAATACCGCCTGGCCGGTGACCGGATGGCCGGCATTGTTCTCTGCCCGGTAGAACACCAGCTTGCTCTCGCCAACCTTGACGTCGACGAAGTGCTGCTCGGGCTTGAACATCCAGGGCAGGTTCGGATCGATGTCGGCGTTGAAGCGAACCTTGACCTCGCGGCCGAAAACCTGGTCGGGCACCGCCTCGGCGCGCTGCGGCGTGCCGTCATAGCCGGTAACCTGGCAGAAGATCCGGTAGAGCGGCACGGAGGCGTAGGCGAGGCCGACCATGCCGGCCACCACGCCCGCCAGTGCGATCACGGTGCGGCGGTTGCGCCCGGCGGTGCGGCGGTCAATGCCCCCAGACATGGCCGCCTCCCGCCATCTTGGCGATGGACCCCAGATAGAACAGGATGACCAGCAGGAACAGCAGCCCGGCGACGGTCCAGTTTCGCACCCGGCGCTTCCTGTGCTCCTCATGCAGCGGCATCAGCTCAGCCCCGCCAGCTTTTCGACCAGCAGCGCGGCGAACACGCCGAACAGGTAGAAGATCGAGAACAGGAACAGCCGGCGCGGCTGGGTCATGTCCTCGCCACGCCAGACGCGCCAAGCCAGATGAAGGAACCAGCCACCCGAGGCCACGGCGAACGCGCCGTAGAGCCAGCCCGCCATGCCCAGCACGGTCGGCAGCACCGCCAGCGGCACCAGCAGCAGGCTGTAGATCAGGATCTGCTTGCGGGTTTCACGCTGGCCCGCGACCACCGGCAGCATGGGGACGCCGACCTTTTCGTAGTCACCCTTGGCGAACAGCGACAGCGCCCAGAAGTGCGGCGGCGTCCACATGAAGATGATGGCGAACAGCAGCAGCGGCTCCCATGTCACGCTGCCGGTCACCGCCGCCCAGCCGATGACCGGCGGCAGGGCGCCGGCTGCGCCGCCGATGACGATGTTGTGCACCGTCCGGCGCTTCAGCCAAATGGTGTAGACCACCACATAGAAGGCGATGGTGAAGGCGAGCAGCGCGGCCGACAGCACGTTGATGAACAGGCCGAGCACGATCACCGAGCCGACTGAGAGGGCCATACCGAAGCCGAGCGCGTCACTGTCGTTGAGCCGGCCCGACGGGATCGGACGGCCCATGGTACGGGACATGCGGGAGTCGATGTCGGCGTCGTACCACATGTTGAGGGCGCCGGAAGCGCCGGCGCCCACCGCGATGCACAGAATCGCCATCAGGCCCAGCACCGGATGGATGCCGCCTGGCGCGGCGACCAGGCCGACGAGGCCGGTGAACACCACCAGCGACATGACCCGCGGCTTCAGCAGCGCCAGGTAGTCGACGACACGGGGTTCCATGCCGTCGGGCTTGCCTGGTACGTCGGTGGACCGGACCGATGCGAGCATCGCGTCGGACACGTTGGTTCTCCCGGTTACTTTATGCGCGGCAGGTCGTTGAACTGATGGAACGGCGGCGGAGAGGGCAGAGTCCACTCCAGCGTCGTGGCGCCTTCGCCCCACGGATTGTCCGCGACCTTCCGCTTCCGCATGAACGCCTCGGCGATGATGATCAGGAACAGGATCGCGCCGGCATAGGACAGGTACGCGCCCATGGACGAGACATGGTTCCAGCCGGCGTAGACATCCGGATAGTCGATGTAGCGGCGCGGCATGCCCGCCATGCCCAGGAAGTGCTGCGGGAAGAAAATCAGGTTCACGCCGATGAAGCTGATCCAGAAGTGCAGCTTGCCGAGGAACTCGTTGTACTGGACGCCCCACATCTTGCCGACCCAGTAGTAGAAGCCGGCGAACATCGAGAACAGGGCGCCCATGGACATGGTGTAGTGGAAATGCGCGACCACGTAGTAGGTGTCGTGCATGGACTGGTCGACGGAGGCGTTGGCCAGGATGACGCCGGTCACGCCGCCGACCGTGAACAGGAAGATCATGCCCAGCGCGAACAGCATGGGCGTCTTGAACTCGATCGAGCCGCCCCACATGGTGGCGATCCACGAGAAGATCTTGATGCCGGTCGGCACCGCGATCACCAGGGTCGCGGCGACGAAATAGGCCTGGGTGTCGACGTTCATGCCGACCGTGTACATGTGGTGCGCCCACACGACGAAGCCGATGACGCCGATGCCGACCATGGCGTAGGCCATGCCCAGATAGCCGAACACCGGCTTCTTCGAGAAGGTCGAGACCACCTGGCTGATGATGCCGAAGCCCGGCAGGATCAGGATGTACACCTCGGGGTGGCCGAAGAACCAGAACAGGTGCTGGAACAGGATCGGGTCGCCGCCGCCCTGGGCATCGAAGAAGTGGGTGCCAAAGTTACGGTCGGTCAGCAGCATGGTGATGGCGCCCGCCAGAACCGGCAGGGCCAGCAGCAGCAGGAACACGGTAACCAGCACCGACCACACGAACAGCGGCATCTTGTGCAGGGTCATGCCCGGCGCGCGCATGTTGAGGATGGTGGTGATGAAGTTGACGGCGCCGAGAATCGACGAGATGCCGGCGATGTGGAGCGCGAAGATCGCCAGATCGACCGAGGCGTTTTCGCCCGGCGTGGAGCCGTTGCCCAGCACCGAGAGCGGCGGATAGATCGTCCAGCCGCCGCCGGGGCCATCGCCCACGAACAGTGACATGACCAGCAGGCCAAGCGCCGGAACCAGCAGCCAGAAGCTGATGTTGTTCATGCGCGGGAACGCCATGTCCGGCGCGCCGATCATCAGCGGCACGAACCAGTTGCCGAAGCCGCCGATCAGCGCCGGCATGACCATGAAGAAGATCATGATCAGGCCGTGGGCCGACACGAATACGTTGAACAGCTGACGCGCCTCGTCGGGGCTGGCCGACAGGTGCGTGAAGATCTGGATGCCGGGCTCCTGGAGCTCCATGCGCATCGCCACCGACAGGGCGCCGCCGATCAGACCCGCCACGATGGCGAAGATCAGGTACAGCGTTCCAATGTCCTTGTGATTGGTCGACATCAGCCAGCGCCGCAGTCCCGTCGGCGTATGGTGGTCGTCGTGTCCGGCGTGGGCGGTTTCCCCGTAGGCCATCTCTTAAGTCCTTCTTCTCTCGGCGCGGATTACTCCGCGGCCCCCATGTTGAGGGCGATCGTCGTCTGGCCGGCAGGCGAGCCGTTCGAGGCCGCCTTCGTCGTCGCCAGCCAGGCCTGGTATTCTTCGTTGGACACCACGTCGACCGTGATCGGCATGGCGGAATGACGCTGGCCGCACAGTTCCGAGCACTGGCCGTAGTAGCGGCCCTCGAAGCCCGGCATCACGCGGAACCAGCGCTCGTTCAGACGGCCGGGAACGGCGTCGACCTTCACGCCGAACGACGGGATGGTCCAGGCGTGGATCACGTCCTGCGGATTGGATGTCACCTGCAGGCGGATCACGGTGTTGACCGGGATGACGATGTGATTGTCGACGGTCAGCAGGCGAGGCTGGCCCGGCTTCAGGTCGGCGTCCTCGACCAGGATCGAGGAGAACGACACTCCCTCCTCCGGATACTCGTATTCCCAGTACCAGCGGTTGCCGGTCGCCTTGAGCACGATTTCCTTGCCGGCCGGCGTGATCCCCGAAGAGGCCGCGAGATCGGCGGGCGGCGCATCCTGGAAATAAACCAGCCGGACGCTGATGATGCCGATGATGGCGACGATGATGGTCGGAACCACGGTCCACACCACCTCGATGGTCGTGTTGTGCGCGTTCTTGCTGGGAACCGGATTCGACTTCGCGTTGAAGCGGACGAATACATAGACCATCAACGCCGCGACGAAGACCGCGATCACCACCGCGATCGGCAGCAGCAGCTTGTCGTGGAACCAGGTATTCTCCTGCATCACGTCGGTCGCGGCGACCTGGAAGCCCATTTGCCAGGGCTTGGCTTCGCCCTTGACCGGGATGTCGGCGAACGCCGCGCCGGCGGTGGCGAAAAAGAGCAGCGAGCTCGTAACGGCCGCTATTGTTTTTGCTTTAGACATTCTCGTCCTTCGGTTCGCAAAGGTCACCCTGAGGGGCCTGAAAAGTCGGCGCGACACTACACCCAGACTTTGACCCCGACAACCGGTTATGGCGCGTCCGGCGGCGGGCTTGCAAGCGCAATTCATGCCCGCCTGCTGTACATCGGATCGCCTGCGGATGCCTCTGCGCGGCCTGCATAATTGATGGTCGAATTGCGCATGGCCACAGTCCATATTAGGACCAACGCAAACGGATGCCTTCCCAGATCGGAAAACTCAATGTCGGACGAATCAATCGCCAGGGACCTCTTTTATATGCAGACCGGCCTCAACGAGGCGTCGGCGCTGTCCATCACCGAGGACGCGCTCGCGGGCTGCGACGATGGCGAGCTCTACCTCGAATACACCCAGTCGGAGAGCTTCGTGTTCGACGACGGCCGGCTGAAGAAGGCCAGCTTCGATACGGCGCGCGGCTTCGGCCTGCGCAGCGTGTCAGGTGAATCGACCGGTTATGCCCACGCCTCCGAATTGTCCGAGCAGGCGCTCAAGCGCGCGTCCGAGACGGTGCGGGCGGTGCGCCGCGGCCGCTCGGGCATCATGACCCCGCCGCCCAACGGCACCAATCAGAAGCTCTATGCGCCCGATAACCCTCTCGACCAGGTGGCGTTTGACGCCAAGGTCGGCATCCTCGAGAGCATGGACGCCTATGCCCGCTCGCTGGACGAGCGCGTGCGGCAGGTGTCGGCGTCGCTGTCGGGCGAATGGTCGGTGGTCGAGATCGTCCGCGCCGACGGCAAGCGCGTCCGCGACATTCGTCCGCTCGTTCGCCTCGACGTGTCGGTGATCGCCGGCAAGGGCGACCGCCAAGAGAGCGGCCATTACGGCGCCGGCGGCCGCTGGGGCTATGCCGAGCTGCTCGACCCCGCCAACTGGCGCATGCAGGTCGACGAGGCGCTGCGCCAGGCGCTGGTCAATCTTGAATCGGAAGATGCGCCCGCGGGCGAGATGGAAGTGGTGCTGGGCGCCGGATGGCCCGGCGTCATGCTGCACGAGGCCATCGGCCATGGCCTCGAAGGCGACTTCAACCGCAAGAAGACCTCGGCCTTCGCCGGCCTCCTCGGCGAGCGGGTCGCCGCCAAGGGCGTCACCGTGATCGACGACGGCACCATCGAGGGCCGCCGCGGCTCGCTGACCGTGGACGACGAGGGCACGCCCACCTCGTCCACCGTGCTGATCGAGGACGGCATCCTCAAGGGCTACATGCAGGACCGGCTGAATGCCCGGCTGATGGGCATGGCGCCCACCGGCAACGGACGGCGCCAGAGCTATGGCCATATGCCGATGCCGCGCATGACCAACACCTTCATGCTGGGCGGCGACAAGGACCCGGGCGAAATCCTCGCGGCGGTGAAGGACGGCATCTATGCCGTGAACTTCGGCGGCGGCCAGGTCGACATCACCAGCGGCAAGTTCGTGTTCACCTGCACCGAGGCCTACCGGGTGAAGAACGGCAAGGTCGGCGCGCCGGTGAAGGGCGCCACGCTGATCGGCGTCGGTCCGGAAGCCCTGAAGCACATCCGCATGATCGGCAACGACATGAAGCTGGATTCGGGCATCGGCACTTGCGGCAAGAGCGGCCAGGGCGTCCCCGTCGGCGTGGGCCAGCCCACCATGCTGATCGACGGCCTGACGGTGGGCGGCACCGCCGCCGCCTGAAGACGGAAGCGGCGGCTGGGCGTGGCCTGGCGCCACGTCCGCCGCGCGTCCCGTCGGCGGTAAATTCGGCACGCCCGCAGAGCAGTACCCAAATTAGGGTGGCGTCCCGGCGTCAAAAGGCCCAAGCTGCGGCGTGGGACTAGGCTGACGCATTTCGCCGGGCGGCGCATGGATTTCAGGCGCAACAAGACCTATCACGACATCCTCTCGGCGCCGCGCGGCGGCATCGACGAGCATCTGGTAGCGAGCACACGCACGCGCTGGCTGGCGGCGGCCGGCGGCATCGCGCTCTACCTGCTGGCGATCGCCCTGCTCTACTGGGTCAGCAGCGTCGGCTTTCTGGAGAAAGCCGCCCTCGACTTCGACCGGGTCCCCGGCTGGAAGCACGTCATCGGCGTGCTGCTCAACACCTCGGCCGTCGGCTTCAGCGCGATCTTCCTGGTGTCGGCGGTGCTGTGGGCGCTCCAGGAAGCCAGCCCGAAATATTTCCTGGTGTTCGGCGCGCTGGGCCTGTTCGCGGGGCTGCTGGTCGCGTTCGACCTGTAGGCGCATCGCGCCTCAGTACGCGAATTCCTCGAACACCGGCAGCACGCTGCCGTTCCAGCGGCCGTTATACGCCTCCAGCAGGTCGTCGGCCTGGGTGCGGCCGGTTTCGGCGATGTGCTTGAGCGAGGCGAGGAAGCCGGTTTCGTCGTCGCCCTTGTAGTCGAGCCGGGCGCGGCGGCGCAGGCCTTCCGAAGACAGCGCCAGCACCTTCTTCGCCACGTCCTGGATGGTCTCGTTGCCGATTGTTGCCTTCAGCGCGAGACGGGGCACCTCCGAACGCAGCCGGTCGTGGTCCTCGATCGTCCAGTCCTTCACGATGTCCCAGGCGGCGTCGAGCACGCCCTGGTCGTAGAGCAGGCCGACCCACAGCGCCGGCAGCGCGCACAGCCGCTTCCACGGGCCGCCGTCGGCGCCGCGCATCTCGAGGAACTTCTTCAGGCGGACCTCCGGGAACACGGTGGTCATGTGCTGTTCCCAGTCGTCCATGGTGGGCAGTTCACCGGGACGGCCGGGCAGCTTGCCGTTCATGAAGTCGCGGAACGACTGGCCGGCCACGTCGATGTACTGGCCGTCGCGGTAGATGAAGTACATCGGCACGTCGAGCACGTAGTCGACGTAGCGCTCGAAACCCATGCCGGCCTCGAACACGAAGGGCAGCACGCCGCAGCGGTCGGGGTCGGTGTCTTCCCAGATGTGACTGCGATAGGACAAATAGCCGTTGGGCTTGCCGTCCATGAAGGGCGAGTTGGCGAACAGCGCCGTCGCCACCGGCTGCAGCGCCAGCGACACCCGGAACTTCTTCACCATGTCGGCTTCGGAGGAATAGTCCAGATTCGCCTGCACCGTGCAGGTGCGGAACATCATGTCGAGGCCCATGGTGCCGACCGTCGGCATGTAGCGCCGCATGATCTGGTAGCGGCCCTTCGGCATCATCGGCACGTCGTCGCGGCGCATGTTGGGCGTCATGCCCAGGCCGATGAAGCCGATGCCCAGCTCGCGGGACACTTCCTGCACCTGGGTCAGATGGGTGTTCACTTCGTCGCAGGTCTGCCAGATGCTTTCGAGCGGCGCGCCCGACAGCTCGAACTGGCCGCCCGGCTCCAGCGTGATCGACGCGCCGTCCTGCTTCAGCGCGATGACGTTGTCGCCCTCGGAGACCGGCTCCCAGCCGAACCGCTTCATGCCGTTCAGGACAGCGCGGATGCCCGCCGGCCCGTCATAGGGCAGCGCCTGCTTGTCGGACCAGCGGAAGCCGAACTTCTCGTGCTCGGTGCCGACGCGCCAGTATTCCTTGGGCTTGTTCCCGCTCTCGATGTAGTCGACGAGTTGCCTCTTCGACTCCACCAGCGTCTGGTTTGCTTGGCCCGGTACGCCGGCCATGAATTAGGCTCCACCCCGTTTGAGTACCGCCAAGTAACGGCTGCCGAGGCAGCTTTCAAGAGCCAATCACGCGGAGCGGTGCACGGCGCTCGTGTCCCAATCGCCCAGCGTGGCTTGAAACAGAGCCAGCGCCGCGACTGCGGCGGTGTCGGCGCGCATGATCCGCGGACCCAGGCTGATCGGCAGCGCACGCTTCTGCGCCTGGATAAGCGCCCGCTCGGCGTCCGAGAAGCCGCCTTCCGGCCCGGTCAGGATACCCCACGAAGTCCCCTGCCCTTTCACCGAGTCCAGGGCTTCGAGCGCGGGCCGGTCGCCGCCCTCGTCGCAGAAGATCAGGCCGCGTCCGTCCGGCCAGCCGCCCAGCAGGTTGCGCAGGGACTGGGGCTCGCGGATCTCTGGCACGCCCAGGCACTCGCACTGCTCGGCCGCCTCGACGGCGTTGGCGCGCAGCCGGTCCAGGTTGAGGTTGCGGACCACCGTGCGCTCGGTCAGCACCGGCTGCAGCACGGCGACGCCCAGCTCTGTGGCCTTCTGCACCACGAAGTCGAGCCGCGCGCCCTTGATCGGCGCGAAGGCGAGCCAGAGGTCGGGCACCGAGGTCTGTTCGCGGATTCGCTCGTGGAGCCGCGCCGCCCCGGCCTTCTTGCCCAGCGCGGTCAGCTCGGCAACCCATTCGCCGTCGCGTCCGTTGAAGATATGGAAACGGTCGCCCTCGCGCTGGCGCATCACCGCGCGCATGTAGTGGACGTGATCGGCGGCCAGCTCGACCGCCGCGCCCGGCGTCAGCGGCGCATCGACGAACAGGCGGATTTTCGAGTGATCGTAGGCCATGACGGGCGGTTGCTCCTGAACCGCGATAGCGCTAACACACTTCGATGACGAAGCGGAAGCTGCCCTGATGGAGCCGACTACTTCTCGCCCCGCAGACGCCGTTCCAGGCGGCTGGGTCGACCGCTCGCTGCCCGCGCGGCTGCGGCCCTGGGCGCGGCTGATGCGGCTCGACCGGCCGGTCGGCGCCTGGCTGCTGCTGTGGCCATGCTGGTGGAGCACCATGCTGGCGGTGACCGACACGGGCCTGCGGCCATGGTCGCCGGAAATCCTGCTGATCCTGCTGGCGTTCGGCGCCGGCGCGCTGGTGATGCGCGGCGCGGGCTGCGCGGTCAACGACATCTGGGACCGGGACATCGACGCCCGGGTCGCGCGCACGGCCGGCCGGCCGATCGCCAGCGGCGCCATCGGCGTGCCGGGCGCGGTCGCGCTGGTGATCGTGCTGGGGCTGATCGGTCTCGCCATCCTTTTGTCGTTCACGCCGCGCACCGTCATCGTGGCGGTGCTGTCGCTGCCGCTGGTCGTGCTCTATCCGCTGGCGAAGCGGGTGACGCACTGGCCGCAGGCCGTGCTCGGAATCGTCTTCAACTGGGGCGCGCTGCTCGGCTGGCCGGCTGTGACCGGTCAATATCCGGGTTGGCCGGCGCTGCTGCTTTACCTGGGCTGCTTCTGCTGGACGCTGGGCTACGACACCATCTACGCCCACATGGACCGGGCGGACGACACGACCGCGGGCGTAAAGTCCTCGGCGCTGGCTCTGGGCGCGGGGACGAAGCCGTTCCTGTGCGCGGTCTACGGCGGCGCGCTGGCGCTGTGGTCCTTTGCGGGCGTCCTCTGCGATCTCGAGCCGCTTTTCTACGCCGGACTCGCGTTGGCGGGCGTCCACTTCACCTGGCAGATCGCCCGCCTCGACATCAACGATCCGGCAACCTGCCTGCGGCTGTTCAGGTCCAACATACGCTTTGGCTGGATCGTCTTTGCTGCCATCATTGCCGGCCAACCGGGATAAACCATGCCCTATTCCTCCCTGCGCGACTTCATGGCGACGCTCGAAAGCCGCAACCTGCTGGTGCGCGTCACGGAGCCGGTCTCGACCGTACTGGAGATGACCGAGATCCAGACCAGGCTGCTGGCCGAGGGCGGCCCCGCCGTGCTGTTCGAGAACGCGGTGAAGGCGGACGGCACGCCCAGCGCCATGCCGGTCCTGGTCAACCTTTTCGGCACCGTCGAGCGGGTGGCCATGGGCATGGGGCGCCGGCCAGAGGAACTGCGCGAGGTCGGCGAGACCCTCGCCTTCCTGCGCCAGCCCGAGCCGCCCGGCGGCTGGCGCGAGGCGCTCGACATGCTGCCCTTGCTGCGCACCGTCATGGCCATGAAGCCCAAGACCACGTCCAGCGCGCCGGTGCACCAGGTGGTGCTGCAGGGCGATGATATCGACCTGTCCGCCCTGCCCGTCCAGACCTGCTGGCCCGGTGAGCCCGCGCCCCTGATCACCTGGCCGCTGGTCGTCACCAAGGGACCGGGCAAGCGCAAGGAAGACGACTTCAACCTGGGCATCTACCGCATGCAGGTGACCGGGCGCAACACCACCATCATGCGCTGGCTGAAGCACAGGGGCGGCGCCCAGCACCACCAGCGGTGGGCGCAGGAGAAATCCGAGCCGCTGCCCGCCGCCGTGGTGATCGGCGCCGATCCGGGGACGATCCTGGCCGCGGTGACGCCCGTGCCGGACACGCTGTCCGAATATCAGTTCGCCGGCCTCCTGCGCGGCAAGAAGGTCGAGCTGGTCGACTGCAAGACCGTACCGCTGAAGGTGCCGGCCGAGGCCGAGATCGTGCTGGAAGGCCATGTCTCGCTGACCGACTACGCCGAGGAAGGTCCGTATGGCGACCACACCGGCTATTACAACTCGGTCGAAAAATTCCCGGTGTTCACCGTGTCGGCGATCACCATGCGCCGCGATCCAATCTACCTGTCCACCTTCACCGGCCGGCCGCCGGACGAGCCCAGCGTCCTCGGCGAGGCGCTTAACGAGGTTTTCATTCCCTTGCTGCGCCAGCAGTTCCCCGAGATCACCGACTTCTGGCTGCCGCCCGAAGGCTGCTCCTACCGCATCGCCGTGGTTTCCATGCGCAAGGCCTACCCCGGCCATGCCAAGCGTGTCATGCTGGGCGTCTGGTCCTATCTGCGCCAGTTCATGTACACCAAGTGGGTGATCGTGGTGGACGACGACATCGACGCGCGGAACTGGAAGGATGTGATGTGGGCGATCTCGACCCGCATGGACCCGGCCCGCGACATCACCCTGATCGAGAACACCCCCATCGACTATCTGGACTTCGCCTCGCCGGAGGAGAGCCTGGGCAGCAAGATCGGCCTCGACGCCACCAACAAATGGCCGCCCGAGACCAAGCGCGAATGGGGCCGCAAGATCCGCATGCGCGACGACGTGATCGCGACCGTCACCGACAAGTGGCACCGTCTTGGCCTGCCGGGCAGCGGCAAGCCGATCTGGGACAAAGACTGAGGCGCGCGTGGCCAGGATATTCCTCTATATCGTCGCCGGACTCGTGGTGGCCGCCGTCGTCGCCATCACCCTGCTGGCCGCGTTCAAGGACGAGTTGAGCTATTGGGCCATGACGCCTGGCGAGCCGTTCGTTGCCATGACGCCGCCGGCCGAGCCGAACTATGCCGATCCGGCTTCGTGGGCGGCGCTGCCGACCAGGCGCGACGCCGCGGATCAGGTCCCGAAGACGCCCGAGGCCGCCGACAGGCAGGCGACGGCCCAGGTCGACGTATTCTTCATCGCCCCCACCACCTACTACAACCGAACCGGCTGGAACGCCCCCATCGATGACGAGGATGCGCGCGGGCGCCTCGACGGCTTCGTGCTGAAATACCAGGCAAGCGCCTTCAACGGCTCGGCCAAGGTGTACGCGCCGCTCTACCGGCAGGCGACGCTGGGCGCGTTCTTCCCGAAGAACCGGGCCGACGGCGACAAGGCGCTGGACCTGGCCTATCAGGACGTGCGCCGCGCCTTCCGCCACTATATGGAAAACGATAACAAGGGACGGCCGTTCATCCTGGCCGCGCACAGCCAGGGCAGCCGTCACCTGTCCTATCTGCTGCGCGACGAGGTCGACGGAACACCGCTCGTCGCGCGGATGGTCGCCGCCTACGCCGTCGGCTTCGCCCTGCCCACGGACCTGTTCAGCCGGGTCTACAAGGACATCAAGCCATGCACGACGCCGGCCCAGACCGGCTGCCTGGCGAGCTGGAACAGCTTCGCGGTGCAGGACGCCGATCCCACGGGCCTGTTCGACAATGTGGGCTTCCGCTATGACGGGGTCTACGAGGCGAACCGCGGCAAGACACTGCTCTGCGTCAATCCGCTGCGCTGGGACACGTCCGAGCAGACAGCTCCGGCGGCCCTGAACCTGGGCGCGCTGCCGACCACCGACGAGCCGCTGGGAACCCCGGACCCCAGGATCACCGGCGCCTATTGCAAGGACGGCGTGCTCTACGCCTCGCCGCCGGACGGCAAAGGCTACAGCGGCCTGGTGCTGCCGGGCGGCAACTATCACATCTACGACTACAACCTGTTCTACATGAACATCCGCCGGAACGTGGCGCAGCGGGTCGAAGCATTCCTGGCCGGCCCTAAACCGGCCACCGGCCCGCCCGCCGCTCCGTGAATTTTCCATGACGATCCGATGACCAAGCTTTACCGGCAGCAGCGGCCTGCCTATAGACGAGCGCCATGAAAACATTGCTTCGCTGCTCTCTTGTCCTGATTGCCCTTGCCGGCGCCGTCCCGGCCCTGGCGGAAACGCTCCCGCCGCCCAGGATTGCCGTGGTCGATCTCGCGGCGCTGAGCCAGAAGTCGCTGGTCACCCACGACCTGGACAAGAAGGTGGAGGCGGCCAAGGCGGCCTACCGCCAGAACACCAGGTACAAGTACGAATCGCTGCAGGAGGAGCTTCGTGCGCTCCGGGTAGATTCCGCCAACATCTCGGCCGAAGAGCGCCAGCAGCGCCAGGCATCGCTGGAACAGCGCATCGCCCAGACCGCGGAGGACGACAAGAAGGGCCTCGAGGAAATCGAAGCCCGCGGCCAGGCCGCCATGGCGACGCTGCAGCCAAAACTCCAGGCCATCATCAAGCGCGTCGCCAGCGGCATGTCGCTCGACCTGGTGATGGAGAAGAAGGCGTACGACGCCCTGGTCTCGGAAAAGCTGGCCGCGCCGGGCGCAAACGACATCACGAACCTGATCCAGACTTTCCTCAATGCCGAGGTGCCGACCGTCGAACTACCGGCCAAGGGAGCGCCCCAGCAATGATCCGTTCCCTGGTCCTGATGGCCGCACTTGCGTTTCCGTATGCCGCCCATGCCGAGACGCCGGCGACGGTGACGCCGGCCGCGCCCGCGGCGGAGGCCCCGACGACAACCCTATTCCTGGTGATGGATTCCGAGCGTCTCGCAACCGAAGCCACCGCGATGCAGAGTGTCTTCGACCAGATGGCCAAGCGCCACGATGTCGAGGCCGCCGCATACAACATGGCGATCGACAAGCTGGAGAAGGAATTCGCACCGGTCCGCCAGGCCAGGGACACCATCGATCCGGCCGAATACCAGAAGGCCGTCGACCAGTACAACGGCATCAAGGCCCAGATCGACGGCGTGCTGGCGAAGGTTCAGGAGGACATGACCAAGGCCGGCGAGAAGGCCATGGAGCAGTTCAACACGGTTGCCACCATGGTCGGCCAGCAGGTCCGCCAGGACCACGGCATCAGCCGCTTCGTCGACGGCTCGGCCGTGCTCTACATCCGCGACGGCTCCGGCTACGACGCCACCGACGAAGTCATCAAGCGGGTGAACGCTAAGCTGCCCGACATCAAGGTGGATTTCCCGGCACGGCCGAAGGCCGCAGCGGCTGAGCCGGCGAAGCCTGCGGCGAAGAAGAAATAGGTTTCAGGAAAACGTGAATTTCGGCGGGCGTTTGGCGAGGAACGCGGCGACGCCTTCGCGGTAATCCTCGCCCTCATAGGCGTCCATCGCCAGCTTCCAGCTTTCCTCGGTCTCGGCGTCGGCGCCATCGGCGATCAGGCCGATGATCTTCTTCAGGACACGGACGGAGAACTGGGAGTTGCGCGCGACCTGGGCGGCGAAGTCCCTGGTTTCCCGCTCGATGGCGTCCAGGGGATAGACCGCGTTCACCAGGCCGATGGCAAGCGCCTCAGGCGAAGGTACGGCGCGGCCGGTGAACATCATGCTCTTGGCATGGGACGGGCCGACCACGTCGACGAGTTGCTTCATGTCCTCGAGCGTGTAGGCCAGTCCCAGCCTGGCGGGCGGAATGCCCAGCCTGGCCTCGGGCGAGGCGAAGCGGATGTCGCAAGTCAGCGCGATGGCGCAGCCGCCGCCCATGCAGATGCCACGCACCATGGCGATGGTCGGCTTGGAGATGCCGGTGAGCGCGCGCAGGCCGTTGGTGATGGCCGCGCGGTTGGCATCGCGCAGGGCTTGGTCGGTGCTGAGCACCTCGAATTCCGAGATGTCGGCGCCGGCGCTGAACGCCTTCCCGGTGGCGCCTTTCACGACGGCCACCTTCACCGCCGGATCGGCCTCGATGGCGGCGGCGATGCCGGGAAGCGCTTCCCACATGGCCTGGCTGAGGGCGCCAAGTTTGTCGGGGCGGTCGATCACCACCCAGGCCAGTTCGCCATCCTTTTCCAGATAGATCGAGTCGCCGCTCACGGAGTCTCCTGCATCTGCCGCACCAGGCCGCGCCCCAGCGTCTCCATCAGCGTCACCACCCGGCCGACGACGATCAGCACCGGCGGCGCGAGGCGCACTTCCCTCACCTGCCCCGGCAGGCTTGCGATGGTGCCGGTGATCACCGTCTCGGTGTCGAGCGTGCCCTTGGAGATGGCCATGGCCGGCTGGTCGGCCGGCATGCCGGCCTTGATCAGTTCGGTGCTGATCTCCGGCAGCTTGGCCAGACCCATATAGACGACGAGCGTGGTGTCGGGATCGGCCAGGCTCGGCCAGTTCAGGTCGAGCGGCACGTTCTTGCCGCACTGGCCGGTGACGAAGCGCACACCATTGGCCAGCCCACGATGGGTCAGCGGCAGGTTCAGCCCGGCCATGACGCCGGATGCCGCGGTCACGCCGGGCACCACCTCGAAATCGACGCCGGCCTGGGCGAGCACAATGGCCTCCTCGCCGCCGCGCCCGAAAATATACGGGTCGCCGCCCTTCAGCCGCACGACGGTCTTGCCCTGGCGGGCCAGCGTGACCAGCAAATTGCTGATCTCGGCCTGGGGCAGCGAATGGGTGCCGCCTTCCTTGCCCACATAGATGCGGGCGGCGTCTTCGGGGATTTCGGACAGGATCTCGTCGGACACCAGCCGGTCATAGACCACGGCATCGGCGGCGCGCAGAACGCGCAGCGCCTTGAGCGTGATCAGCTCCGGGTCGCCCGGACCCGCGCCGACCAGATAGACTTTCGCTTCACCTGCCATAAGCCCCAACTATGCGCCGGGCCGCGGAAAAGCAAGCGTGCGGAACGAAAGGCGGGGTTGTGCCTAGATCGCCGCGCGGATGCCGAGGCGGATGCTGCGGCCGGCGGCGGGTAGGTAGTCCTTGAGGAACGAGGTGCTGTAGCGGATCTCGGCATATTCGACGCCGCCGGTCAGCCGCAACGGCGGGATGCGCGGCAACGGCTGGCCGTTGGTGGTGTCCTGGGCGCGGACATAGTCGGCCTGGGCATCGAGCTTCAGCGAGGCATTGCCGCCGCGCCAGACCTCGACCGCCGCCTCGGCCTCGAAGCCGTAGAATCGTGCCGACACCGGCGTGAACTGCACGACCCGCAGCCCGTCCTCCTCCTCGCCGGTGAACTGCTCGGAGATGAAGTCGTCATAGGCGGTGTAGTAGGCGTTGAGCGAGCCGGTGAACGGCCCCTGCGACTTCTTCAGGGTCGCCTCGACGCCGGTCGCGGTTTCCTTGCCCAGCGTCAGGTCGCCGCGCTCGAAGGTGAAGGTGGCGGCGTGCGGGCCGTTGGCCAGCACTTCCTCGGCGGTCGGCGCGCGCTCGGTGCGGTAGGCGCTGATACCGGCCAGCCAGTTTTCGGCAAAGGTGTAAGATGCGCCGGCGGACGCGCTGAGCGTGCCGAAGTCCCGGTTATAGCCGTTGTCGTCGGCCTTGAGCTGCTGGCTCTCGAACCGCAGGCCCGCTTCCAGCGCCACCGCGCCGATGTCGAGCCGCTGGACCGTGAACACGCCGATCTGGTCGGTAAGGCTGGGCGCGACGAACGCCTCGTCGCCCACCACCTCGAAGTCGCGGTGGCTGGCCTGCACGCCCCAGGCGCCGGACAGGTTGCCCCATTTTTTCTGGACCAGTTCCAGCCGGCCTTCCCACTGCTTGTTGAAGAATTGGGTGCCAATCTCCTCGCCTTCCTTCTCGGCGTGCTGGTAGTCGCCATAGCCGAAGCGAACGCGCGCCGTGTCGAAGGCCAGGAACGGTGTGCGCAGCTCGCCCGAGACGTCGACGCGAGTCTGCTGCATGGCGATGCGCACTTCCGGCGGCTCGCCCGGCTCCTCGATGTTCACCGGGATGCCGTAGTTCGTCGAATAGTGGCTGACCGACGCGCCGAGAAAGCCGTTGTCGCCCACCCAGGACAGGCCGCCGGTGATGCTGGCGTCGCGCACGGCGCTGTTGGGCAGCTTGCCGCGCAGTTCGTCGTCCTGCGGATCGAGCGCGCGCAGGGCCTCGCTGCGGGCGAACCCCGGCACGGTCATGTCGCCGGTCTTCTTGTAGGAGCCGTCCAGATGGGCGACCAGCCCGGTCTCGCCCAGCGCAACGGTAACGCCGCCCGAGCCGGTGCGCTCGTCGCCATTGGTGCCGTAGAAGCCGGTGCCGGACGCCTCGATGCCGTTCTCCGGGATTTCCTCGGGGATACGCCCGTCGATGACGTTGACCACGCCGCCCGCCGCGCTGTTGCCATAGAGCAGCGTCGCCGGACCGCGCACCACCTCGATGCGCTTGGCGGTGGCGGTATCGACCGACGGGGCGTGGTCCGGGCTGGCGGTCGAGGCGTCGAACGAACCCAGGCCATCGATCAGCACACGGATGCGGTCGCCGCCCAGACCGCGGATCACCGGCCGGCTGGCGCCGAAGGTATAGCCGGTCTGGCTGACGCCGGGCAGGTTGCCCACGACGTCGCCCAGGCTGCGGCCGCCGATCTTCGCCAGGTCCTCGCCGTGAAGAATCGACGTCCCCTGCAGCACGTCGAACTGGCTGGCTCCCAGCGGAGACGCGGTGACGACCACCTCGTCGACATGGCTGGCATGGTGCGGGGGCTCGTCCGTATCGGCCCGGGCCGGCGGCGTGAGAGCAAGGGCCGCGATGCCGGCGAATAGGACGTGATTGAGCTTCGGCATCCGGAGGATCCTTGGCAATCCATATGTTATAATATTACGTATAATGTTATAAAGTTACATTCGTCAATCGATGTGGTGCAGGCCCTACCCCTTTTTCCGTCATCCCGGCGATGCCGATCTCGACGTTCACCGTGTCCCTGAGCTTGTCGAAGGGCGTTGCATCAACTCTCGTGCAACGCCCTTCGACAAGCTCAGGGACACGGATAGGATTTTATCTGCATGGGCAGCTGGGTCCCGGCTTTCGCCGGGATGACAACAGTGGGAAGGGGATAACCCTACTTGCCGCCGTACTCGTACGCCCCGACGTCGAGGTCGCCGACCACCTTGCGCGGGGTCATGGGCTTGGGGAAGGCGTACTCGTTGGCGGGCATCAGTGAGGTCTTGCCGGCGTTACCGACCTTGACGCCGTCGTCGATGGCGTCGGCGCCATCGGCCAGATGGAAGTCGTATTTCGCCCGGTCGACGAATTTCTCGCTGGAGCGGATGCCCTTGTTGTTGGGCGGGCCGACGGTGGCGCGGAAATGCGGCCGGCCATGCACGCCGCGCAGGGTGATGTCGCTGGCGGCGATGCTGGCAAAGTCATTGAGATAAAGGCCGCCCTCGATCTCCACCACGTCGCCGTTCTGGAGGCTGGCGGCCACGTCGCCAAGCTTTTCATAGTCCTTCCCGGGACCAACATGGACGATCCGGCCGCTGCTGCCGCCTGCGGCGCCGTCCTTGCTGAAGGCGCCGGGCTTGAAGCCGGACGCGCCGGGAAGCTCGGGTCCCTTCGCCTGGGCCAGCTCTTCCGGAGACGGCGGCGCCTGGCTGTATTCGGTGGGCTTGGCGGGCGTTTCGGGAACGACCGGCGGAGGCGGCGCGGACGGCGGACTCGCGGACGCGGACCTGCCGCCCTCCTCCATGGTGATCGAGGCGATGTCGTCCTTGTTCACCGGCACCTTGATCTCGACGCCGTTCTTCAGCTTGATGATCACGTCGCCATGGGCGACCGACGCGGCGGCGAGTGTGGCGGCCAGCATGGCGGCAATCCCGATGATCGATGTTCTCATTGCCGCTCCAGCCTGTAATGCCGCTGACGCGGCGCCCCCTCATCCGGCCGCCCTATGGGCGTCCACCTTCTCCCACAAGGGGAGAAGGGACTATTCCCGCCGTTGCACCGGCGTCGTCCCCTCTTCCCTTGTGGGAGAGGGCTAGGGTGAGGGGTATGCCGCCGCCGGGTCAAGCTTGGCCAGCAAGCCAAAGCCCCGGCTTCAAGGTGTCTCGTCCGAAATCAGCACATGCAGGCGGCGTGGGCCATGGGCGCCCCATTCGATGGTCTGCTCGATGTCGGCGGTGCGCGACGGGCCGGTGATGAAGCTGACGAGGCGTGGCGTTTCCTTGCCCGTGCGCACCCGCAGCCGGGTCCAGATTTCCTCATAGGCCTCGACGATCTGGCCCGCCCCGACGACGACGATCAGGGTCTCGGCCAGATAGTTCAGCCGGGGATCCCGGCCGGGTCCGCTCGCCGCGACGAACGTGCCGGTCTCGGCGACCGCCGCGATGCAGCTGGTCAGCACCGCATGGCCATCCTCGACCGGCAGCGCGTCGTGGATTGTCACCGCGCCGGCGCTGAAATCCAGCAGTTGTCTCAGTTCGGGCGCCACGTTGAGACGCGCCGGCAGGTTCTGGCCGGCCAGATAGCGCGCGACGGCGTCGGGCACGTCGGCGAGCAAGGCGATCCGCTCGACCGTGCCGCGCGCGGCCTCGAGCCGGGCGACGAACCGGCCCTGGATATCCGTCGCGCCGGGCGCCTGCCAGGTGCTGAACGCCTGGTGCGGCGCGTGCTCGGCTGTCTGCCGCGGCACGGCCTGTCGAAGCCTGGCGAGGATTTCGGCGCGGCTATCGTCGGCCACCGTGTTTCCTCCATTGCCGCTGGAAGCTGTCGCCCGACGGCGCGCGCATATCCCGCTGGCTGGTCCAGCCCGCTCCCGCCAACGGCAGCCGCCTGATCCAGCCGCGCCAGGCGACCAGCCGCAACAGGCGCGACGCGGTCCACTGCATGGCGCGGTAGACCGTCGGGCTGGCGGCGATAACCGCCCAGGCATGCAGGCCCCAGCGCGCGCCGTGCGGCGTCAGGTGCCGCTCGAACTCGCGCTCGCGCCAGTGCCGCATCATCCGCGGCAGCGGGATGCGCACCGGACAGACCTCCTCGCAGCGGCCGCAGAAGCTCGACGCGTTTGGCAGATGCCCGGCCTTGTCGATGCCGGCGAGGCTGGGCGTCAGCACCGCGCCCATGGGACCGGGATAGACCGAGCCATAGGCGTGGCCGCCGATATTGGCGTAAACCGGGCAGTGGTTGAGGCAGGCGCCGCAGCGGATGCAGCGCAGCATCTCCTCGAACTCGGTGCCCATCATGTTGGAGCGGCCGTTGTCGAGCAGCACCACGTGGAACGACGACGGCCCGGACAGGTCGCCCGCCCGCTTCGGCCCGGTGAAGAAGCTCATATAGGCGGTGATGTCCTGCCCCGTCGCAGAGCGTGGCAACAGCCGGAGCATCAGGTGGCAGTCCTCCAGCGTCGGCACCAGCTTCTCGATGCCGGTAACGACGATGTGGGTGTCGGGCAGCGAGGCGGTCAGGTCGGCGTTGCCCTCGTTGGTGACGACCACCGCCGAGCCGGTCTCGGCCACCAGGAAATTGGCGCCGGTGATGCCGACATCGGCCTTCACGAAGCGCTGGCGAAGGATCGAGCGCGCCTCGCGCACCATGTCGGACCGCACCGTCAGGCGCTCGTGGAAGCCGTATTTCGGATGGTGCTCGTGGAAGGTGTCGGCCACCTGGTCCTTCGACAGGTGGATGACCGGCGCGATGATGTGGCTGGGCTTCTCCTTGCGGAGCTGGATGATATACTCGCCAAGGTCGGTCTCGATGGGCTCGATGCCGTGCTCTTCCAGGTAAGGATTGAGCTCGATCTCCTCGGTCACCATGCTCTTGCTCTTGGTGACCGTGCGGGCGCCGGCGTTGCGGCAGATGCCCAGCACGATGGCGCGGGCCTCGCCGGCGTCACGCGCCCAATGCACGTGGCCGCCCAGCGCGGTGACGTTGGCTTCAAACTGCTCCAGGTAATCGGCCAGGTGGGCGATGGTATGCGCTTTGATGTCGCGGGCCCGGTCGCGCATCGCCTCGAAATCCGGCAGCTTGGCGGCAGCGTTCGCCCGCGCCTCCACGAAGCCGTGCTTGATGTGCTTCAGGGCGTGCTGCAGCGTGGCGTCGCCCAGCGCCGCGCGCGCCTTCTCGACGAACGCGCCGCTTTCAACCTCCACGACTTTTACTTTCCATGGGGCTTCTCCAGCGTGCCGGCGAGCAGCTCGGCCACGTGACAGGCGCGGATGTCCCTGCCCTCGCGGCGCAGCTTGCCCTCGATGTTGAGCAGGCAGCCCACGTCGCCCATGGCGACCGTGTCGGCGCCGGTCGCGGCAATGTCGGCGGCCTTGTTCTCGGCCATGCGCCCCGAAATGTCGGGGTACTTCACGCAGAACGTGCCGCCGAAGCCGCAACACACCTCGGGTTCCGACAGCTCGAGCAGCTTCAATCCAGGCAGCTTGCGCAGCAATGCGCGCGGCTGGTCGCGGATGCCCAGCTCACGCAGGCCCGAGCAGCTGTCGTGATAGGCGACGCGGGTGGCCTGGAGCGTCACCGACGGCATGTAGCCGTGGCGCGCCAGGAACACGGTCAGTTCCTCGGTCTTGTCGGCCAGCGCCCGCGCCTTGCCGAACAGCGCGTCGGCCTCGTCGAACAGCGTGGGATAGTGCAGCTTGATCATGCCGGCGCAGGAGCCAGACGGCACGACGACCTGCGCGTAGGGCTCCAGCACCTCGATGGTGCGCGCGGCCATGCTGCGCGCCGCGCGGCGGTCACCGCTGTTGTAATTGGGCTGGCCGCAGCAGCTCTGCCATTTCGGCACGACCACCTCGAACCCGGCCGCCTCGACCAGCGACGCCGCCGCGAATCCCACCTCCGGCCGCATCAGGTCGACGAGGCAGGTGACAAACAGCGCCGCTTCCGGCTTTGCATCCAGGGGCTTTTTCACCGGGGCATAGTGCCAGAGGCGGCCTGCCGCGCAAAGAAGCGATGGCTGGCCGAGTCATTCACAATCCGTCGCAGAGCAGGCCACGAGCGGCATGCGGTTCATTTGGCTGGACCGAGATCGAGGTCCGGCTCACTCGGCTGGCGCCTGGTCCGCTCCGTTGAGGTCGAATACGACTCTGAACCGGTGCGTGGAGGCTACCGGCTTTCCGTTCATCGTCGCAGGCCGAAAGCGCCAGTTCACCGCCGCCTCACTGACCGCGGCCCTGTCCAGGGACGGAAAGCCGCTGCTCTTCTTGACGACGATGCTGTTTGGATCGACGAAACCGTCGGCCTCGACCATAAACTGCAGGATCACGTCGCCTTCCTGCCCGGCGGCGCGGGCATCGTCCGGATAGGGTGGCTGGGTGATCGGCCGCTGCGGATCGGGCGACGGCGCGGCGGGGTTCTGATAGTCCTCCCGCAGAATGGCGGGGGTTTCGGGCAGGGCCTCTTCGATCGGACGGGGACGCTTGAGTTCGAAGACGACCCGGAACTGATGCGCGGCGGCGACGGGCTTGCCGCGCTTCGTGGCCGGCAGGAAGCGCCACGTTGCCGCCTCGGCGATCGCCGCCGCGTCGAGGCCTGCGAAACCGGTGCTCTCGTTGACGGCGATGCTGGGCGCGTCGACCGTTCCATCCTTCTTCACCACGAAGCCCAGGATCACCGCCCCTTCCTCGAAGTTCCAGACCGACTCCGCCGGGTATGCGGGCTGGGTTACCGGATGCTGCGGATCCTGGCGCGGTTCGGTGTCGACGTCGGCTTCCGGCTTGACCGATGGGGTCGCCGGGGTCGGCGCTGCACGTGGCCGTAGCGGTGGCGGCACACTGACGGACCTGGATGCTGCCGGCACCGGCGCCTCCTCATCAGCCTGTTGGCCATCGGGCGCCGCGCAGGGCGCCGAGGGACTGGACCAGTCGACCGGCGGATTCTCCTGCTTCAGTGCCGCCGGAGTGCCAGTGTCCCACGGTCCGGCCTCGACCTGGTAGACCCGCGAGACGTATTTGCTGAAACTGGGAATGCGATCGTTCACGTCCTGCGCCTCGGCCTGAGACAGCTCCGGCAGATAAGTGCGCTTGCTGACGACGCTGCGCACCACGTCGCCCTCGACGTTGGCCTGCCGCCAATAGGCGATGCCGCCCACCTTGCGATTCACCGCCGTGGCGTTGTGCTCCCACCGAAACCGTTTGTTCGATGCCGGCAACCGGATGGTGGTCGCCCAGCAATAGTATGCCGGGAAGTCGGTCGCCCACGGCACCGTCTGGTCCTGTTCCTTCGGCCGACGCAACGGCGCGGGCGGCGCGAAACCGGCGTTGAACATATCGAGTGCGCGACCTGAGATATCATCACCCAGCCAGTCGAGCTTGCCCTCGCCCTTCATTGTCATGACGACGACGCCCTGCTGCTCGTCGTAGCGCCAGGCGACGTCACTCGGCTCGACCCAGGAGAACACCTCGCGCCACATGGCGTCCTGCGCCCGGCTGGCATCCTCGGGCGCCATGCCCGACAGTGCCGTGCGAAGCTTGAACACGCCCTCGCCGCGATAGATGCGCTCGGCGCTGACCTTGGCCGGCTTGTTGAAGCCGAGGGTCGCATCCACGTCCAGCACATCGACGCCCTCGGGCAACAGCGGCGCCTCCTGGACCACCTTTTCCAGGGCTGCCGGCCCCTTCCTCAGCGCCAGCGCCCAGCGGAACGGGGGTGGCGGCAGCAGGGCGAGACGGCGATCGCCGAGCCGGGTGCCGTCCAGCCAGTAGATCTTGCCGGCGATCGTCGCCTTGACGACAACATGGTTGAACATGCCTGGACTGGGCAGGCGCTGGTCGGTGCCGTCGCCGCCCTCCGAGTCCACCAGCACCGGCTCCGCCGCGATATCCAGTTCGCGCAGCAGCGCGGTCAGCAGAACGGTCTTGGCCTTGCAGTCGCCGAAGCGGCGGTTCCACGTATCGTCGGCTGCCTGGGGCCGGTAGTTGCCGTCATCCAGACCTACATAGACGTATCGGATGCGATCCTGCACCAGAGCCAGCGCCGCTTCGGCGCGTGCCACCGGGTCGTTGCTGGCAGCGGCAATCCGCGCCGCCTCCTGCCGAACCGGAGAATTCTGCGCCAGAATTGCAGCCTTGTCGTAGAGCGGCCAGAGCACGCGGGAAATGTCCGCCCAGGCCGGGAAGGCCGAATACTCGATCAGCCGGCGGACATTGAAGCGTGGCGGCGCACCCTCGGCCAGCACCGACGATTTCGGATCGCGCAGTTCGTAGGTCAGGTAGTGCTGGCCGGCACGCGCGAACCGCGCCGGCGCCGGAAGGTCCGGCGTCACGCGCCAACTTACGTCCTTGCCGTCCTGCCAGGCGAAGCGGACGCGGTGCGCGCCCGGTGTGGTGGCGACGGGCATCTGGAGCATGCCAAACGAACGGTCGCCGAAAACCAGGTCGCGATGGCGGGTCGTCATCACGAACTCGATCTCATCGCCCACCTGCACGCCCGGCACCTGCAGGGTTGCGGTCAGTTTACCGTCCAGCATGGCGTAGTCGAGGTTGTCCTCGCGCTGGATGATCTGGAACGTGGTTGTTTCCAGCACGTCGATCACCTGGCCGCCGCGCCTGATCTTCAGGCCATGGATGGTGACGTCGTCCGCATTGGGATTCCAGGTGATCGCGACATTGCCCAGCGCCAGCCCATCCGGCCCGGTAATCTTCACGATCTGCGCCGAATAGGTTTCGTCGGCGTCCGCGCCGAGGAGAATCTGCGTGTCATTGTAGATATACCGGTAAGGAGCGCCTTGCGGCGACGGCATGTCGGTCGGCGAGGGCGGTGAGACGATCCAGTCGCCCGGCGGGCCATAATGCAGTTCTTTCGAGCCCGCGAATGCATGCCCGGCCAGCAGGCAGAACAACGCCGCAATGACGCACGCCTTCAAATGCATGAACTATCCCCCTTACCCAGAAATCCGTATCGCGGAGCCTCTCCCCCACAACATGACGCCGGTCGCTCGCGAGCGCCCCCCTTCTCTCCGGCACTCATCAACAAGTCGGCAGCTTGTAGCCCTTCAACTGCGCGCGCAACTTCCGTTTTGAAGCTTACCGATGTTCTCCAGGTCGATGGAACCGGTCCGTTCACCGCACGACTTGCTTACGTACTTGGCCCCGTCCGCGCGCTGGGCATGGCCGTGTTCCTGGATGCTGGAGAGCCTTCCAGCCTCCAGCGTCAGACGCATTCCAGAACACCTTCTATCGCCCTCGTTGTCTGACGCGGTTTCTATCCTCATAGGCCTGGCAGCTTGAGAGCCCTCAAAACCCAAGGCAATGACGTCAATAGCTGTTCCCTCTGCACCCGCCGCACCAAGGGCGCATCCGGGATACTGGGCAATCCCGCGTTGGCGGCGAAAAAGCCCGACACCCATGCCGCCACTTCCGGCGCGGCGGGCAAAATGTCGTCTGGCGCGGGACCACCCTCGAAGCAGAGGCTTGGCAGCCAGAACCCGAGATCGAGTTTGGGGTTCGACAGGCAGGCCTCCGCCCAGTCGACGAATCTCGCCTGTCGCCCGACGAAGCAGATGTTGTCGCTTCGCAAATCCCAGTGACTGACCGCTGTTCCTTCCGTCGCGCAGGCGTCTTCCGCTTCGATGAGAGCGGGGAGTGAGCGCATGAGCCAATCCTCATCGACCAGACCGAGTGACAGGAACGGTGTCGGAGCGGCGGCTACCGTTTTCCAGCAAGGCTCCCGGCCACCATGAACAGCTGCATAGACGGGTAGATCGGCGTTCAGAGCATGCATGCCTTCGATGGCGTCGAGGACCGCTGCGACGCGGGCGTCGTTCCAGGGGCGGCGGCCAATAGGCCCCGCTCAGGTCTTCGATGACCAGCAGCGGGTTCTGATCATCATCCTGCCAACCGATGAGCCGGGGACAACACGCTGCGCCGGACAGGACGCCGTAGGCGCGGATTTCACGCCGCAGCATGGCGGCCGTGAGTGGCGTCGTGGCAACCTTCACAAATGCACTGGTGTCGGCAATTCGCACAACATACCGAACGGCGGCTGTGTAGCCGCCTTTGATCTCCGTCCAGGACGCTGGCGTCCATCCCAAGACCCCGGATACGCGATCCACCAATGTTTTGTTCGGAGCATCCATTGCCTTAATGGGACTTGTCGAGGCTCGGGCATTTAACCGTAGCGGTTGTCATATGACCTCGACCAGCGTGTCGCCGCGCGCCAACGCCGCGAGAATATCCGGCAGCGCCGTGTCGAACCAGCCGAGCAGATCGCGGCGCCGCGTGTTCGGAAGCCTGATCCAGACGACGCTTGGCCCGCCGTCTTCCAGCACCTTGCGCTGTGCGAAGTCCTCGTCCTTCGTGACGATCACCGAGGACGCAGCCAGCGCATAGTTCCAGATCGCGGCGTCGGATGCGGCTTGCATCCCCAGGTCGCCAACATGCGCCGCCTCGTGCCCCTTGGCCGCAAGCCAACGTGCGAGCGCGGGGGGAAGCTGTGCGTCGACCAGGAAGCGCATCAAGCCACGTGCAACACCGGATGATCGTTCTGCCGCGCCGCGTATTCCAGCGCGGCGGTAATGTCGCCGTCCTCCAGCAGAGGATAGTCCTCGAGAATTTCCTCACGGCTGGCGCCGGCGGCGAGCAGATCGAGCACATCTCGCACGCGAATGCGAAGGCCACGCAGGCAAGGCCTGCCCCCGCATTGTTCGGGATCGACGGTGATGCGATGGGTTTCGCTCATTGGTCATCTCCTGAGCGGCATCGTAAAGCGGATTTGATAAGCATAACATTCCGAACGGGAATCGGCATCACCAAGCGGCCACCTCCTCGTCCTCCGGCCTGCCGGTTTCGTCGAGGCCGCGTTGTCGGCAACCAATACCTTCAATAGGTCGGCAGCTTGTATCCCTTGAACTGCTCGCGCAGCTTCAGCTTCTGCAGCTTGCCCGTAGCGGTGTGCGGCAGTTCCTCGACGAACACCACGTCGTCGGGCATCCACCACTTGGCGACCTTGCCGGTCATGAATTCCAGGATGGCGTCCTTGCCGATGGTCGCATCCTTGGCGCGGACGCAGACCAGCAGCGGGCGCTCGTCCCATTTCGGGTGATAGATGCCGATCACCGCCGCCTCGGCGATCTCCGGGTGGCCGACGGCGGTGTTCTCCAGGTCGATGGAGCTGATCCACTCGCCGCCCGACTTGATCACGTCCTTGGCCCGGTCGGTGAGCTGGACATAGCCGTAGCTGTCGATGTTGGCGATGTCGCCGGTGTCGAAGAAGCCTTCCTCGTCGAGAATCTGGCCGCCCTCGCCCTTGTAGTATTCGCTGACCACCCACGGCCCGCGCACCATCAGGTGGCCGGCGGTCTCGCCGTCCCAGGGCAGGCGGTTGCCGTCGTCGTCGGTGATCTTCAGATCTACGCCCCACATGCCGCGGCCCTGCTTCATCTTCAGGTCGAGCTGGTCCTGGTAGTCCATGCCCTCCATGGACGCCTTGGGCGTGCCCATGGAGCCGATCGGGTTGATCTCGGTCATGCCCCAGATGTGGCCGACCGTGACGCCGTACTTCGCCTCGAACGCCTCGATCATCGACCGCGGCGCCGCCGAGCCGCCGATGACGACCCGTTCCAGATAGGGCAGGTCCAGGTCGTTTTCCTGAAGATGCCGCAGCAGCATCAGCCAGACCGTGGGAACGGCCGCCGTCAGGTTGACCTTCTCCTCGTTCAGCAGCTGGTAAATGCTGGCGCCGTCCATTTCCTTGCCGGGCAGCACCATCTTGGCGCCGGTCATCGGCGCGAAATGGGCGATGCCCCAGCCATTGGCATGGAACAGCGGCACCACCGGCATGATCGTGGTGCGCGAGCCGCAGCCCATGACGTCGGGCAGCGCCGCCGACAGCGCATGCAGCACGCAGGAGCGGTTGGTGTAGAGCACGCCCTTGGGATTGCCGGTGGTGCCCGAGGTGTAGCACATGGCCGCCGCCGCCCGCTCGTCGAGCTGGGGCCACTGGTAGTCGGCGTCGTGGGCGGCGATCAGGTCCTCGTAGCAGATCACGTTGGGCAGGCTGGTCGCCGGCATGTCGGCCCGGTCGGCCAGGATGATGAAGCCTTCCACCGTCGGAATCTGGTCGAGGATGCCCTCGAGCATGCCGGTGAAGGTCGGGTCCAGGATGACGAACCGGTTTTCGGCATGGTGGATGATGTAGGCGAGCTGTTCGGCGAACAGGCGGGGATTGAGCGTGTGGGTGACGGCGCCGATGCCGGTGATGCCGTACCACGCCTCGAAATGCCGGTAGGTGTTCCAGGCCAGCGTGCCGACCCGGTCGCCTTCGCCCACGCCCAGCGCGATCAGCGCCTTCGCCAGCTGGCGCGAACGCCGGCCGGCATCGGCGTAGGTATAGCGGTGGATCGGGCCTTGCAGCGTGCGGGTGACGATTTCCTGCTCCGAATGGAATTTTTCCGCATAGTCGATCAGGGAAGAAACCAGCAGGGGAACATCCTGCATCTGTCCAAACATCAACCGTCCTCGCTTGCTGAGTTGACCGCTGGTTTGCTTATACATGACGCCGTGGCCGCCGCGAACAAGGTAAGGAGGCCGATCGCGCAGTGCAGTCTTGGTCCGCTCAAAGGCACACCTAAAGGTTGTATGTTTTCCCTTGCACGGTGTGGTGATTTGTCCGCTAGAATGGCTCTTGGGGACAACGAGACCACTCCGCCCAAACCTTTAGGGTCAAATACAGGCTCGGGCGGCTGGCATGCCGGGCGGCGACGCTCAAGGCTGGCGCATGACGATGAGCAGCGTGGCCGAAAGGCCGATGGAGGGGGACCGGTCACGCACGCGTCTCGCCCGCCGGGGCCAGGCCGACCAGGGTGCATGGGGCGATTCCTGCGGCCCCGGCGACCCGGAGCATACACGCTGATGCTCGTCGACGAGTTTTTCCAGACCACGGCGAAGGCAGCGACGCGTGACGAGCTGATCGACGGGTTCCGCAAGGCCATGCTGTCGCTGGATTTCGACCGGATTCATTATTTCGGCTTTGCCAATCCTCTCACCCGTGGCCCTTCGACGGATGTGGTCGTGTTCACCACGATTTCGTGGGACTGGTTCGACCACTACGACGCCGAGAAATACGAGGACATCGACCCGCTGGCCGACCAGGTGGTGCACAGCCGCCTGCCTTTCGAGTGGGAGAAGATCACGTCGACCATGGACCTGACGAAGCGCCAGAGGCGGCTGATGGGCGAGATCCGCGAGGCGTCGATGTTCGACGGCGTCACCGTGCCGATCCACGGCCCGTTCGGCCAGGTCAACGGCGTCAGTTTCATGCGCGCCAAGCCGCGCGGCGTCTCGGACAGCGACCTGCATATCGGCCGGGTGCTCTCAGTGCAGTTCCACCAGGCCTATACGGCGATCGAGGATGAGGGCGACGTGGTGTCGGGATCGCCGCTCACGGCGCGCGAGCGCGACGTGCTCCTGCGGCTGGTCGAGGGGCTGAACAATGCCGACGCCGCCGCGCGCCTGGGCATCTCCGAGCACAGCGTCAAGTTCCACGTCCAGAACGTCTGCAAGAAGCTGGGCGTCAACTCCCGCGTCGCCGCGGTGGTCAAGGCGATCCGCCTGGGCCTGATCGTGCCCTGACCCGAGGCCGGCCTTCTCCCACCGGACTGTCAAAACCTACTGGACTGGCTAGGTTTCACGCTGCCGCCGGATGCTGTCCAATGGCAGCATCGTGAATTCGTCCGGCGCGGCCGGACCCTGTGGAGACGGCCAAGTGCATCATGTCGGCGGCAGCAGCGATGGCATCGACAAGGACCACCGGTTTGTGCCGGTGAACGAGACCGCCGAGGAGGCGGCCGACGCCATCCTGGGTGGCCTGGAATATCTTGTGCGCGAAGCCCATGCAGCAGGCCTGCGGGATCTCGCCCGCGCGCTGACCGGCGTGATCCTGAGCCCGTCGCACTGGCCTCATTCCGGCCGCGGCTGAGGCGAACCCGGGGCCCCACCGAAGCTTCCGGTCAGGACCCTTTCTGCTTGCGCTCGCCCAGCCAGCCCTTGCGCCAGAAAAATATCACCAGCAGACAGGCAACCGTCAACATCAGTCCAAGCGCCGTTGGATAAGCCCACGTCTTCTTCAGCTCGGGCATGTACTCGAAATTCATGCCCCAGATGCCGGCGAAGAAGCTGAGCGGGATGAAGATCGTGGAGATGATGGTCAGCACCTTCATGATCTCGTTCATCCGCGCGCTCATGCTCGACAGATAGACGTCGAGCAGGCCGGAGGCGATCTCGCGGTAGGTCTCGACGATGTCCATGAGCTGGATGGCGTGATCGTAGCAGTCGCGCAGATAGATGCGGGTGTTGTCGCGGAACAGGTGGTGCTCGTCGCGGATCAGCGCGTTGACCAGCTCGCGTGTCGGCCAGATCGCGCGCCGGATTTCCAGCAGGTCGCGCTTGATCGAATGCAGCCGTTCCACATGCGAGGCCTCTGGCTTCGTGACCACTAGGTCTTCCAGGTCCTCGATCACCTCGCCGTAATTCTCGAGCAGCGGGAAGAAATTGTCGATCACCGCGTCGATCAGCGCATGCGCCAGCCGGTCCGGGCCCTCAGAGCGGAGCTGGCTGCCCTTCCGCTTCAGCCGGGCGCGGGTCGGGTCGAAGCAGTCGCCCGCCCGTTCCTGGAAGGTGATCAGGTAGTCGTCGCCGACGATGATCGACATCTGCTCGGTCAGGCCGGCGTCCGAATGGTCCAGCATCTTCATCACGATGAAGACGTAGTGGTCGAACGTCTCCACCTTCGGCCGCTGGTGGGTGTTGGTGATGTCCTCCAGCGTCAGCCTGTGCAGGCCGAAGGCGGCGCCGATCTCCTCGATGGTCTTCGTATCCTTGAGGCCGGTGACGTCGATCCACAATACATCGCTGCTGTTGCGCAGCTTGGCCAGATCGCCGGGCGCCACGCCTTCGTGCTCATGCAGGTGCTCGACATCGTAGGACACGGTCCGGACATGGGTGGGCGAGGCGCCGAGGTCGCTCGCGATGGTGCCCGCGGGCAGGTCCACCGACTTGCTATGGTCGCGGATCACCCGCAGCAGGCCTTGCTGCTTGTGCTTGTTATGCACCGGCCCGTCGCTGGAGGCGGAAGCGATGTCCCCTTCAGACTTCATTTCGGCGTCCCTCCCCTTGTCCACCCGATGTAGCACGCTGCCGGAACGTTGAAAACGGCACGTGGCTTCGTCCACCATAGCACCTGGCGTTCCGCCGCCGCATCCCCGCGCGTTGCCGGCCGGAACGAGGGGCTGGCCAACCTCGCCGCGCGCCCTTAAGCTGCGCCGCGAATTCATCTTTGGGGAGGAGTTGGGGATGCAGTACCGCCGCCTGGGCAAGAGCCCGATCACCGTGTCCGACATCTGCATGGGCACCATGACCTTCGGCAACCAGGCCGACGAGAAGACCTCGCTGCGGGTGCTCGACATGTCGCTCGACGCCGGCATCAACTTCTTCGACACCGCCGAGAACTACCCCGTGCCGCCGGACGCGAAATATGCCGGCCGCACCGAGGAGTTCTTCGGCAAGTGGCTGAAGGGCAAAGACCGTGATTCGATCATCCTCGCCACCAAGGTCTGCGGCCCCAGCCACGGCTGGATCAAGGGCGCCATGCGCGCCGGCATGACCGCGCTCGACCGGCACAACATCACCCGCGCGCTCGACGCCAGCCTGAAGCGGCTGGGCACCGACTACGTCGACCTCTACCAGACCCACTGGCCCGACCACGGCACGCCCTATGACGAGACCATGGAAGTGCTCGACGACCTGATCCGCGAGGGCAAGATCCGCATCGTCGGCTGCTCCAACGAGACCACCTGGGGCCTGATGAAGTCGATCGCCGCCTCCGAGCGCGGCGGCTATGCCCGCTACCAGACCATCCAGAACAATTTCAGCCTGAACAACCGGCGGTTCGAGGACGAGCTCGCCGCCGCCTGTCGCCACGAAGGCGTCAGCCTGATCCCCTATTCGCCACTGGGCGGCGGCGTGCTGTCGGGCAAGTACAACAATGGCGCCCGCCCGGAAGGCGCCCGCTTCACCAATTATCTCGGCATGGGCGGCCGCCAGGCGGCCATGGCGAAACGCTTCGTCAACGACAGGAGCCTGGACGCAACCACCCGCTACATGAGCATCGCCGCCGAGGCGGGGATATCACCGGTCACCATGGCGGTCGCGTGGAGCAAGCAGCACGACTTCGTCGCCTCGACCATCGTCGGCGTGACCACCGTAGAACAGGTGCCGGACATTCTGGCCGCGGCGGACATGACGCTGAGCGACGACGTGATGAAGGCCATCGACAAGGTGTCGAAGGAAATCCTGTATCCAATGGGGTGAGCGGCGGCCGCATTGCGAGCCAAACGCCGGCGTCTGCCGGAAATCATCGTGCAATCAAGCAGTTGCCGATGTTCGCGGCACTGTTGCCCTGCCCTAAGGCTTAGGATCGCGGGCAAGTTTGCCGCGAAGGCTGAAGGGAAGGCAGATTGAAGAAGTCTCGGCTGAAACTTCTCGCAAAGGCCCTCGCAGGACTGGTTGGCCTGGTGGCCGTATTGGCAACATTCGTGGCCCTTGTTCCTCCCTACAAGAACGCGGTCCAGATTGATTTTACCCGCCACCTTTCCTGGCACCATCAAGGCGCGGGCAACGCGGAGACCGACCAGAAGACCTTTTTCGGCGTGCCGGGAGCGGCCAGACTGATTGTCACCAGCGACAGCAGGGCGACGAGCGCGACCATTCGGCTCAATGGGGAGACTGTTGCCAGCCTCGCGAATTTCGACGAGGCCCGACAATCCGAGTTTCAGGTAACGCTTGCCAAAGACAACAGGATTTCCGTGGTCGTGACGGGCGCGCCGGGAAGTTCTGTCTCAGTCCGGGTCAAGCAGGTCGCCAATTTGGAAATGCACGTGCAATCACGCATTCATTTCAATGCCAATGTCCGTGATTTTGCCGCCTCCCGCGCGTTCTACGGGAAGTTGGGTTTCGAGACGATATCGGGCTTCCCCGATACCAACACGCTTGGAATGGCCCAGGCCATCGGCATCAAGACGCCGACATCCTATGACGGATCCCAGGGAACTTCCGCCGGCGGTTACCTGTTGCGCGGCGAATTGATTGGGCCGGGCGGTTTCGGCGGCGGCATCATCGATCTCATCGAATTCAAGATTCCCAGGAATGATGAACCGCCATACACCCACATCAACCACCTTGGGATGGCCAAGGCGGCGATGTATACGACCAATATCGCCGCCGATTACGAATATATGACGCGGATGGGCGTCAGATTCATCGCGCCGCCGACCGCGCGATCCGACGGCACTCTGTTTGCCGTGTTCACCGACCCCGACGGCATCTTCTATGAGCTGCGCGAGGTGGAAGGTGCGGACAAGGCGACCGACACGACGCACATAGTCCGTGTGGACCGTCTCAACATCAATGTGAGCGACTTCGAGCGGTCCCGGGCCTGGTATCAGATGATGGGGTATGACGTGACGGAAAGGTTCGCCTCCTCCGATTCAGTCGACGTCGCCCGGGCCATGGGTTTCGAGGACGGGTTTGAAGTCAACGGCGCGCTGCTCACCCACCGGGGCGACGATTCCACCGTGGAACTGGTGCAGTGGATCAAGCCGCACAATCCGGAACGCGCCTATCCGATCCCGGTCAATCACATCGGCATGCACCGCACGGCATTTCTGACTGGCGACATCGAGGCCGACGTCGCCACACTCAAGTCCCAGGGCGTGCAGTTCCTGTCGGGCATTACACCCTGCTGCTCGGGCGAGAACTCCTCGTCGAGCATCATCGCCTTCTACGATCCCGACGGCACGATCGTCGAGTTGGCCGATGCGGGCTTCGTTAGCAAGATCTTAAACGCGCTGCGCTGGTTCAGGACATGGACCGACACGAAGGATTCAAAAACCTCTGAACCGGCTCACTGATCCCGTCCTCGTTATCGAATGGCTGGCCGCGCTGGAGCCGATCGGCGACCCGCAGCGCGCGTTTCAGGCAAACTGGAACGGCTCGTATTCGCTCGCGACAACCGAGCGCAGTTTCTTGCTGTAGTCGGGAAAGCCGATATAGGGCATGAATACCCGCGGCTTGCCGGGCACATTCGCGCCCAGGTACCAGGAGTTGCAGTTCGGATAGAGCGTGAAGTTCGCACGCTGGTTGACGATGTCGACCCAGCGATCTTCTGCCTCCTGGACAGGCTCGACGGTGCTGTGCCCCCGGGCATCGGCCCAGACGATCAGGTTGGTGATGAACTCCGCATGCTGTTCGATGCCCGTGATCAGGTTCGCCAGCGCCGAAGGGCTGCCCGGCCCGGTGATAGTGAACATGTTGGGAAAGCCGGTGGTCATGAGGCCCAGATAGTTCCCTGGACCCGCCGCCCATTTTTTCCTCAGCGGCAGGCCATTCCTGCCGACGATGTTGCAGTTCATCAGCGAACCGGTCATGGCGTCGAAGCCCGTGGCGAAGACGATGGCGTCGACCTCGTACGCCCTGCCGTTCGTCTCGATGCCTTTGGCCGTCAGTCTCTCGATGGGATGGCTGGAAACGTCGACGAGATGCACGTGCGGTAAATTGTAGGTTTCGTAGTAGCCATTGTCGGCGCACAGACGCTTGCATCCCAACACTGTTTCGGGACACAGCAGTTCCGCCACGTGCGGATCGGTCACGATCGACCGGATCTTGCCGCGGACGAAGTCCGCGGCGAGCCTGTTGGCGTCCATGTTCAGTGAAATGTCGCTGAACGCGGCCAGGAACATGAAGCCGCCATGCTGCCAGTATTCCTCGAACCGCCTTTCGCGCTCCTCGGGCGTGGCATCCAGCACCGAGTCGAGGTTGCGCGGATAGTCGGCACCGAACGCGGCCGGCGACAAGGCGCCTCTTGCCCGGAAGTCCTTGTAGTTGGCCTTGATCTGCGCGGCCCTGTCAGGGTCGAGTGGCATGTTTCGCGCCGGGATCGTGTACGAGGCCGTCCGCTGGAACACCGTAAGGTCGGCAGCCTGCTGCGCGATCAGCGGGATCGACTGGACGGCAGACGAACCGGTGCCGATGACAGCCACCTTCTGCCCGGAAAAATCCACACCGTCATGGGGCCACGAACCCGTGTGATAGGTCGGACCGGCAAAGTCGTTCAGTCCTGCAAACGCCGGCGTGTTCGTGGTGGACAGACAGCCCGTGGCCATGATCAGGAAGCGGGCGGTCACCGTCCCGCCGCTATCGGTGCCAACCTCCCACTTCTTCTCACCGTCATGATAGGTCGCCGAGGTCACGGATGTGTTGAACTGAAAATATTTTCGCAGGTCGAACGCATCGGCGACGTGGTTGGCATAGCGGAGAATCTCCGGCTGCCCCGCGTAACGCTGCGTCCAGTTCCATTTCTGCTGCAGATCGTCGGAGAACTGATAGGAGTACTCCATGCTCTCGACATCGCATTGGCAACCCGGGTACCGGTTCCAGTACCAGGTACCGCCGACATCGCCACCGCGTTCGATCCCTATCGCCCTCAAGCCCCGTTGTGTCAGCAGGTGCACCATGTACATGCCGCCAAATCCGGCGCCGACAACGACGGCGTCAAAATCACACTCGTTGCTGATCGTCATGGAGTTCTGCTCGCGTTTCCCCGTTTTCCCCAATCTAAGGAACGGCGACACTGCCGTCCCGGATAATTTACCAAGTAAAAAATATAATCCCGATGTTGGTGATCGGCGCGGCAGGGGCGCCGTCAGGCGGCTATGGCAAGGCGCTTCGTCTACGAAAGCAGCCTAGTTAGACGCCGCGCCCGCGACAGCGTCATTGCCGCCGAAGCCGGCGTCTCGCACGTAACCTTGAAGGAAAATTCTTGTCCGATGGAGTGGATGGTGGAGCCAGACGGGATCGAACCGACGACCTCAAGCTTGCAAAGCTAGCGCTCTCCCAACTGAGCTATGGCCCCATGGACGCGGTCTATATCGGGTGGCGGCGGGGCAAGTCAACGCCGCGATTTGGGGCTGTCCACAGACTTACTCACAAAAAACTTATCCACAGGGGCGTTGGACGTTGACACCGAGTCGCCCCGCCTGCATCTTTTATGTCAGTCACACTGACTTCTTCCGAAGCCAGCGCGGTGGCACTGTTTTTTTCGGAGAAACGGAAGATATCGGACACTGGATGCCCAACGAAAACAGCCGGTTAGATGAGATCCAACCCTCGGTGCAGCTCGATTTGCACCGTCACGTAGGCTCGCCGGCCTGGTTCGCTCGGACCGCCGCTCTGGTCATGATGGTCGGCGCCACCGTCGGCATCGGCGTCCACGCCAATTTCTCCGTCTACAATTCCTACAACGCGGCCACCGCCGGCTCGGTTCCCTCGCCGTTTTCGATGATCGCGTCGATGGGTCCGAGCGCCCGAAGCGGCCAGCCGGGCCTGAGCCTCACTGGCCCGATGAGCGACGGCAGCCCGATCGCCCGGGTGCTGCTCGAGGAAGTGGACAGTTCGCCGGTGAAGCAAGCCCGCATCATGCGCGGCGACACGCTGGCCGGCGTGCTGGTCAAGGCCGGCGTCGAACTGGCCGACGCGCACAGCGCCATCACTGCCCTGTCCGAGCATCTCAATGTCCGCCGCCTGAAGGAAGGCCAGGAAATCGAGCTCACTTTCGGCAATGACGATCCCACCAGGGACGAGCAGACCCTGCAGGGCATCCGCCTGCAGTCCGAGGTCGAGAGCGCGGTCCGCGTGGCGCGGCAGGACGACGGCTCGTTCGCCAGCGCCGTCGAGGCCATCAAGCTCGACACCCACGCCACCCGCGCCGGCGGCGAGATCGACGAGAGCCTCTACGTCGCCATGCAGAAGGCGGGCGTGCCGCACAACGTGATCTCGGAATTCATCCGTATCTATTCGTGGGACGTGGATTTCCAGCGCGAAATCCAGCCGGGCGACAGCTTCGAAATCTTCTTCGACCGCTACGAGGACAAGGGCCAGATGGTGAAAACCGGGCCGCTGCTCTATGCGGGCCTGACCCTGAGCGGCAAGCAGCATCACCTCTACCTCTACACCGCCAGCGACGACGGCAACGCCGACTATTACGACGAGAAGGGCCAGAGCGTGCGCAAGGCGCTGCTCAAGACGCCGATCGACGGCGCCAAGCTCACCTCGGGCTTCGGCAACCGCACCCACCCGATCCTTGGCTATACCAAGATGCACAAGGGCCTCGACTTCGGCGCCGCCAAGGGCACGCCGATCCACGCGGCCGGCGACGGCACCATCGAGATGGCCGGCGCCAACGGCTCCTACGGCAACTATGTCCGCATCCGCCACAACGGCACCTTCGCCACGGCCTATGCGCATATGAGCGGCTTCGGCAAGGGCATCACCAAGGGCAGCCGGGTCCGCCAGGGCGACGTCATCGGCTATGTCGGTACCACCGGCCGCTCCACCGGCCCGCACCTTCACTACGAAGTGCTGAAGGAAGCCAGGCAGGTCGATCCGCGCGGCATCAAGATGCCGACCGGCCGCGCCCTCGCGGGCAAGGAGCTGGACTCGTTCAAGACCGCCATGGACAGGGTGAAGGACCAGATCGCCGCCCTGCCGGTGACGAAGCAGCTGGTCGCCGCCGCGGAGTAGACCGCTCCGCCTTTCCAAGTTGGCGTGGCGCGCGGGCCATCCATGATCCATCCTAGTCGCAGGGACGCACGGCAATTCCCTTCTCCCCGTTGGGGCGAGGGGATTATGCCGGAACAGCAGCGGAGCATGAAAAAGGGCGGCACCGCGCGGTGCCGCCCATTCCCGTTCATCAGCCAGCGATCTAGTTGATCGCGGCGCTGCCAGGTGCGATGCCGGTGCCGCCGGGCCCCCTGAAGGCGCCGAAGGTGCCGCCGTCCACGTCGTGGCCGTTGACGATCAGGTGACCGTCGCGGGCCGTGACCTGCACCGTGTCGCCGTCCAGCACCTCGCCGCCCAGGATCAGCTCGGCGAGCGGATCCTGCAGGTTGCGCTGGATCACCCGCTTCAGCGGCCGCGCGCCGTAGACCGGATCGTAGCCGGCGTCGGCGAGCCAGATCCGGGCCGCCTCGTCGAGCTCGATGGTGATCTTGCGCTCGGCCAGCAGCTTTTCGAGCCGGCCAAGCTGGATATCGACGATGCCGGTCATGTCGCTCCGACCCAGCCGGTGGAACAGGATGATCTCGTCCAGCCGGTTGAGAAACTCGGGACGGAAATGAGCCCGGACATCGGCCATCACCAGGTCGCGCACATCCTCGATGTCGGCGCCGTCGGGCTGGGCGGCCAGCGCATGGCTGCCAAGGTTCGACGTCAGGATGATGATGGTGTTGGTGAAATCCACCGTCCGCCCCTGGCCATCGGTCAGGCGTCCATCGTCGAGGACCTGCAACAGCACGTTGAAGACTTCGGGAGCCGCCTTCTCGACCTCGTCGAACAGGACGATCTGGTAGGGCCGCCTGCGCACCGCTTCGGTCAGCACGCCGCCTTCCTCATAGCCCACATAGCCAGGAGGCGCGCCGATCAGCCGGGCCACGGAATGCTTTTCCATGAATTCGGACATGTCGATGCGGACCATGGCGTGCTCGTCGTCGAACAGGTTGGCGGCGAGCGCCTTGGTCAGCTCGGTCTTGCCGACGCCGGTCGGACCGAGGAACAGGAACGAACCGATGGGCCGGGCGGCGTCCTGCAGGCCGGCGCGCGCGCGGCGCACCGCCCTGGAAACGGCCGCAACCGCTTCACGCTGGCCGATCACCCGCTTGCCCAGCTCGTCCTCCATATGCAGCAGCTTCTCGCGCTGTCCCGCCAACAGCTTGTCGACCGGGACACCGGTCCAGCGCGATACCACGAAGGCGATATCCTGGTCGGTGACCTCCTCCTTCAGCATGCGCTCGCTGGACGTGGCGGCGGCCTCGGCCAGCTTGCGTTCCAGGTCGGGGATTACCCCATAGGCCAGCTCGCCGGCCCGCCCCAGATTGCCCGAGCGCTGGGCGCGCTCGAGTTCGATGCGCGCGTTGTCGAGCTCTTCCTTCAGCTTCTGCTCGGCATTGAGCTTGCTCTTCTCGCCCTGCCACTGCGCGGTCAGCGCGCCCGAGTGTTCCTCGAGGCCGGCCAGGTCCTGTTCGATCTTCTTGAGGCGGTCGCGGGAGGCCTCGTCGGTCTCCTTCTTCAGCGCCTCGCGCTCGATCTTCAGCTGGATGATGCGGCGGTCGAGCTGTTCGATCTCCTCGGGCTTGGATTCAACTTCCATGCGCAGCCGGCTGGCCGCCTCGTCCATCAGGTCGATGGCCTTGTCCGGCAGGAAGCGGTCGGAGATGTAGCGGTTCGACAGGGTCGCCGCGGCGACGAGCGCGCTGTCGGTGATCCGGACGCCGTGATGCAGCTCATACTTTTCCTTCAGGCCGCGCAGGATGGAGATGGTGTCCTCCACCGTCGGCTCGCCGACGAAGACGGGCTGGAAGCGGCGCTCCAGCGCGGCGTCCTTCTCGACATATTTGCGGTACTCGTTGAGCGTGGTCGCGCCGATGCAGTGCAGCTTGCCGCGGGCGAGCGCCGGCTTCAGCAGGTTGGAGGCATCCATGGAGCCTTCCGCCGCGCCGGCGCCGACAATGGTGTGCATCTCGTCGATGAACAGGATGATCTCACCCTCGGCGGCCTGGACTTCCTCCAGCACGCTCTTCAGGCGCTCCTCGAATTCGCCGCGATACTTCGCGCCGGCGATCAGGCTGCCCATGTCCAGGGTCAGCACGCGCTTGTTCTTCAGGCCCTCGGGCACGTCGCCATTGGCCACGCGCAGCGCCAGGCCCTCGACGATGGCGGTCTTGCCGACGCCGGGTTCGCCGATAAGCACGGGGTTATTCTTGGTGCGGCGCGCCAGCACCTGGATGGTGCGGCGGATCTCCTCGTCACGGCCGATCACCGGGTCGAGCTTGCCGTCGCGCGCCGCCTGGGTCAGGTCCTGCGCGTACTTCTTCAACGCGTCATAGGCGTTCTCGGCCGACGCCGAATTCGCGGTGCGGCCCTTGCGAACCTCGTTGATGACCTTGTTCAGGCCCTGGGCGGTGACACCCGCGTTCTTCAGGATGTCGGCCGCGCGCGTGCCGGTGGCGAGCGCAAGCGCCTGCAGCAGGCGTTCGACGGTCACGAAGCTGTCGCCGGCCTTCTTGGCCAGGTCCTCGGCGCTCTGGAACAGCTTGGCGAGCGAGGTCGCCATAAAGAGCTGGCCCGCGCCGGCGCCTTCGACCTTGGGGAGCCTGCTCAGCTCGGCGTCGACCTGCAGAAGCACCTGCTTCGGGTCGCCGCCGGCGGCAGTGATCAGGTTGGCGGCAAGGCCTTCCTCGTCCTCCACGATGACCTTCAGCAGGTGTTCGGGCGTGAACTGCTGGTGGCTCATGCGCTGCGCGGTGGATTGCGCGGACTGGATGAAGCCCTTCAGGCGGTCGGTGTATTTTTCGATGTCCATGATGGTTCCTCCCTCTCCGGGATGCTTGGATTTCGCGGCCTGGACCGCAAGCATGGCCTCCATATGGTGTTGCAGATCGGCAACACAAGAGGCTCCGGACAGGAAACTGGGACTCGCATTTTACGGCCCGAGGCATGCCGCGGCTGTGGCTCCGAAGGGCGCGTACCGCACCAACGAAAAGGGCGGCCACTGTGGGCCGCCCGTCCGAAACGTCGTTACCGGCAGCCTATTCGGCGTCCGAAGGTTCTTCCGCGGCCGGAGCAGCTGCCTGATCCTCTTCGCGCGGTCCCGCCGGACGGCGCGGACGGCGGCCGCGGATAGCGCGCGGCGCCGACGGCAGGGTCGGCGGCGTCAGCGACACGGGCGGCACCTCGACGGGAATGTCGGCGGAGATGTCGGGCTGGTCTTCGGCGCCGGAGATGAGCGGCTGCGGCTGGACCTGCTGGATCACCGGCGGGACGCCACTGTCGCGGCGCTGGTTGCCGTTGTCGCGACGCTGCTGGCCGTTATTGTTCTGGTTATTGTTCTGATTATTGTTCTGGTTGTACCCGCCCTGGCCACCATTGCCCTGGCCACTATTGCCCTGGTTGTAGCCCTGACCGCCATTACCCTGGTTGTAGCCTTGGCCGCCATTGCCCTGGTTGTAGCCCTGGCCACCGTTGCCCTGGTTGTAGCCTTGGCCGCCATTGCCCTGGTTGTAGCCCTGGCCACCGTTGCCCTGATTGTAGATCTGGTTGCCGTTGGCCGGCTCATAGCTGTTGCCGTCGCTGTCCGACTGCTCGTCGTAGCCGCCCTGCTCGTCGTCGTCGATGGCCTGAGGCTCGATGCCCTGGGCGATCATGATCTCGTTCATGATGCGCTGGTAGTGCTCGGCGTGCTGCAGGAAATTCTCGACCAGCACCCGGTCGCGGCCCACACGCGCATCGCGCGCCAGGCTGACATATTTCTCCACCAGCTGGGCCGCGGTACCGCGGAGCTTGCCGGCCGGTCCGTTGCTGTCATAGGCCCGGTTTATATTCTGCTGGGGCGCGGGTCTTCTGCCCGAGCGACCCCGGGAGCGCTTGCCGTTGCTGTGTCTCATCGCATCACTATGTTGTTATCTCGTTTCGGTCTTGCGGCTATTGCCACCGATCATCATCCCGGCAGACCCGCAAAGGATCCTAGAACGTAGGTTGTGCAGTCGAAGGAGACTGCATCCAGCGATTCCAGTTCTGGATGACTTCGAGAGGGCAGGCCCCAAGACGCCCGCGCTTCTCTCAATGGGGACCCTACTCATCCCCGAAGCATTTTCCAACCTCAAAATTGATCTTTCTCGCCCGGACCGGCAAAAAACGCGCCCAGACAGCGTACCCTGCCCGAAAGGTCCGGAAACCGCTGGACCGCGCTGGCGCCGCCCCGTTCGAGCAACACCGACACCTCATCCTCCTGGCCGGCGCCGATCTCGAGGAACGCGGCGCCGCCGGGCGCCACCACCCGCCGCAGGTCGGCGGCGATGCGGCGATAGGCGTCGAGGCCATCCGACCCGCCATCAAGCGCGCCGATGGGATCGAACACCGCCACCTCGGGCTCCAGCCCGGCGATGTCCTGATGGGGAATATAGGGCGGATTCGACACAATCAATGTCACGGCGCCGTCCGGCAGTCCCGATGTCCAGTCGCCGGCGGCGAACGACGCCCGCGCCGACAGGCCGAGCGACGCGGCGTTGGCGCGCGCCACGCCCAGCGCCTCCTCGCTGATGTCGATGCCCAGGCCGCTGTCCTGAGGCCGCTCGTGGAGCAGCGCGAGCAGGACGCAGCCGCTGCCGGTTCCCAGATCGGCGATACGGCTGGCGGGACGGCCATCGAGCCAGTCCAGCGCCGCGCGCACCAGAGTCTCGGTGTCGGGACGTGGGTCCAGCACCGGCGCCGCCACGGCGAAGTCGAGGCCCCAGAACTCGCGCCGGCCGAGAATGCGGGACACCGGCTCGCGGGCGGCGCGCCGGTCGATCATCAACCGGTAGACCTGAGCCACGTCGGGCTCGACCCGCCGCTCCGGATAGGCCATGACCGTCTCGCGCCGCTCGCCCGTCGCCGCGCACAGCAACAGCACTGCATCGAGAGAGGCGGAACCTACGCCCGCCGCCGCCAGACGCGCCCGTCCCGACCGGTGCAGGTCACCCAGGGTCGCGACCGTGTCGTTCAACTGGAAATCTCCGGCACTCAGAAATCTCCGGCCGTCTCCATGGCCGCGAGCCGTTCGGCCTGGTCCTCGGAGATCAGCGCATCGATGAGCTCGTCGAGCCCCTGCCCCTGCATGATCAGGTCCAGCTTATAGAGGGTCAGGTTGATGCGGTGGTCGGTGATGCGGTTCTGCGGGAAGTTGTAGGTGCGGATGCGCTCGGACCGGTCGCCGCTGCCGACCTGGGTGCGACGCGCGTCCGAGCGCTCGGCATCGAGCTGCGCGCGCTCGTGGTCATAGAGCCGGGCGCGCAGGATCTTCAGCGCCTTGGCCTTGTTCTTGTGCTGCGATTTCTCGTCCTGCTGCGACACCACGATGCCGGTCGGCAAATGGGTGATGCGCACGGCGCTTTCCGTGGTGTTGACGTGCTGGCCGCCGGCGCCCGAGGCGCGGAACACGTCGATGCGGATGTCCTTGTCCTCGATGACGATATCGACTTCCTCGGCTTCCGGCAGGACGGCGACGGTTGCCGCCGAGGTGTGGATGCGACCGCCCGCTTCGGTGACCGGCACGCGCTGGACCCGGTGGACGCCGGATTCGAATTTCAGCCGCGCATAGACGTTCTTGCCGTTCACCGAGACGATGATTTCCTTGTAGCCGCCGACGCTCGATTCACTGGCCGACATCAGCTCGATCTTCCAGCCATGATTGTCGGCATGGCGCTGATACATGCGGAACAGGTCGCCGGCGAACAGCGCCGCCTCGTCGCCGCCGGTCCCGGCGCGGATTTCCAGGATGACGTCCTTGTCGTCGTCGGCGTCCTTGGGCAGCAGGCGAAGCTGCAGGTCGCGCTCGACCTCGGGCAGGCGATTGTTGAGCTCGCGCAGCTCTTCCTCGGCGAGCGCCTTCATCTCGGCGTCGCTGTCCGGGTCCTTCGCCATGTCGGCCAGGGACTCGATCTCCTGGCGAATGCGGCGTAGCTCGCGCGCGCCGACCACCACCTCGGTCAGCTCCGAATATTCGCGGGACAGCTTGGCATAGGCGTCGCCCGACATGTCGGCCGAGTTGGCCATCTGCGCCTCGATTCCCTCGAAGCGGTCGATGAGCTGCTTGACCCGCTCCTGGGAAAACCCGGCCATCAGTTGCCGCCCAGCTGGGCGACGACCTTTTCCCGGGCTACTTCGGTCTGCTCGCCGGAATCCAGGTCGCGCACCGCGACAACGCCGCGGGCCAGTTCGTCGCCACCGACCAGCACGGCGATGCGCGCATTCACCTTGTTCGCCTGCTTCATCCGCTTGCCCACATTGCCGCGGAACGCTAGGTCGGTCTTCACGCCGGCGCGGCGGAGCTGCTGGGTCAGCACCAGGGCTTCGGCCTCGCCATCGGCGCCCACCGGAATGACCGCGACGGGACGCTCGGGCGCTGGCGGCTCGTCGAGCAGCATGACCAGCCGCTCGATGCCGCAGCCCCAGCCGATGCCGGCGGTGGACGGTCCGCCCATGTACTCGATCAGGTGGTCGTAGCGGCCGCCGCCGATCACCGCGCTCTGGGCGCCGAGCAAGGTCGTGGTGAACTCGAACGCGGTATGGGTGTAGTAGTCGAAACCGCGCACCAGCCGGTCGTTCACCGTATAGGCCTGGCCCAGCGCATCGAGGCCATCCTTCACCTTCTGGAAGAAGTCCTTCGAAACCTGGTTGAGGTAGTCGCCCATCTGCGGCGCGCCCGCGACGATCCTGCGGTCGCCCTCGTCCTTGGAATCAAGGATGCGCAGCGGATTGCGCTTCAGCCGCATGCGGCTGTCCTCGCTGAGACTGGCCTCGTGCCCCGAGAAATACCCGATCAGCACATCGCGGTAGGCGGTGCGGCTTTCGGTATCGCCCAGCGTGTTCAGCTCAAGCGTCACCTTCTGGCGCACGCCGAGCACCTCAAGCAGGTGCGCGCCGAGGGCGATCACCTCGATGTCGGCTAGCGGCTCGGGTACGCCCAGCACCTCGATGTCGAGCTGATGGAACTGGCGCAGGCGACCCTTCTGCGGCCGCTCATGGCGGAACATGGGGCCGTAGGCGTAGAACTTCAGCGGCAGGTGCTGCGCCAGGCCGCCCGAGATGAAGGCGCGGGCGATGCCGGCGGTGGGCTCGGGCCGCAGCGACAGGCTGTCGCCGCCCCGATCCTGGAAGGTGTACATTTCCTTGGTGACCACGTCCGTGGTCTCGCCCAGCGAGCGGTCGAAGACCTCGGTGAACTCGAAGATCGGCGTGTCGATCTGGCCATAGCCGTAGCGCTCGGCCAGGTCGCGGAACGCGGCGATGACGTGCTGGTGCTTGCGCGCCTCATCAGGCAACAGGTCATGGGTCCCGCGGACGGGTTGCAGCTTTGCCACTTCGGGGGCTCCGGTAAGGGTGGCTACGAGGCCTCGGCGAGGGCCGCGGCGGCGCGCTCGACCTTGAGCTGGGCCGCCTTCTTCTCGACCAGGTCGACGATATGCTCGACCATGTTCTCGTCGTCGATCTTGTGATCGGTGACGCCCGACAGATAGATCATGTGATTGCCGTTGCCGCCGCCGGTCAGGCCGATATCGGTCTCGCGGGCTTCGCCCGGACCGTTCACGACGCAGCCGATGATCGACAGGGTCATGTGGGTATCGATATGGGCAAGGCGCTTCTCCAGCGTCTCGACGGTACGGATCACCTGGAACGCCTGGCGCGCGCAGGACGGGCACGAGATGATCGATACGCCGCGGTGACGCAGGCCCAGGCTCTTCAGGATCTCGAAGCCGACCTTGACCTCCTCGACCGGCTCGGCCGAGAGCGAGACGCGGATGGTGTCGCCGATGCCGGCCCAGAGCAGCATGCCCATGCCAACGGACGACTTCACTGTGCCGGTCATCAAGCCGCCCGCCTCGGTGATGCCGAGATGCAGCGGATAGTCGCAGGCTTCGGCCAGGCCCTGATAGGCGGCAACGGCCAGGAACACGTCCGACGCCTTGACCGAGATCTTGAACTCGCGGAAGTCGGCGTCCTCGAGCACCTTGGCGTGGTTCAGCGCGCTCTCCACCATGGCCTCGGGGCACGGCTCGCCGTAGCGCTCCAGCAGCTCGCGTTCGAGCGAGCCGGCGTTGACGCCGATGCGCATGGAGCAGTTGTGGTCCTTGGCGGCCCGGACGACTTCGCGGACCCGGTCCATGGAGCCGATATTGCCCGGGTTGATGCGCAGGCACGACGCGCCGGCCTCGGCCGCCTCGATGGCGCGCTTGTAGTGGAAATGGATGTCCGCGACGATCGGGACATGGACTTCCTTGATGATGTGCTTGAGCGCCGCCGTCGATTCCTCGTCGGGACAGGAGATGCGCACGATGTCCGCACCGGCCTTCTCCAGGCCCAGCACCTGCTCGATCGTACCCTTGATGTCGGTAGTGCGGGTGTTGGTCATCGACTGGACGGCGATGGGCGCGTCGCCGCCGATCGGCACGTTGCCGACGTGAATCTGGCGGGACTTGCGGCGTTCGATATGTCTGTAGGCGCGGACGGTCATGTTGATCAGCGATCCCGTGGCAGTTGGCGGGCCTTATACCCCAGGCCCCCCGTGATGTCAGCCTGACAGTTGGGGCGATCCCGGCGTAAGTCTACTGCTCCTGGGTGATCGTCGACAACTGGCCCTGATAGGTCGCGGGCGCCTCGGCCTTGCCGAACGACGGATCCTGCGACAATTCCCAAGCCACGCAGATGCCCAGCGCCAGCAGCGCCGCCACGATCAGCAGCGACAGCTTGGGCATGGCGTTTTCCTGCGCCACGCTCCACATGCCACCGCGATGGAGCGGGTCCTCGTAGGCGTGCTTGACCTTGGCGACCACGGCGGGAATGTCGATGCCGAGGGCCGAGCCGCCGAGGAATTCGGCATAGGAGCGCAGGAATCCGATGGCGTAGGTCGCCGGCAATTCCTTGATCTCGCCATACTCCAGCGCCTCGACGTAGTCGGCGCGGAATTTCAGCACGTCGGCGACGTCCTCGATCGAGAGCCCGCGCGCCTCGCGGCTGCGGCGCAGACGCTCGCCAAGCTCCACCGCCGCGTCCATGGCGCCAGGCGTGCGGCCCTTGATGGAAACCACATTGCTGCGCGGGAGTCGAACAGCCGGCAGGGCGTCGCCGTTCTCGTCGATGATCAGGAGCCCCCGCCCCGACTCTTCGACCTCGATTTCCGGCTCGGCCCCTGCTTTCGAGGCGAACCGTTTCAGATTGAGCACCGAGCGTGTATCCACTTGTTCGCGCTGCTTCCGGGAAATCACAGTCAAGGAGATTCGTTGGGCCAAAGGGTATCGAGTCCCGCAAGGGGATTCAACGACCTAGGTGCAGGAACTTACAATTCCACACCATGATCGCGCGCGAAGTTGGTCAATTTGCTGCGCAAGCTGTGATCGGGCAACTGCAACAGAGTCAGCAGGTAGGCGCGCAGCTTGCCGGCGTCGAGGCTGCGGATCATTTCCTTGACCGGGCCCACGGATGCCGGGGTCATGGACAGGTTGCGCAGGCCGAGGCCGATCAGCGCCATGGCCTCGATCGGCTTGCCCGCCGCCTCGCCACAGAGCGAGACGCTGACGCCGCCTTCGGTCAGCTTGTTGATGACCATGGCGAGAAACGACAGCGCCGCCGGCGACAACAGATCGTAGCGATCGGTCAGCATGCTGTTGCCCCGATCGGCGGCGAACAGGTACTGCATAAGGTCGTTGCTGCCGATCGACACGAAGTCCACATGCGGGATCAGTGCATCGAGCTGCCAGGCGAGCGCCGGCACCTCCAGCATCGTGCCGACGAACAGCGAGCGGGGCGCCTCCCGTCCGAGGCGGACGTGGCGGCGGACTTCCTTGTCGAGGATCGAGCGGGCCGCCAGGAACTCGGATACGTCGGTGACCAGCGGGAACATGACCCGCAGCTCGCGCCCGGCGGTCGCGGCCAGCAGCGCCCGGAGCTGGTAGCGCAGCAGCGCCGGCCGGTCGAGCCCCATGCGGATGGCGCGCCAGCCAAGCGCGGGATTCTCTTCCTTTGGCCGCTCCAGGAACGTCACGACCTTGTCGCTGCCGATGTCGAGAGTGCGGAACACGACGGGCTTGCCGGCAGCCGCATCGATCACGCGGCTGTAGAGCTCGCGCTGGGCTTCGTGGCGCGGGAACGTCGAGCCGACCATGAACTGGAACTCGGTGCGGAACAGACCGATGCCGTGGGCGCCTGAATCTTCCAGGTGCGGCAGATCGACCAGTAGCCCGGCGTTGATATGCAGGGCGATATCGATGCCATCCCTGGTGGTCGCCGGCAGGTCGCGGTGCTCGGCATAGGCGGCGCGACGCTGCTCGCGCAGGGCGATCGCCTCCTCGTAGACGTCGATGACGTCCTGGGTCGGCAGCAGGAACACCTGCTCGGTCATGGCGTCGACGATGATCTGGTCACCCGGATCGACGATGCCGACGATGCCTTCGATCTGGCCGATGACCGGAATGCCCAGCGCCTTGGCGATGATCGCCACATGCGAGCTCGGCGTGCCTTCGGCCAGGATCAGCCCGCGCAGCTTGGAGCGGTCGTAGTCCAGCAGCTCGGTCGGACCCAGGTTGCGCGCCACCACGATGGTCTGGTCGTAAAGATCGGCGACGGCGCCCTGCTCCAGGCCCATCAGGTGGCGGATCAGCCGGTTGGCCAGGTCGTCCAGGTCGCTGAGCCGCTCGCGCAGATACAGATCGTTGATCTTGGCCATGCGGACGCGGTTGTCCACCTGGACGCGCTGGACCGCCGCCTCGGCGGTCAGGCCGCCCCGGATCGCGTCGCGGATCTTCTCGATCCAGCCGCGATCATTGGCGAACATGCGGTAGGTTTCGAGCACCTCGAAGTGATCGCCCTCGATGCCCAGGTCCGAGGTCTCGAGCAGGTTGTCCAGTGACGAGCGCAGGCTGCCGAGCGCCTCGTCGAGGCGCGCGTGCTCGACGGTCTCGTCCTCGGCGATCAGGTGGGTCACCTGCACCCGCGGCTCGTGCAGCACCACCTGTCCGATGGCGATACCGTCGGCCAGCGCGACGCCGTCGATCTTGGGCGGATGGCCCTGGGCGAAGGTGCCTTCGTGCACCTCGCTTGGGTCGATCAGCTCGCCGGAGCCGACCAGTTCGGCGAGGACCATGGCGACGGTCTGCAGCGCCTCGGTTTCTTCTTCGGTGTAGAGGCGCTGGGTGACGTTCTGCACGGCCAGCACGCCGAGCACGCGGCCGGCGCGGATGACCGGCACGCCCATCAGCGAATGATAGATGTCCTCGCCCGTCTCTGGCCGGTAGGCGAAGTTGGGATGGGACTGGGCGTCTGCCAGGTTGAGCGGGGCGCCGCGCGCCGCGATCTCGCCGATGAGGCCCTCGCCGACACGCAGATTGGTCTTGTGGACGGCCTCCGGATTCAGGCCGACGGTGGCGAACAACTCAAGGATGTCGCCGGCGCGCACCAGGTAGATGGAGCACACCTCGGCGACCATGTTGTTGGCGATCACCCGCACCATCTGGTCCAGTTTCTGCTGTGGCGGCTGCGGCGAGGCCATGACCTCGCGCATGCGCCTCAGCAGCAATCTGGGGCCAGCGGGATTGAGTGGCGTCACCGGCATGGCTACCTGTCCGCCAGCGCGACCGAGGCCTGCTCGACGAGCTCGGCGATGATGTCGGCGGTGGGCTGCTCGGCGCTGACCATGCCCACGCTCTGGCCGGCCATCAACGAGCCGGTCTCCACGTCGCCGTCGATGACGGCGCGGCGCAGCGCGCCTGCCCAGTAATGCTCGATCTCGAGCTGGGCCGCCAGCTGGTCGAGTTCGCCGGCCTGGAAGCGCTCGATGACCGAACGCTGCGTCTCCATGAATTCCTCGGTGGCCGAGTTCGCCAGTGCTCGAACCGGGATCACCGGGAAACGCTTGTCGAGCTGCACCGACGGCATGGCGTCGCGCGCATTTGCACGGATGAACGCCTTCTTGAACGCCGGATGGGCGACGCATTCCGTGGCGCAGACGAACCTCGTGCCAAGCTGCACGCCGCTTGCCCCCATCTCCAGATACATCACGATGGCCTCGCCGCGGCCGATGCCGCCGGCGACGAACACCGGCACGTCGCGGATATGCGGCAGGATCTCCTGGGCGAGGACGGCGGTGCTGACCGGGCCGATATGGCCGCCTGCCTCGCTGCCCTCGATGACCAGCGCGTCGACGCCGCTGCGCACCAGCTTTTTGGCCAGCACCAATGCGGGGGCAAAGCACACCAGCTTGGCGCCGTACGCCTTCACCGCGTCGATGGCCTTGCCCGGCGGGACACCGCCCGCAAGGACCACATGTCCTACTCTCTGTTCGCGGCAGACCCCGATCAGATCCTCCAGCGCCGGATGCATCGTGATCAGGTTCACACCGAACGGCTTGTCGGTCAAAGCGCGGGTTTCGCGTATCTCCCGCTCGAGAAGATCAGGTGTCATGGAACCACACGCGATGACGCCGAAGCCGCCCGCGTTGGAGATCGCCGACACGAGGTGACGCTCGGACACCCACGTCATCGCGCCGCCCAGGATGGCGTACGACGTGCCGAGGAATTCACATCCCCGGCGCCACAACTCGTCGAGACGTGCTCTTCCCCGCGTGTTGGTCATGCCATCAGGTCGCGTCGAGCTGGTAGGCGGAGTGGAGCGCGCGAAGGGCCAGTTCCGTGTATTTCGAGGCGATCAGCACGCTGATCTTGATCTCCGAGGTGGAGATGACCTGGATGTTGATACCTTCATTGGCGAGCGCCGCGAACATGCGGCTGGCGATACCCGCGTGGCTGCGCATGCCGACACCGATCACCGACACCTTGACCACGTCGCTGTCGGTGCTGACCGCCGCATAGCCGAGCTGGCCCTTCAGATCCTCGATCACCTTGACCGATCGCGCCAGGTCGGCGCGCGGCACCGTGAAGGTCAGGTCGGTGGTGTGGCCGTCGGCCGCCACGTTCTGGACGATCATGTCGACGTTGATGCTCGCCTCCGCCAGCGGACCGAAGATCGAGGCCGACACGCCGGGCCGGTCGGCCACGCCCTGTACGGTGATCTTGGCTTCGTCACTGGTGTAGGCAATGCCGCTGATATCTGCTTGTTCCACGATCTGATCCTCGTCGACAACCATCGTGCCGGGTTCGTCTGAAAAGCTGGAGCATACATGCACCGGGACTTTATAGCGCATGGCAAGCTCGACCGAGCGGGTCTGCAAGACCTTGGCGCCCAGCGATGCCATTTCCAGCATTTCTTCGTAGGTGATTTTATCGAGCTTGCGGGCCTTCGCAACGATCCGGGGATCGGTGGTGTAAACACCGTCCACGTCGGTGTAGATGTCGCAGCGGTCCGCCTTCAGCGCCGCCGCGAATGCCACCGCCGTGGTGTCAGAGCCGCCGCGGCCCAAGGTCGTGACCCGGCCGTCCTCGGCCAGGCCCTGGAAGCCGGCGATCACCGCGACCTGCCCGGCGTTCAGGCGCTTCTCGAGCTCCGTGGTATCGATCTCCAGGATGCGCGCCGAACCGTGCGCCGAGGTGGTCCTGACCGGCACCTGCCATCCCTGCCACGAGCGGGCGTCGACGCCCATGTTCTGCAGGGTCAGAGCCAGGAGGCCGCTGGTCACCTGCTCGCCGGTCGCCACGACAGCATCGTATTCGCGCGCATCGTACAGCGTCGAGCACTCGGAAACCCACTTCACCAGCTGATTGGTGACGCCCGACATGGCCGAGACCACGACGACGACCTGATCGCCGGCATCCACGGCCCGCTTCACCTTGGTCGCCACGTTGCGGATCCGGTCCAGATCCGCCACCGACGTTCCGCCGAATTTCTTGACGATCCGCGCCATCGTTCCCCGCGCTAGAGTGTTGGTTAACCTGGGGGCCGACGAACCGCTTTACAGGAATGCCGCTTGCCCTCACAAAAGCGGCCCTTACATACTCGGTCACCAACTGCAGCGCAAGCAGCGCAGGGAGGCGGAATCCTTGGCCGACAGCAATCAGTCCAGCATCGACGCCGACGAGGTCGCCCGCTTCGAGGCCATGGCCGAATCATGGTGGGATACGGCCGGCCCGTTCAAGCCGCTGCACCGGTTCAACCCGGCGCGGCTACGCTTCGTGAGGGACCGGGCAATCGCCCATTGGGGCCGCGATCCGGCGACGCTGAAGCCGCTCGACGGCCTCGCCGTGGTCGACATCGGCTGCGGCGGCGGGCTGATCAGCGAGCCGCTGGCCCGCATGGGCGCTGCCGTCACCGGCATCGATCCGTCCGAGAAGAACATCGGCACGGCCCGCGTCCACGCCGCCCAGAGCGGCCTCGACATCGACTACCGGGCGATGACCGCCGAGGATCTGGCGGCCTCCGGCTCCCGCTTCGACATGGTGATGAACCTGGAGGTGGTCGAGCATGTGGCCGACGTGGACGGCTTCCTCGCCGCCTCGGGCGTCCTGCTGAAGCCCGGCGGCCTGATGATCTGCGCCACCCTGAACCGCACGCTGAAAAGCCTGGCGATGGCCAAGGTCGGCGCCGAATACGTGCTGCGCTGGCTGCCGCGCGGGACGCATGACTGGAAGAGGTTCCTGACGCCGGCCGAACTGTCCGGCTCGATCCGCCGCGCCGGCCTGTCTGTCATCGCGTTACAGGGCGTGAGCTACAAGCCGCTGAAGGATGAATGGGTTCTGAGCGGCGATACGGGCGTGAACTACATGGTGGTGGCAGTCAAGCCGGCCAGCTAGGCGCTCAAGCGTCGCTCCGCGGCAGCCACGGGATCGCGACGACGTCGATTCCCTCGTCCTTCAGTTCCTCGGCCTCGTCTGGTGTCGCTTCGCCATAGATGCCGCGGTCATCGGCTTCCCCATAGTGGATCTTGCGCGCCTCGTCGGCGAATTCGGTGCCGACATAATCGCAGTTATCCTCCACCTTCCGGCGAATTTCCATGAGCATGCGACGGACTTCGGCGGCCATCTGCGCCTTGCTCAACGCGCCGCCGTCGCGGCGGATGGCGACGTTCGGCGCCATGATCGCCTTGCCGACCTCGGCGCTCGCGCACAGGGGACACATGATGACGCCGGCCTCGGCCTGGTCGTCATAGGCCGCGCTGTCGGCAAACCATCCTTCGAACTGGTGGTCGCACCCGCGGCATTTGAGTTCGTATTTGATCATCGGTCTTCGTCAGGCTCGTCGTTCCACCCAACATGTTGATGAAAAGGATGGAGTTCAATCATTTGTTGCAGTTCCGCTAGGCAGCGCGGTTTCGAGGCGCTAGTGATTGGCCCGTCATGAGCAGCGACAGCCATCAGAAACCGACCAAGCCCAGCCGGTGGGTCACCGAGCATATCGGCCGCATCGCGCCGGGCGCGGACGTCCTCGATCTGGCGTCGGGTTCCGGCCGGCATACCCGCTTCCTGCTGGAACACGGCTACCGGGTGATGGCAGTAGACCTCAATATCTCGGGCCTCGACGACCTGTCCGGCCATCCGGGCCTGGCGGTACTGGAGGCGGACCTGGAAAACGGCCCCTGGCCGCTGGGCAACGCCCAGTTCGGCGGCGTGATCGTCACCAACTACCTGTGGCGGCTGCTGTTACCGCGCCTGCGCGACGCGGTCGCGCCCGGCGGCGTGCTGATCTACGAGACCTTCGCCGTCGGTAACGAACAATACGGCAAGCCCAGCAACCCGGATTTCCTTCTGCGCGATGGCGAGCTGATGGACTGGTTCAGCGACTGGCAGGTGGTGGGATACGAGCAGGCCTACACCGATTTCCACAAGCCGGCGATCATCCAGCACATCTGCGCGGTGAAGCCGGGTTAATTACCTTAGGAGCGCGCGGCTGGCATCCTGGCGGGTGTGCAGGACACGCAGGACTTCAACTTGCTCACGCTTCGGCCGGTAGTAGATGACATGGCTTTCGGCCTGGTACTTTCTCACGTTCCGTCTGACGTGGGCCAGCGCTACTCCGATCAACGGATTTTCCGCAATATTGGACAGATGCCGGTGGAGATCGCGCTGATATATGTCAGCCTAGGATACACCCCACCGCTCGGCAGAGTATTGGTAAATTTGCAGGAGGTCGGCCTCGGCAGCAGCTGTGAGGCGATACGCCCAACTCACCGTTTCTGCATCTCGCGCTTCGCTATTTCACCGATCTCGATGGCATTCAGCTCAGAGAACCGGCCAGCGTCGGCATCAGCGATTCCGATATCGATCTCACGACGAAGTTCCTCCAGCGCTGCCTCTTCGCGCTGCAGAGCCTCGATAGCAGCCTTATAGACAGCTTCGTCGGACGGATACTCGCCCGACCGCACCTTGGCTTCGACGTAGGCTTTCACTTTCGCATTCATGCCCTCATCTCCTCCGAGAAAGCATATCACGAAACCGGGCTAAACTCCCGGTCGTGCTCCAGCGACGGCACCCGGCCGCGGGCCTCGGCCACCTTTGCCGGGTCGATGCGGGCGTTGATGAGGCCGACCTCCTCGCCGCCGTCGGCGATGATCTCGCCCCACGGGTCGATGATCAGCGAATGGCCGAAGGTCTGGCGGCCGTTCTGGTGGGTGCCGGTCTGAGCGGCGGCGAACACGAAGCAGCCGGTCTCGATGGCGCGGGCGCGCAGCAGCACATGCCAGTGCGCCTGGCCGGTCACTTTGGTAAACGCGGCAGGCACGCAGATGAAGTCGGCGCCCGCCTTGGCCAGCGCCCGGTAGAGATGCGGGAAGCGCAGGTCGTAGCAGATCGTCAGGCCCAGCTTGCCCCACGGCAGGTCGGCCAGCACGGCGCGCTCGCCCGGCTGATAGTTCTTCGATTCCCGGTAGGATTCGCCGCCGGGCAGATCCACGTCGAACATGTGGATCTTGTCGTAGGTCGCTTTGATGGCGCCAGACGGATCGATCAGGAAGGATCGGTTGGCGATCTTGGTGTCGGATAGCCTGATGGGCAGCGACCCTGTGTGAAGCCAGATGCCAAGTTCGTCCGCCAAAGCCCTGAAATCTTTGAGGGCTTCGTCTTCGTCCTGCGGCTTCACCTGCTCGAAGACCAGCTTGGAGCGGGTCTCCATCAGCGACACCGTCTCCGGCAGCATGACCAGGTCCGCGCCACCGCTCCGGGCTTCGCGGATCATCTCGCTGACGATGGTGACGTTCGGGGCGACCTGGTTGCCCGAATTGGTCTGCACCAGGGCGAGGTTGAAGGGCGAACCCATCAGGCGGCCAGCAGCTTGTCGAGCTCGCCGCGGGCGTCGAGTTCGTGAAGGTCGTCGCAGCCGCCCACATGCCGGCCGTTGATGAAAATCTGCGGCACCGTGTATCGGCCGCCAGCCTTCGCCATCATCTCCTCGCGAAGCGATGGATTCATGTCGACGCCGATCTCGTTGAATTCGGCGCCCTTTTCCTTCAACAGCCGCTTGGCGCGGGCGCAATAGCCGCAGAACGCCGAGGTGTAGATGACGATATCAGCCATGGGCAACTCCTGGTCCGTTTCCCCTATATAGCCGCCTGATCCGGCAACGCAACACGCGCCAGTGTCAACACGTCCACGCGTTCGGCGCCGGCCTTGCGCAGCGCCCGGGCGCAATGTCCGGCGGTGGCGCACGTGGTCAGCACGTCATCGACCAGAACAATGCGGCGTCCCTTCAGAGTGTCCTGGTAACGCTCTGACACGGCGAAGGCTCCCCGGACGTTGCTGGACCGCTCCTTCCGGCTCAGGGCGCCCTGGCTGGGCGTGCGGCGGGTGCGGGTGAGCAGGTCGGGAACGAACGCCGGCCCTCCGGCCTTGGCGATATGGCGGGCGAGGATGGCCGACTGGTTGTAGCGGCGCGACAGCAGCCGGGTCCAGTGCAGCGGCACCGGCGCGATGATGTCGGCGCCGTCGAGCAGTTCGCGGCCGGCCCGCGCCATCCAGCGGGCGAACACCGCCGCCGGGTCGAGCCGGTCGCCATGCTTGAACTTCAGCACCAGCCCGCGGCTGAAATCGTCGTACAGCATCACGGCGCGCGCCCGGTCGAATGCCGGGCGGTCGGTCAGGCATTGCAGGCAGAGCGCATCGCCGCCCACGTCGAACTCCAGCGGCACGCCGCAACAGCTACAGTGCGGTGCGCCGATGAAGCGGATTTGGGTCCAGCACGCGGAACAGAGTTGGGCGTGCTCCTGCACGATGGCCGCACAGACGGGGCATTGCGGCGGGAACACCGCATCGAGCACGTGACGTCCGATCTGCGAAACAGCCCCTAACATACCGCCATGCTATCAGACTTTCCGGGTGACGAAAGCCGTGCCATATACCCCTGATGAGCACCGCCATGGAGATCTTCGACCGCCGCCTGGTACGGCAGCGCCGCGACCAGCGCGCCGCCGCATTCGCCGGGTTCGAGTTCCTCAAGGCCGAGGTCGCCGACCGCATCGCCGACCGGCTGCTCGACATCGCCCGCGAGTTCCCCGTGGCGCTCGACCTTGGCTGCCACACGGGGGCGCTGGGTCGCCTGCTGGCGGCGCGGCCGGACGTAAGGACGCTGGTCTCGGCCGACTTGTCGCCGCGCATGACTGCGCAGGCACCCGGACTGCGGGTCGCCGCCGACGAGGAGCTGCTGCCGTTCGCCGAGGAGTCGTTCAACCTGGCGGTTTCGGCGCTGTCGCTGCACTGGGTGAACGACCTGCCCGGCGCGCTGATCCAGCTCAACCGCGCGCTCAAGCCCGATGGCCTGTTCCTGGCCGCCATGCTGGGCGGCGACACCCTGACAGAACTCCGCCAGGCCATGATGCAGGCCGAGTTGGCGGTGGAACCCGGTGTCGCGCCACGGGTTTCCCCCTTCGCCGACATTCGCGATGCCGGCGGCCTGCTGCAGCGGGCCGGTTTCGCGCTGCCGGTGGCCGATGTGGAAAGGATTACAGTGGACTACGCCGACGCCTTCAGCCTGATGCGCGACCTCCAGGGGATGGGTGAGGCCAATGCCGTGTTAGCGCGCCACAAGGCGCCGCTGAAGCGCCGCACGCTGTTCGCCGCAGTGGAAGCCTACCACGATCTCTACGCGCGGCCGGACGGGCGTATCCCCGCCACCTTCGATATCGTCTTCCTGACCGGCTGGGCGCCGCACGAAAGTCAGCAGAAGCCACTGGCGCCCGGCAGTGCTACAATGCGCCTCGCCCAGGTCCTGGGCACTCAAGAACAGTCGACCGGGGAAAAAGCCTCACCCCGGCCATGGAAGCGCCCCTAACGGCACCGATGTACGTTTTTTAGTAACGACAAAGGGTTAGGTGCGACATGCATGGAAAGACGATCAAGTCGTGGATCGCGATCGCGGACAGCGCCAAGGCGCGGATCTATTCGACGTCCGGCTCCGGACTGAAACTCAAGCTGGTCGGCGAGTTGGATTCCGGGGCGGCCCGGCGGCTCACGCAGGACCTGGTCAGCGACAGACCCGGCCGCAGTTTCTCGAGCGCCGGCCCACGGCGCTCGAGTATCGAACCGCACAGCGATCCACAGAACATGGAAAAGCACAAATTCGTCAAGGATCTGGTTGAATATCTCGACGCCGCCGCCCTGAACGGGAAATTCGACGACCTGTTCCTGGTGGCCGCGCCGCGGACGCTGGGCGAAATCCGCAAGCTCTCCAACGGCCACATCGCCGCCCGCCTGCGCGCGGAGCTGGGCAAGGATCTCACCAACGTGCCCGAACCGGAGCTGCCCAAACATCTGGCCTCGCTCGATATCGGCAAGCCAACACTGGCAACCTAGCGGCGCATCACGCCGAACGGCAGGGGCGACCACAGGACCGCGCGCACGCCGGCATCGGCAAGCGCGCGGTTCGTCCACTGGTTGCAGGTCATGAACATTCTGTAAGCCCCTGCACCTTCATAGAAATTATCTCTGGGACCATAGCCTTTCCCGGGCAGTATCCGCACCGGGCCTGGCGCGAAACCCATCCGGATGGCGCGCACCAGCCTCGCATACTGCGCTTCCGAGATGGTGAGCCTTATGGCGTCTTGCCGCGGGGATCGCAGCTCGCTGACATGCATCAGAGCCGGTCGCCACAACAGCGAGTTCACGCCGGTTGTGATGCGGAAATCGGCCCAGGTCGGGACCTGAAGGTAGAAGTCCCGCTCGCCCCAGCCGAATGCGAGATAGGCCGTGTCCGGAAGGATCACGAGGCCTTCTGCCCGCCAGTCCTTGACGTCATTGGCCACCGGGAGGGCAAGGTCGACGTGGATGCCGTTGGATGAGAGAAAAACCTCTATGCCTTGAGGTGTTTGGATGAAATTTCTATTAATTGGGATGAACATCGCCGCGGCGGCGACCACCCAGTAGAGCAGGACGGCGCCGGCGATGCCGCCCAGCAGGCGGACAACCCAGCGCCTCGGCGTCACAACAGATCTCTCAGCATGGCGACCAGCGGCACGTCGGCGGGCGGCATGGGATAGTCGGACAACCGGGCGACCCGTACCCACTTCAGCGCCGTGTGCTCGCGGGCGATGGCCGTCCCCTCCCATTTGCGGCAGACGAACAGCGGCATCAGCAGGTGGAAGTTCTCGTAAGTGTGCGAGGCGAAGGTGAACGGCGCCAGGCAACTCGCCCAGGTCTGGATGCCCAGTTCCTCCTCCAGCTCACGGATCAGCGCCGCCTCCGGCGTTTCGCCGGGCTCGACCTTGCCGCCGGGGAATTCCCACAACCCGGCCATCGACTTGCCCTCGGGCCGCTGGGCGATCAGCACGCGGCCGTCCACGTCCACCAGCGCCACGGCGGCAACCAGAACAATCGGTTTCGACTCGCTCATGGGGCGAAGCTCCAGGATTCGCGTTCCAGCCGGTAATGATGCACGTCGCCCTCGCCGTCACGCAGCCGGTAGCGGCGCATGCCCTTCCATTCGAAGCCGGCCTTCTCCAGCACCCGGCACGAGCGGTCGTTCCCCTGCATCACGCCGGCCCAGAGGTGGCCAAGCCCGTAATGCGAGAAAGCACATTCTGAAATCCCCCTAACGGCCTCTGTCGCATAGCCATTTCCCCAAAACGGCTGGCCCAGCCAGTAGCCGACCTCGTTGTCGTCGAAGCTCACGCCGACGCCGCCCATCACGGCGCCATCCTGGCGCCGGGTCACCACATAGGGCAGCCCGCGCCGCCACCAGCGGATGCGCCGCGAGATGCCGAGCCAGTCCCGCGCATCCTTGTCCGTATAGGGATAGGGCGCGCGCGACAGCCAGCGCGTCACTTCCCAGTCGCCGATCAGCGCCGGGATGAATGGCAAGTCGGCGCGCTTGTAGGGCCTCAGCAGGAGTCGGTCGGTCTCGATGCGGCGGCGTATGGGGATCAACTGCGGTAGTCGGCGTTGATGGCGATGTAGCCGTGCGTCAGGTCGCAGGTCCACACCGTTGCGGTGCCGCGGCCGACGGCCAGGTCGACCTCGATGTCGATCTCCCTGCCCTTCAGATGCCGGGTCAGCTCGTCCTCGTCATATCCGGGACGCACCCGGCCGTTCTCGGTCAGCACCTGGCCGCCGAAGGTGACCTTCAGCCGCCTGGGGTCGACCTGCTCGTAGGACTTGCCGACCGCCATGACGATGCGGCCCCAGTTGGCGTCCTCGCCGGCGATGGCGGTCTTCACTAGCGGCGAGTTGGCGATCATCTTGGCCACGCGCTTGGCGGCCGCGTCGTCCTCGGCACCGTCCACCGTGACGGTGATGAATTTCTGCGCGCCCTCGCCGTCCCGCACCACCTGCCGGGCCAGGTCGCCCATCACGGCCTCCAGCTTGATCCTGAAGTCGGCCAGCGCCGGGTCGTCCGCGTCGGTTACCGGCGCGTTGCCCGCGCCGCCGGTCGCGAACAGCAGCAGCGTGTCGGACGTCGACGTGTCGCTATCGACGGTGATGGCGTTGAAGCTGCGTTCGTTGACGTCGCGCAGCACCGCGTCCAGCGCATCCCGGCCGATGGCCGCGTCGGTCGCCACATAGGCCAGCATGGTCGCCATGTTGGGCTCGATCATGCCCGAGCCCTTGGCGATGCCGTTGATGGTCACCGTCACGCCGCCGATAACAGCCGTGGCGGATGCACCCTTGGGAAAGGTGTCAGTGGTCATGATGCCGCGCGCCGCGGGTTCCCACCTGTCTTCGGACAGGGCGACCGACGGCAGCGCGGCCACGATCTTCTCGTAGGGCAGCGGGACGCCGATGACGCCGGTCGAGGAGATCATCACGTCCTCGGCCGCGCAGCCCAACAGCCGGGCCGCCGCCTTCGCGGTCTCGGCCGACGCATTGTATCCCTCGTCGCCGGTGAACACGTTGGAGTTGCCCGCGTTCACCACCAGCGCCCGCGTCCGGCCGCCCGACGCCATGAGCGCATCGCGGCACCACAGGATCGGCGCGCCCGGCGTCAGCGAGCGTGTGAACACGCCGGCGACGACCGTGCCCTCGGGGAAGGTCACGAAGGTGACATCGGGCCTGTCCTTGTATTTCACACCGGCCGCGATGGTGCCCAGCCGCACGCCAGCGATTGGCGGCAGCAAGGGGAAACCCTCGGGGGCAAGCGGAGACAGGGTCGTCGCGACCATTCATTCAACTCCTTGACCAGTTGTTCCCGCTTAGGGGCCGGACGCCCGCCTCTCAGCCGAAGAGCAGGTCGTCGGGCTTGGCGATCGGCTGCTTCTTATCATAGGCCATCCAGCCTTTCACCAGCCGCACGATGTACCAGATGTATACGGCGATCAGCACCAGAATGCCGAGACCGAGAGCCGGCACCAGTATCCATCCGATGGCCGCTCCCGCAAGCCAGAACCAGAAGGTTCGGATGAGCCAGGTGTCGTGGCTTTCCTTCCACGTGCCCGCGTCCTGCGGCCGCTGCATGTAGGCGATCACGACACCGACAATCCCCGATACACCGACCACGACCGCCGCCGCGTAGCAGATGTAGGCAACCAGGGTCATATCTGTCGAACCGGTCTGTGGTGCAGTCTGATTATCGGTCATGCTGTTTCCCTCGCCCGTTGGTGGACTCGAACATTGTGCCCGCATCCGTCGTTACCTTCAAATCCAGATCGCCGGCCGGCCCAGGGTTCATTGACATAACCCTATGCCGGTCTTATGTGTCCCCGATGTGTGGGTCGCTCCTTCATCGGGCGAGAAAGTAGGGTTTTGCATGCTCGGACTAGGCAACTTCGCCAAGCGGCTGTTCGGTTCGGCCAATGATCGCATCGTCAAGGGCTATGCGCCGCGCGTGCAGGCGATCAACGCCCTCGAGCCGCAGATCAAGGCGCTGACGGACGAGCAGCTGCGCGCCAAGACCGCCGAGTTCCGCAAACGGATCGACGACGGCGCGACGCTCGACAGCCTGCTGGTCGAAGCCTTCGCCGTGGTGCGCGAAACCGCGTGGCGCGTCCTGGGCCAGCGGCATTTCGATGTACAGCTCATCGGCGGCATGGTGCTGCACGATGGCGGCATTGCCGAGATGCGCACCGGCGAGGGCAAGACGCTGGTGTCGACGCTGGCGACCTACCTGAACGCCGTCGGCGGCAAGGGTGTCCACGTGGTGACCGTCAACGACTACCTGGCGAGCCGCGATTCGAAGTGGATGGGCCAGATCTTCAAGTTCCTGGGCCTCGACGTGGGCTGCATCGTCCACGGCCTGGACGACGACGAGCGCCGCTACGCCTATGGCTGCGACATCACCTACGGCACCAACAACGAATTCGGCTTCGACTACCTGCGCGACAATATGAAGTTCTCGCTCGACGCCATGGTGCAGCGGGCGTTCAACTTCGCCATCGTCGACGAGGTGGACAGCATTCTGGTGGACGAGGCGCGCACGCCGCTGATCATCTCGGGTCCGACCGAGGACAATTCGGAGCTGTACCGGACGATCAACAAATACATCGACGTCCTGACCGAAACGGACATCGAGAAGGACGAGAAAGCCAAGACGGTGGTGCTCACCGAAGCCGGCACCGAGCATATGGAGCAGATCCTGAAGCAGGCCGGCCTGATCGAGGGCGGGAGCCTGTACGACATCGAGAACGTGTCGATCGTGCATCACGTGAACCAGGCCCTGCGCGCCCACAAGATGTTCACCCGCGACGTGGACTACATCGTCAAGGACGACAAGGTCATCATCATCGACGAGTTCACCGGCCGCATGATGGAAGGCCGCCGCTTTTCCGAGGGCCTGCACCAGGCGCTGGAGGCGAAGGAACAGGTCCGTATCCAGAACGAGAACCAGACGCTCGCGTCGATCACCTTCCAGAACTACTTCCGCCTCTATCCCAAGCTGTCGGGCATGACCGGCACCGCCTCGACCGAGGCCGCCGAGTTCGCCGACATCTACAAGCTGAACGTGGTGGAGATTCCCACCAACCTGCCGGTGCAGCGCATCGACGAGAACGACGAGGTCTACCGGACCGCGCGCGAGAAGTACGACGCGATCATCACCCAGATCGAGGAGTGCACCAAGCGCGGCCAGCCGGTGCTGGTCGGCACCGTCAGCATCGAGAAGTCGGAGCTGCTGTCCGAGCTGCTGAAGAAGCGCAAGATCACGCACAACGTGCTGAACGCCCGCTATCACGAGCAGGAAGCCTACATCATCGCCCAGGCGGGCCGGGCGAACGGCGTCACCATCGCCACCAACATGGCCGGCCGCGGCACCGACATCCAGCTGGGCGGCAACATCGAGATGCGCATCGCCGCCGAACTCGAGGGCGTCGAGGACGAGGCCGAGCGCAAGCGGCTGAGCGACTCGATCACCGCCGAGATGATGGAAGAGCGCGGCAGGGTGAAGGCCTCCGGCGGCCTCTACGTCATCGGCACCGAGCGCCACGAAAGCCGGCGCATCGACAACCAGCTGCGCGGCCGGTCGGGCCGCCAGGGCGACCCGGGCCATTCCAAGTTCTACCTGTCGCTGGAAGACGACCTGATGCGCATCTTCGGGTCGGAGCGCATGGACAGCATGCTGGTGCGCCTGGGCCTGGAAGAGGGCGAGGCGATCACCCATCCGTGGATCAACAAGGCGCTCGAGAAGGCGCAGATGAAGGTCGAGGCGCGCAACTTCGACATCCGCAAGAACCTGCTCAAATACGACGACGTCATGAACGACCAGCGCAAGGCGATCTACGAGCAGCGCCGCGAGCTGATGGAAGCCGAGGACGTCTCCGAGACCGTCGCCGACATGCGCGAGGACACCGTGCTGCATGTGCTGCACCAGCACATCCCGCCGCGCTCGTTCCCCGAGCAGTGGGACACGGAAGGCCTGCGGGTGGAGTTCCACCGCGTCTTCAACATCGAGCCGCCCCTCGCCGAATGGCTGAAGGAAGACGGCCTCAGCGAGGTCCAGATCGGCGAGCGGCTGCAGAAGCTGGTCGACGGCTTCATGGCCGAACGCGCGGAACGCTTTGGCTCGAAGGCCATGAACTGGCTGGAAAAGAACATGCTGCTGCAGACCGTGGACAGCCAGTGGAAGGACCATCTGCTGCAGCTCGACCATCTGCGCCAGACCGTGACCCTGCGCGCCTATGGCCAGCGCGACCCGCTCAACGAGTACAAGAGCGAGGCATTCGAGATGTTCGAGGCCATGATGGGCCGGGTGCGCACCGAAACCACCCTGCTGATGTCTCATGTGGAGCTGCGTTTCGAGGAGCCGCCGACCGAAGACTACCGGGAGCCGCCGCGCGGCCAGGCGACCCATCTGGACCCGGTCACCGGCGAGAACGAGATGACGCTCGATGCCCTACGGAACGTGCGCGCGGCCAACAAGAGCGATCCGGAGACCTGGGGCCGCGTGGCACGCAACTCGCCCTGCCCCTGCGGCTCGGGCAAGAAGTACAAGCACTGCCACGGCGCGCTGGCCAACGCGTAGGGCGCTTTCGCCGGGGCGGCCTCGCGCTGCTGAAATTCACTGACGGTGCGCCCAACGGCTCCGGGATTCGACCGGTCGCGCAGCGGACCGGCGGGCTTAGCAAGGCGTCACCGGATGGGCTGGATTCCGGTGACAGTGCACTCAACCGACGGCGATGGCGAATGGCGGCTTCATGGCTGCTTGGCGAGATCCAGCGACGCGTTGACCGTGAAGGTGTCGACCAGCTTGACGATCTCGGGGTCGGTGCAGCCCTTCTGCTGGACGGCGCTGGTCGCCACCTGGTTCAGGTTCTGCATCCGGCTCAGCAGCAAATCCGAGATTTCCTTGGCCGACTTTTCCGGCATCTGCTGACGCATCTGCTTGATCGTGACCTGGTGGACGACGCTGAGGTTGCTCATGAAGCGGCCCATGGTCGCCTCGTCGGGCGGCTTGCACAGCCCCGCCACGACGCCCGAGATCGAGAAATTGTCGAACATGGTGATGACCGGATCGCGCTGCGGCTGTGCCGCCTGATCGGCCGGCGCGTCGGAGGGCGGCGCCGACATGTCGACCTGCGCGTTCGCGGCGGCGGGCGCGCCGAGCAGTGCGAGGATGAGAAGGATGCTGTTACGCGACACCGGCGGTCCCCATCGCAAGAAATTTGCGCCGGCGTTCGTCGCGCAGCGTCTCCGGACTCTTGCCGGACAGGGAATCGAGCGCGCCGGCGATGGCGGTGCCCAAGCGGTCGATGGCCTTGGCCGGGTCGCGGTGCGCGCCGCCGAGCGGCTCGGCGACGATGTCGTCGATCACCTTCAGCCGTTTCAGATCCTGGGCGGTCAGCTTCAGCGCCGTGGCCGCGACCTCCGCGAAGTCCGGGCTGCGCCAGAGGATCGATGCGCAGCCTTCCGGCGAGATCACGGAGTAGATCGCGTGCTCGAACATCAGCACCCGGTTGCCGGCCGCCAGCGCCACCGCGCCACCCGAGCCGCCCTCGCCGACGATGCAGGCGATCAGCGGCACGCCCAGATTGAGGCATGCCTCGGTCGACCGGGCGATGGCCTCGGCCTGGCCGCGCTCCTCGGCGCCGACACCAGGATAGGCGCCGGCAGTATCCACCAGCGTGATCAGCGGCAGGCGGAAGCGGTCGGCCAGCTCCATCAGGCGCACCGCCTTGCGGTAGCCCTCGGGCCGGGCCATGCCGAAATTGTGCTTCAGGCGGGTTTCCGTGTCCCTGCCCTTCTCGTGGCCCATGACCAGCACCGCCTCGCCGCGGAACCGCGCCAGGCCGCCCAGGATCGCCTGGTCGTCGCCGAAGCCGCGGTCACCCGCGAGCGGCGTGTAGTCGGTGAACAGGCCCTCGAGATAGTCGCCGAAATGCGGCCGGCGCTGATGCCGGGCCACCTGGGTCTTCTGCCAGGGATTGAGGTCCTTGTAGGTCTGGCGCAGCAGCTGTTCCAGCTTGCCTTCGAGGCGGACCACCTCATCGACCACATTCACCCCGCCGCCGTCGGAGAGGCGCTTCAATTCACGGATCTTGCTTTCGAGTTCCGCGATGGGCTTTTCGAATTCCAGGACTGCTTCCATGATGTGGATATCGTTACGAACCCTGTTCGTTTCAAAGGAACGCTGCGCGCGCCCGAACGTTTTGCATGGGCGGCCGCTTGATGCCGGAGCACGTCTTGTACCCGAAACCACCCCAACTTGCTAACCCGGATCGGGCATCTCGTGCGTTCGCGCACCGCCTATGTGGCGAATTTTGACTCACACGGCCCGGACGCCGGGCGTATGGTGATTTCATGCAAATAGACGTGATCTCGGATTCCATCTGTCCCTGGTGCTACATCGGCAAGCGGCGCCTCGAGAAGGCGATCGCCGCGCGACCGGATATCGCGTTCGACGTGATCTGGCGGCCCTACCAGCTCAACCCGGACACGCCGCGCGAAGGCTATGACCGCAAGGCGTACATGCAGGCCAAGTTCGGCGGCACCGACCAGGCCAAGGGCGTCTACAAGGTAGTCCAGGCCACGGCCAAGGAAGAAGGCCTGGAGTTCTCGCTGGAGAAGCAGAAGCGGCTTCCCAACACACTCGATTCCCACCGCCTGAACCACTGGGCCCACACCGCCGGCGTGCAGGACGCGGTGATTGAGGGGCTGTTTCGGGCGTATTTCATGGAAGGCGCGGACATCGGCGATCCTGCCGTGCTGGTAAAGGTGGCGAAAGAAGCCGGCATGGACTCAGGCGTGGTCGCCAAGCTGCTGGCCGGCGACGCCGACCGGGAACTGGTGCTGCGCGAGGAAACCGTCGCCCGCCGCATGGGCGTCTCCGGCGTTCCCTGTTTCATCATCGACCAGCGGCAGGTGATGGTCGGGGCGCAGGAAACCGACATGCTGCTGCGCGCCATCGACCACGCGGCCGAACAGGCGAGCCAGGCAGCGGAGTAGTCTCCTACAGCCTCACGGCTATAAAAAGCCACCGCCCCGGCATCCCGGGACGGCGGCCCCAAAACATGCGACGCTTACAGCGCCTTCAGCTTTTCGACGGTCGCGATCAGTACCTCGGCTTGGCGGATCGACGCCAGGTCGATCAGCTTGCCGTCGAGCGCGACGGCGCCGCGGCCCTCTTTCTGGGCGATGACCATGGCCTCCAGGATGCGCTTGGCCTTGGTGACCTCGACCTCGGACGGGCTGAACAGTTCGTTGCCCAGGGTCACCTGCGACGGATGGATCGCCCACTTGCCCTCGCAGCCCAGCACGCCGGCACGGTTGGCCTGGGCGCGGTAGCCGTCCGGATCGGAGAAGTCGCCGAACGGGCCGTCGATGGGGCGCAGGCCGTGCGAACGGGCCGCGACCACCATGCGGACAATGGCGTAGTGCCACATGTCGCCCCAGTAGGTGTCGCGCTTGCCGCCCTCGTCGGCGTTGGACAGCACCACGTAATCCGGGTGCGGGCCGCCGATCTGCGTGGTGCGCATCTTCATCGAGGCGGCGAAGTCGGCGACGCCGAAATGCAGCGATTCGTTGCGCTTCGACGCGCCGGCGATGGCGTCGATGTTCATCAGGCCACGCGCGGTCTCGATGATCAGCTCGAAGCCGACGCGCTTCTTGCGGCCCTTGGCGGTCTCGATCTGGGTGCACAGCATGTCGAGGGCGTAGACATCCTCGGGCACGTCGACCTTGGGCAGCATGATCAGGTCGAGCCGCTCGCCGGCGTTCTCCATCAGGTCGACCACGTCGCGGTACATGTAGTGGGTATCGGTGGCGTTGATGCGCACCGAGACCGTCTTGCGGCCCCAGTCCAGATCGTTGATGGCGTCGATCACCAGCTTGCGGGCGCGCTCCTTGTCGTCCGGGGCGACCGCGTCTTCCAGGTCGAGGAACACGACATCGGCGTCCGACTGGGCCGCCTTCTCGAGGAACCGGGAGTTGGAGCCGGGCACGGCCAGCTCGCTGCGGTTGATGCGGGCCGGGGCCTGTTCGACGGGAAGAAATGCCATGATCGCCTCTTCTGGGTGGGCTGCTGAATTCTCCGGCACGCTATCCAGCGCATCAAGGCGAGTCAATCGAGCGGACGGCAACCCTGCCCTTCGTTCAGGTCGCCTTGGCCAGCGGGTGGCCGTCGCGCACCAGCGCCTGCAGCCGCTCCTCCAGAACATGGGTGTAGATCTGGGTGGTGCTGATGTCGGCGTGCCCCAGCATCTGCTGCACCGAGCGCAGGTCGGCGCCGTTGTTGAGCAGGTGGCTGGCGAAGGCATGGCGCAGCACATGCGGGCTGACACGGCGCGGATCGATCCCGGCCTCGACGGCGAGTTCGTCGAGCAGCTGGAAGAAGCGCACGCGGGTCAAATGGCCGGCCTTGCCGCGCGACGGGAACAGATAGGCCGTGCCGCGCGTGCCGGCCTGTGCAAGGAACCTGGGCCGGACCTTCAGGTATTCGGTCATGGCGGCCTTGGCCGGCGGGCTCAGCGGCACCATCCGCTCGCGGCCGCCCTTGCCCGTGACCAGCATGACGCGCGCGTCGCCCCGCGCCGACGACACCGGCAGCTTGACCAGCTCGGAGACGCGCAGGCCGGTGGCGTAGATCACCTCGAGCAGCGCGACGAGCCGGATGCTGCGCGGCGACTCCGCCGCCGCCATGCGCGCCTGGGCCGCCTGCATCAGCTGGTCGACCTCGGATACGCTGAGCACCTTGGGCAGGGTGCGCCCGCGCTTGGGACCTTCCAGCGAGGCGGCCGGATCGTCGGCGCGCATGCCGTCGGCATACATGAACCGGAAGAACTGCTTCAGCGCCGACAGCCGGCGGGCCGCGGTGCGCGGCGCGAAGCCAGCGTCGTCGAGCCGGGCCAGATAGGCGCGGATCGCTTCGGTGTCCGTCGCCTTCAGCCCGCCGCGCCGCGCGGCGAACTCGCCGAAGTCTGACAGGTCGCGGCGATAGGCTTCCAGCGTATTGAGCGCGGCGCCGCGTTCTGCGGCCATCATCTCCAGGAAGGCTTCGATCAGGTAGGGATCGCCAGCCATCCGCGGCGCCTCCTCAGAAGCCGGAATCAATAAGCGCTTCGAGCGCCAGCGCCCGGGCGTCGTGCTCCAGCCCGACCTTCGACAGCGCCTTCAGCACGTCGGCCAGCACCGCCGGGTTGGCCTTGCCGGGTCCGGGATCGCCCAGGATCACCAGCGACAGCAGCACGGTCTCGCCGAGCCGTCCGGCTTGCGCGGCGGCGTTCAGGCCGCGCCATACGGGCAGCGGCGGCATCCGCACGTCGGCGGCTTCGGCGCCCATATAGAGGCCGCCCCAGAAGGCCTGCGGCACCGACTGGCCAAGGCCTTCCAGCACCGCCATCAGCACCGTGCCCCGCCGCGAGCGATCGGCACTGCCCAGGGACGACTGGTTGCGCCACCAGCCGTCGAACAACGGTTCGTCGAAGTGACTTTCGGGATCGGCCACCACCATCAGCGGCCAGAGCTGGGCCTGGGTCACCGTGGCATTGGCGTCGCCGCCCGAGGCCTGGTCATCGATAATGGCATACCACGCGCGGGCCACCTCGACCTCTCCGGCCGCCAGCAGGGCTCGGACGATGTCCGGCGCCGCGGCCACCAGCTCTTGCGGTATTTCGACCGGTTCGGGCGCGGGCGGCGGTTCGACCACGGCGGCGTCCGGCACCAGCGACAGGGGCGCGTCTTCGAGCGCCGGCTCGGCCGCTTCGGGCGGCGGCGCCGCCGGTTCGGGCGCGGCGGGCGCCGGCAGCAGTGACTTCGTCGCCTCGGCGTTGACGCGCGCCGCCAGCAGATAGCTGCCGTCCGCCTTGGCCCGCGCCCAGATCGCCTGGAGGATTTTCAGCTTGGTCACGGCATCGGGCGCCTGCATGGCGGCCTGATAGAGCAGCGCGCCACCGCGGCCGCCGGGCTGGCCTGCCGCCGCGGTGACGGGGTCGACCAGATCCGGCGCATTCAGCGTCACACCCGCATAAGCCGCCGCCAGATCCCTGGCGCCGATGGCGCCGCTGCGGGCGGCGCGTTCGGCCGCCTCCAGCTTGACCTCGGAGGGCAGATCCTTGTCGTTGGCCACGGCGACCAGCACGATGGGGCTCGCCTGCTCCAGCGTCGCAACGGCGACCTCACTGCCCGATGCCTTCAGCATCGCCAGCTTGAGCGGCGTCAGAGGCACGCTGTTGGCCAGCTTGGGCTTGTCGCCGCGTGCTTCTGCCGGCTGACTGAGCCAGCCCAGCAGCGCGAAGAAATCGGGATCTCCCGCGCCGGTCTCGCGCAGCATGTCGGCGGTGAAACCAGCGCCGTTCGCGTCGCCCTTGAGCAGCTTGCAGTAAGCGACCGTCTCCAGCCACGACGCCTCTTCGCTGCGTTGGTTGGCGTTCAACGCCTCATCGCAGGCCGCGTCGGCGCTACCCGCCAGCAACAGCGCATCGACGCGTGCGTGGGCCAGGGCCGCTCCAGGAATCTTGTCGGGGACGCGGCCGAACAGGTCGGCGATCTCGGCACCGTAGCCTGCCGCGACCAGCCGGTCGACGCGGGCCTGGAACACGTCATAGATGTTTTTGGAGCCCCCCTCCGGCACCTGCGCCTCGCTGAGCAACAGGCGCTCGGCCAGCGAGCGCATGGCGGGCGAGCCCTTGCCGATCGGCATGCGCGGCATCAGCGCCACAAGGGCGCGCCGGTCGCTTCCCTGCCACATGGTGCCGGGGAAGCCGCCATTGGCCTGGGTGAGAATGCCCGGTGACGACGGGTCCAGCGAATCCAGTCCCTGCTGGTAGACGCCCTGCGCCGGCAGCTGGTCGCCAGGTTGCGCGGCGTCGAGCGGGGCCTGCTGCACCGCCGATTCGGGCAACGGCGCTGGCTTGGCCGGCTGGCTTGGAACCACCGTCGGGTCGAACTGCGCCCAGGCAGGGGCCGTGGCCGCCAGAAGCGCCACGGCCGCCAGCGTAAACCGGTGCATGATGCGCCGGCTACTTCTGCAGCGTTTCATTGGGCAGGTCTTTTTCCACCTCGGCCGAGGGTGCGGGCGGATCCCAGAACTGCAGGAAGGCGAGGCCGGCGCCGGCCAGAACGACGAGGATGACGAGCGCGATAGCGAGGCTGCGAATCTTGTTCAAGAGCGGCTCTCTCCTTTGTTGCCTGCAAGGCTGATTTCCGAGGCGAATGCATATAACATACGCCGAAACGAGATGCATTGAAGCACATGGACAAGGTTAACGACGAGGGCACGGCCGACGTTCCGCCGCCCGTTCAGCTGGAAAAATCCATCGTCCTGGTTGGCCTGATGGGTGCCGGAAAGACCACGATCGGGCGCCGCCTGGCGAAGCGCCTGGGCGTTACCTTTGTCGATGCCGACGCCGAGATCGAGAAGGCGGCGGGCTGTTCCATCAAGGACATCTTCGAGTGCTATGGCGAGGCGGCGTTCCGCGAGGGCGAGCGCCGGGTGATCTGCCGCCTGATGGCCGGGCCGCCGCAGGTGGTGGCGACGGGTGGCGGCGCGTTCATGAACGCGGAAACCCGCCAACGGGTGAAGGAAGCGGGCGTCTCGGTCTGGCTCAAGGCCGACATCAAGACGCTGGTCGCCCGGGTCGGCAAGCGCGATACGCGGCCGCTCCTGTCGCAGGGCGATCCGGAAACCATCCTTCGCGATCTGGCGGAGAAGCGGAATCCGTTCTATGCAGAGGCCGACATCCATGTGGAGAGTCACGACGGCCCCCATGAAGCGGTGGTCGAGGCCGTCGTCGAAGCGCTCAAGAACCGTCGGGCCGCGTCAGCATGATCCATGAAAGCGTCACTGTCGGCCTGGGCGACAGGTCCTATGATATCATTGTCGGCACCGGCCTGGTGCGCGCCGCCGGCGACCTGATCGGGCCGTTCCTGAAGCGCCCCAGAACCTTCATTGTCACTGACGAGAATGTGGCCGGGATTCACCTCGACACGCTGCGGGGGGCGCTGGACCTGACGGGCATCGAGTCCGGCGTCCACGTGCTGCCGGCCGGAGAAAAGACCAAGAGCTTCGACCACCTGGAAGAGCTGCTCGGCGCCATGCTCGACGCCAGGCTGGAGCGCCGCGACCGGGTGATCGCGCTGGGCGGCGGGGTCATCGGCGACCTGACCGGTTTCGCCGCCAGCATCCTGCGCCGGGGCATCGGCTTCATCCAGGTCCCGACCACGTTGCTGTCACAGGTGGACAGCTCGGTGGGCGGCAAGACCGGCATCAACACACGCCACGGCAAGAACCTTGTCGGCACCTTCCACCAGCCCAGCCTGGTGCTTGCCGACACCGGGGTGCTCGACACCCTGCCCCGCCGCGAGCTGGGCGCGGGCTATGCCGAGGTGCTGAAATACGGCCTGATCCGCGACGTCGCGTTCTTCGACTGGCTGGAGGCGCACGGCGCCGAGGTGATGGCGGGCGATCCCGACGCCCGCGCCTATGCCATCGCCACGAGCTGCCGCGCGAAGGCCGAGGTGGTGGCCGCCGACGAGTTCGAGACCGGCGACCGCGCGCTGCTGAACCTGGGCCACACCTTCGGCCACGCGCTCGAGGCCGAGACCGGCTATTCGGACCGGCTGCTGCACGGCGAGGGCGTCGCCATCGGCATGGTGCTGGCGTTCGAGTTGTCGGCCCGGCTCGGCCTGTGCGACCGACAGGCGCCGGCGCTGGTGCGCAACCATCTGCGGCGGCTGGGCCTGCCCGCCTCGCCCGCCGACATCGCCGGCGCACGCATGGACGCACGCACCCTGATCGGCCACATGGCCCAGGACAAGAAGGTGAAGGACGGCAAGATCACCTTCGTATTGGCGCGCGGCATCGGCGATGCGTTCCTGACCAGCGATGTCGACGCCGCCGCCGTCGAGGACATGCTGAACGACGCGTTGCAAGCGGCCTGATCCATGTCGATGGCCGCATCCATCACCGTGCTGGCCATCATCGTCCTGCTAGCGGTGTCAGCATATTTTTCGGCCACCGAGACCGCACTCAACGCCGCCTCGCGCCGGCGCATCCAGAAGCTGTCGCGCGACGGCAACGAGCGCGCCCGGTGCGTCGAGCGGCTGCAGAAGAACGCCGAGCGGCTGGCGGGCGCCATCCTGCTGGGCGACACGCTGGTGATCATCATGGCGACGGCGCTGGCGACCGGCCTGTTCGCCAGCTTCTGGGGGCCCTACGCGCTGCTGATCGCCGCGCCGCTGGTCTCCGTGCTGGTGATCCTGCTGGCCGAGGTGGTGCCCAAGACGCTGGTCGTGCGCCAGGCCGACCGGGCGGCGCTGGCGCTGGCGCCGTCCATGGAGATGCTGGTCAGCCTGCTCTCGCCGGTCACCGTAGTCTGCCAGAAGCTGATGCGCGGCATGCTGCAGCTTTTCGGCCTGCGTATGGAGGCCGACCAGCCGGTGCTGTCGGTGCAGGACGTGGTGCGCGGCGCCATCGACCAGCAGGACAACCGGCACCTGGTGAAAACCCACCGCGACATGCTGGGCAGCGTCCTCGACCTCGACGAGCTGGAGGTGTCCGAGGTCATGGTCCACCGCCGCAACATGAAGATGATCGACGCGGCCATCGGCCCCGAGGCCATCGTCGAGGAGGTCGTGGCGAGCCCCTACACGCGCATTCCGCTGTGGCGGGACAATCCCGAGAACATCATCGGCGTCCTGCACACCAAGGCGCTGCTGCGCGCCCTGCGCCGCCAGCACGGGACGCTCAGCATGGAGCAGGTCGAGGCCACCATGTTGCCGCCCTGGTATGTTCCCGAGACCGCCACGCTGCGCGAGCAACTCAACGCCTTCAGGGCCCGCCGGTCGCATTTCGCGCTGGTGATCGACGAGTACAGCGTGCTGAAGGGTCTCGTCACCCTCGAGGACATCCTGGAGGAAATCGTCGGCGACATCGCCGACGAGCACGACCTGCCGCAGAGCGGCATCCGGCCGCAGGCGGACGGCAGGCTGATCGTCGACGGCACGACCACCATCCGCGACCTCAACCGCGCCATGGACTGGGAACTGTCCGACGAGCACGCCACGACCATCGCCGGCTACGTCATCCACGCGGCGCAGACGATTCCCGAGGCCGGCCAGACGTTCAAGTTCGGCGGCTACAAGTTCGAGGTGCTGCAGAAGCGCCGCAACCAGCTCACCCTGCTGCGGATCACCGCGCCGGTGAGCGTCGAGGCTGCCGCCATATGACCGCGCGCGCATGCTAGCCGAGGTCTTCTCGATCATCGCGCCGGTGTTCCTGATCGCGGCACTGGGTTTCCTGTGGGCCAAGATGGAGCAGCCGTTCGACACCCTGCTGGTGACGGCGCTGCTGGTGAACGTCACCTCGCCCTGCCTGATCTTCAGCCGGGTGGCGTCGCTGACCGAGCCTATCGCGACGTTCGGCGCCATCGCCGGCTTCGCCGCGCTGTCCATCGCCATCTTCGGCCTCTCCGGCTACGCGGCGGCGAAGCTGCTGAAGCTGCCGTTGACCGCGACCGTCGCCCCGATCATGTTCCCCAACAACGGCAACATGGGCCTGGCGCTGTGCCTGTTCGCGTTCGGCGAGGTGGGCGTGGGGCTCGGCATCGGCTTCTTTATCGTCGCCGCGACCTCGCAGTTCACCCTGGCACCGTGGATCGCCTCGGGCCGGTTCTCGGCCCGGCAGATGCTGCGCTCGCCGGTGATCTACGCCTCGCTCGCGTCGCTGGTGTTCCTCGCCGGCTGGCTGCCGCTGCCCGGCTGGCTCTACAATACCACCAAGCTGCTGGGCGATATCTCGATCCCGATGATGCTGATCACCCTCGGCGTGTCGCTGGCACGGCTCAAGGTGGTCAGCCTGCGCAACAGCCTGATCGTCTCGCTCCTGCGGCTCGGCATCGGATTCGTGACCGGCGCGGGCCTGATCTGGGCATTCTCGCTGACCGGCCCCGTCGCGGGCGTGGTGATCATCATGTGCAGCATGCCGCCGGCGGTGTTCAACTACCTGTTCGCCGCGCGCTACGGCGACCACGCCGAGGAGGTCGCCGGCACGGTCATCATCTCGACGGCGCTGTCCTTCGCCACCATGCCGCTGCTGATGGCATACGCCCTGCATTCATGATCTCGCCTGATCGGTCCGTTCGACAGTTATGTACAAAATCGAACAATGGACGGAATTGGGTATCCCGATCGTAATCTCCCCGCTAACATCGATACCCGGCGCGGTCGGGGGAGCCGCAGCCGGACCGATCCAAACGAGGAGTATTCGATGGGACGCTACCGCGACTTCTGGCCCATTTACCTTGGCGCGCATCGCGGCAAGTGGACGCAGCGTTTCCATCTGGTCGCGTCCACCATCGGGGCCATCGGAGTCTTCACCGCTATCGGGATCGGCATGCCGCTGGTGGCGCCCGCCGGCATCCTGCTCGCCCTGACGCTCGCCTTCGGGAGCCACTATCTGATCGAGGGCAACCATCCCACCATCGCCAAGAACCCGCTGTGGAGCGCCGTCGGCGACCTCAATATGTGCTTTCTTCTGGTCACCGGCCGCCTGCCCGCCGAGATGAAGCGCATGGGCCTGGAACGGCCGATCGTCGAACGCTTCGTGTGGGCCAAGGCCAAGAGCTAGAGCGCCCTCACGTTGAGCGGAATCACTTAGGGGATTCCCAACCGTGTGATCGTGTGATTCATAGGATGCCGTCACGAAGGAGGCGGCGATGGGTTGGCGATCAGGGCAGAGCTACTCGCAGGATTTGCGCGACCGGGTGCTTG